>NZ_CAPJ01000465.1 GCF_000331775.1 Xanthomonas translucens pv. translucens DSM 18974
GCGCTCGACCAGGCGGCGCAACCGGCGATGGTGCAGGCCGCGGCGCACCTGGGCGCGCGCATCCGCGCCGAGGATGGCGTGGGGACGGCGGTGGCGTGGCTGGAACGCTGGGGCGTGTTGCCGCGGCTCGGGCGTGGTGAACCCGATCGCGCGCTGCCGCCGCAGGCCCTGGGGGCGGGAAGACGTTAGCCCGCATCGCCGCGTTGCACTGTGTTCGTCGCGCGATGCGGCACGCAGAGGTGGACGGATCCAGCGCGCATTGAGCGGCCGACCTGCGCTGCCTAGAATAGCGGCCACGTTCCTTGCCGTGAAAGGATGCCGGCCGCATGCGCTACCCCGGATTGGATGTGTTGCGCGCGCTGGCGATCGGCTGGGTGATGCTGTTCCATTCGTTCGTGGTCGGCGGCCTGGGGCAGGACTGGGCCTGGCTGTCGCGCTACGGCTGGATGGGCGTGGACCTGTTCTTCGTGCTCAGCGGTTTGCTGATCGGCAGCCAGGTGCTGGCGCCGCTGAAGCGCGGCGAGCCGCTGCGTTTTGGCGATTTCTACCTGCGCCGTGCGTTGCGCATCCTGCCGGCCTTCGTCGTGGTGCTGGCGCTGTACCTGGCCTGGCCCGGTTTCCGCGAAGCGCCGGGCATCGCGCCGTGGTGGATGTTCGCCAGCTTCAGCTTGAACCTGGGCATCGACTACGCCAACCAGCAGGCGTTCTCGCATGCCTGGTCGTTGTGCGTGGAGGAGCATTTCTACCTGGTGTTCCCGCTGCTGGCGGCGCTGTCGCTGCGGCGGCCGTCGGCGCCGCGCTTCGTCGCGCTGTGCGGCGCGGTGGTGCTGGCCGGCATCGCGTTGCGCACGGCGACGTGGCTGCACGACAGCGCGCTCGAGCGCATCGGCGACGGGCTGCAACGCAACTGGTTCATCGAGGACATCTACTACCCGACCTGGAACCGGCTCGACGGCCTGCTCGCCGGCGTGGTGCTGGCCGTGCTCAAGGTGTTCCGGCCGCAGCGCTGGCAGTGGCTGCAGGCGCATGCGAATGCGCTGCTGCTGGCCGGATTGGCGGTGTGTGCGCTGGCGCTGTGGCTGTTCCGCGAACGCACCGGCCTGCTCGGCAACGCGATCGGCTGGCCGCTGTTGTCGCTGGGGCTGGCATTACTGGTGATTGCCGGCGCGTCCACGCGCAGCTGGATCGGGCGGCGTGCGCTGCCTGGAGCGGGGTGGCTGGCGGCGATCTCCTACAGTTTGTATCTGACCCACAAGGCGGTGTTCCATCTCACCCAGCGCTGGTTGGGCGCCGCGCTCGGCGGACGTGGGCTGCTCGCATTCGCGGTCTATGCAGCGATGGCGCTGCTGGCCGCCGCGCTGCTGCACTACGCGGTGGAACGGCCGTTCCTGCAGCTGCGCGAGCGCTTGCGGCGCACGTCCGCCGACGTACCGGTGGCCGCCTAGGCCGCCACTGCCGGAGCGCATCGGCGCGGCGATTGCCGGACATGCGCGTTTCTCCACGCAACGGCTTTATTCCGGATCGGCGTAGGCCACGCGCGCTTCGTGCAGGCGCTGTTGCAGGATCTCCGCCAGGCGTGCCACCGCCTGTGTTGGCGCTGCGTCGGCACGATGCAGGTTCAAGCCCAGCGCCGGCAGCGTCGGCAGGCCGCCGGTCGCCTGCGGTAACAGTGCCAGCGATGCGGGCAGGCCGGCCGGCGTGCGCAAGGTCAGTCCCAGGCCGGCGCGGACCGCGGCCCAGACCCCGCCCAGGCTGGCGCTGGTGAAGGCGATGCGCCACGGGATACCGGCGCGGTCCAGTGCCGTGGTCGCCGCCGTGCGCAGCAGGCACGGCGCGTCCAGCATCACCAGCGGCAAGGGCGTCTCACCGTTCCAGCCGGCCCGATCGGGCGGCGGCGCATCGGCCGCGGCGATCCAGCGCATCGGCCAGGCGGCCTGGGGCTGGCGATGCGCCGTCGCGGTTCCCGCCTCCCAGACCAGCGCCAGGTCCAGCTGGCCGGTTTCGATCCGCGCCAACAAGTCCTGATGGCGCGCGATGCGCGCTTCGATGCGCACCCTGGGATGAGCGCGGGCGAAGCGTCCGAGCACATCGGGCAACATGTGCTCGCCGAAATCCTCCTGCAGCCCGAGCCGTACCCAGCCTTGCAGGGCGGGTTCGTGCAGCGCGGCGGCGGCGGCGTCGTTGAGGTCGAGCAGGCGCCGTGCGTAGGCCAGCAGCACCTCGCCGGCCTCGGTCAGCGCCAGCCCGCGGCCACTGCGGCGCAGCAGCGCCTGGCCGGCCTGCGCCTCCAGTTTCTTCAGCTGCGCGCTGATCGCCGACGTGGAACGCCCGTGCCGGTCTGCCGCCTTGGCGAAGCTGCCCAGTTCGATGCCGGCGACGAAGCTGCGCAGCGCATCGAGGTCGAAGCTGACGCGACGCATGTTATCGATCCTGTTTTATCGAAGATTGAATGCTGAATTTCCCGATTTTCAGGAACATCTTCGTTGGCTAGGCTGTGCGCAGTCAATCTCCAGCGCGAGACGCCCATGTCCGACCTGCCTCAGCCCGATGCATCCTTGTTCGGCGATATCGCGCCGAAATTTGCGCAACTGACCGACGAGGTGCTGTTCGCCGACCTGTGGCAGCGTCCCGCGCTGTCGCCGCGCGAACGCAGCCTGGTCACGGTGGCGGCGCTGGTGGCGCTGTACCGGCCGCAGCAGCTGCCGTTCCACTTGAGCCGCGCGCTGGACAACGGCCTGCGCCACGACGAACTGGCCGAGGCGATCGCCCATCTGGCGTTCTACGCCGGCTGGCCGTGCGCCGCCTCGGCGCTGCCGTTGCTGCGTGCCGCGACCGCGTCGGCCGCCTGATTCACCCAGCAGGAGACATAACCATGCCCTATGCCCGCATCTCGCTGCAGCGCGGCGTTACTCCCGACTACCTGCGCGCCTTGTCTGCCAGCGTCTACCAGGCCATGCACGAGGCCTTCGAGGTGCCGGTCGGCGATTGCTTCCAGGTCATCCACCAGCACGATCCGGGGGGACTGGTGTTCGATCGCCACTATCTCGGCGGACCGCGCTCGGGCGCCTTAGTGCTGATCGCGATCACCGCCGGGCGGGTGCGCAGCGATGCCTGCAAGCAGGCGTTCTACCGGCGCCTGGTGGAGCTGCTGGCGATCGCGCCGGGCATCGCGCCGGAAGACGTGATGGTGAACATCGTCACCACCGCGGCGCAGGACTGGTCTTTCGGCGGTGGCCGCGCCGGGATCGTGGCAGCGCAGGCCCAGGCATGATCGCCATACAGCATCGTGTTGCCGGCCGACGACGACATGGCCATCATCCAGCGCCGTATCGCCGACAAGGGACCGTTGCTGGACGATCTGCCGGGCCTGGTGTTCAAGGCCTATCTCAGCGCCGATTGCGGCGATCGCGCGCTGTCCAGCCGCAGCAACCTGTATGCGCCGTTCTATCTGTGGCGCGACGCCGAGGCGATGCGCGATTTCCTCGCCGGCGCCGCGTTCCGCGCGCTCACTGAGTCCTTCGGACGGCCTGCGGTACAACTGTGGACGGTGTGCGCTGCGCAGCTGCGCGCGGACCTGCGCGGTGCCCGCTACGCCCGCCGCGAGATCGCCGCGATCGCCGATGCCGACCTGCTCGAAACGCTGGGCGAACGCGAGGCCGAGCGGGCGCGGGACGCTGTCGCCGCAGGCGCACTCGCCGCAGTGGGCGCCTACGAGCCGCACGGCTGGAACCGGCTACGCCTGCGGCTTTGGCGCGATCTGCCGCCGCCGTCACCGGACGTCGGTCAAGCCTATGCCGTCGGCCACGTATCCATGCCGACAAGCGGCGGTTGAGGCAACAGCACCCCGGCTTCGCCTGTTTGCTTTTACCATTCCCCATTCCCCATTCCCCATTCCCGGCCTCTCAATGACTCAGACCGCCCTGATCACCGGTGCCACCTCCGGTTTCGGCGCCGCCGCCGTGCGCCGCTTCGTCAACGCCGGCTGGCGCGTGATCGCCACCGGCCGCCGCGCCGAACGGCTGCAGCCGCTGCTGGCCGAGTTCGGCGCCGAGCGTGTGCACGTGGCGGCGTTCGACATCCGCGACGCCGCCGCGCTCGATGCGATGCTGGCCGCGCTGCCGGACGCGTTCCGCGGCATCGACCTGCTGGTCAACAACGCCGGCCTGGCGCAGGGCACGGCCCCGGCGCAGGCCGCGTCGCTGGACGACTGGCGCACGATGATCGACACCAACATCACCGCGCTGGTGACCCTGACCCATCGCCTCCTGCCGACGCTGATCCAGCGCCGTGGTGCGATCGTCAACATCAGTTCGGTGGCCGCGCTGTACCCGTATCCGGGCGGCAATGCCTACGGCGGCACCAAGGCCTTCGTCAGCCAGTTCTCGCTGGGCCTGCGCGCTGACCTGCACGGCACCGGCGTGCGCGTGACCGCGATCGAGCCGGGCATGGCCGAGACCGAGTTCACCCTGGTCCGCACCCACGGCGACCAGGGCGCATCGGACAAGCTGTACCACGGCGCGCAGCCGATGACCGCCGAGGACATCGCCGAGCAGATCTTCTGGGTCGCCACGCTGCCGCCGCATCTGAACATCAATCGGCTGGAAATCATGCCGGTGACGCAGTCCTTTGCCGGCTTCCAGGTGGCTAGAAGCCGGGAATAGGGAGTGGGGAATCGGCAGTAGGAACAGCGAAAGCAGGCGTCGACGTGCTCCACCTGCTACAGCTCACTGCAGCTAGGTTGCCAGCAGCGCGCTCGCGCGACTGGCGAGGCAATGAAACGACTGGCCTACGCAGGCCGGTCGCAGGGAATGCGGGAGACGCCGCTTCTCCCCATTCGAGTTTCCCGATTCCCCGCTCCCCGCCTCACTGCGCCTTGATCGCGATTGCCGGCAGGCCGCTGCCGGTCAGTTTCTGCTTGGCCGCGGCCAGTTCGCTGGCGGTGCCGTACGGGCCCATGCGCACGCGGTACACGGTCTTGCCGCTGATCTGCGCCGATTCCACGCGCGCCGACAGCCCCAGCATCGCCAGCTTGGCCTTGGTCGATTCGGCATCGCCGGAGGCGCCGAACGAACCGGCCTGCAGGATGTAGCGGGCGTTGTCCGCCGCTACCGCGGCGGCCGTGGCCGCGGCAGGCGTGGTCGTCGTCGCCGCCGGCCTGGTCGCGATGGCCGCCGTGTTGGCGGGCGCGCTGGTTGCGGCCGTTTCCGCTATCGGCGTCGGATTGGACAGCG
>NZ_CAPJ01000464.1 GCF_000331775.1 Xanthomonas translucens pv. translucens DSM 18974
CTGTTGCCGGTGCCGCTGCACCGCGCGCGGCTGCGCCAGCGCGGCTACGACCAGGCGCTGGAACTGGCGCGGCCGCTGGCGCGTGCGCTGGGCCTGCCGCTGTGCGCCGGCCTGCAGCGCGTGCGCGCGACCACGCCGCAGTCCGAACTCGATGCGCAGGCGCGGCGCCGCAACCTGCGCCATGCGTTCGCGGTGCAGGCGCCGCTGCCGGCGCACGTGGCGCTGATCGACGACGTGATGACCACAGGCGCGACCCTGCATGCCGCGGCACGGGCACTGCGCCGTGCCGGCGTGGCGCGGGTCGATGCCTGGGTGGTGGCGCGGGTGCCGTGAGCGCGCCGCATGGCACGGCGCGCGCGCCATGGCGGTGCGCGTTGCGTACGCCACTGCAGAGGCGTCGCCGGCGTCTGCCCATGCCGGGAATACGAGCCCAATGCGTTTGCCATCGGACGCATGCGGGGAGCAGATGCGGATATGCGGCGGACCAAGCGCATGGGTCGCGGGCAGGCGCGATCGCATGCGCTGGCGGGCCATGCATGCACCGCCCTGCCGGCGCATGCTGCGCGCGCGTAAGCAGACGCCAGCGGCGTTCTTCTATGATGTGGGTCAACGAACTACATGGAGATGGCGATGCGCTGGATGGCTTGGACAGTGACCATGGCGTTGTACGTGTTCGGTGCGACCGGCTGCGGGATCGACAAGGCGCCGGACAGCGCCGGAGCGAGCGCGGTGAAGGCCAGGATCGAATGGCGCCTGGCCAGCAATGCGCCGCGCGCCGGCTATGCCGAGGCCGCGTACCAGGGACGGCCGGTGTATCTGGCGCCGCAGCAACTGTTGGCCGTCGATGGCGCCGCCACAGTGACGCGCGTGGACGGCGACGATGGTAAGCCGGCACTCGATCTGCGTTTCCCTGGGCACGACGATCGCCTGACCAGGACGACGGAGCAGAACATCGGCAAGCCGATCGCGCTGCTGGCCGACGGTCAGGTGCTCACCGTGGCGACGGTCGCCGCTCCCCGGCGACAGACTGCGGATCAGCGGTCTGCAGGATGTGCAGGAACAGCAGCGGGTGTTTGCGCTGCTGACGCATGCGCCGACGACGGACGGGACGCGTTAGCGCTGGTTGGCGCGATCGGCAGGGGTGGCGTTTTCACAAGTCATCGCGGCTGAAGCCGCTCCTGCAGGATTCGATCGACGGTTTTGTAGGAGGGACTTCAGTCCCGACGCTTTACCGGCAACGCCCGGACCAGGCGCGCCTTGCGCGGCATTGCCGCCAGCGGCAGAGGACACCGATTGGCCTGGCGATGTGTGCTCGGGCGCAGCGGCCAGTGCGTGGCGTCCTGGTTCGGGCCTAGCCCGCGCGCAGCGCCAACGCCGCGGCGATGCCGGCGAAGATCGCCAGGCCGACCCAGTTGTTGTGCAGGAAGGCGCGGAAGCAGGGCGCGCGTTCGCGGGTTCGCGCGATGCGGAATTCGTAGGCGACCAGCAGCGCGGCCACGCCCAGGCCCACCCAGTACCAGAGCCCCAGCGCGCTGTGGCTGCCGACCAAGCCCAGCGCGACGAACATCAGCGCATACAGGATGCCCTGCGCGACCAGGTCCAGGTCGCCGAACAGGATCGCGGTGGACTTGGAGCCGGCGCGCAGGTCGTCCTCACGGTCGACCATCGCGTACCAGGTGTCGTAGGCGGTGGCCCACAGGATGTTGGCCGCGTACAGCAGCCAGCCCAGTGCCGGCACCTTGCCGCCGATCGCAGCGAACGCCATCGGGATGCCCCAGCCGAAGGCCATGCCCAGATAGACCTGCGGCAGGTAGGTGTAGCGCTTCAGGTAGGGATAGCTGGCGGCCAGGAACAGGCCGACCACGCTCAGGCCGATGGTCAGCGGATTCATCGTCAGCACCAGCGCGAAGGCGACAAGCATCAGCAGCGCGAACACCGCCAGCGCCTCGCGTCCGCCGACCGCGCCGGTGGCCAGTGGCCGGCTGCGGGTGCGCTCGACCTGCGGGTCCAGCCAGCGGTCGGCGTAGTCGTTGATCACGCAGCCGGCCGAGCGGGTCAGCCAGACCCCGGCGGTGAACACGAACAGCGTCCACAGCGGCGGCATCCCGTCGGCGGCTAGCCACAGCGCCCACCAGGTCGGCCACAGCAACAGCAGTACGCCGATCGGACGGTCGCCGCGCAGCAGTTTCCAGTACTGGCCCAGGCGCGCGCGCGGCGGCAGCGCGGCGGGCGTTTCGTAGCGTTCGTAACCCATCGCGCAAGGGTAGCAGCCGGGCCTGCCCGGCGGCAGCAAGGTGCCGCCCGCGACTGCCGCAAGCAGCTTGCGTCTGTGCGCAGTCGCGGCGAACCAGGCGCGCGAACCGTGAAACGCATCGGGTGCGTGGCGGCTGAACCCTGGCCGGCCTCGCGCAAGCCGCCCCGGCGGCGACCCGCCGCCGGGGCGGCTTGCGCGCCCTGGCGAATGTCGGGGCCGGTCGCTGCGGCATGCGATCGGCATGGGGCAGACGCGGCGCGCCGTTTGCCGTTAGAATGCGCGTCCGTTGCGCCCGTAGCTCAGCCGGATAGAGTAGTGGCTTCCGAAGCCATTGGTCGGGGGTTCGAATCCCTCCGGGCGCACCACATCATTCCCAGCCTGCATGGCCTCTTCGACCGCGAAACCTGCCGGTGGTGGACACCGCCTTCGGCGCTGCGGCGAGCGATGGCCTTTGCCGTATGACGGCAGTGCTCGGGATGCCGCGCTGGAACCCTCGGCGTTGAATGGCCGGCGCGTCCCACGTGTCTTACCATGCGCGCCGCATCATCTTCCATCGTGCATGAAATTCCTTGCGCCGCTGGCCTGCATCGCCTTCGGCGTTGCGGCGACCGGCGCCCTCGGGCGCGTGACGCCGCCGCCGCTCCCTGGGATGCCGCTCTGGATTTCGTTGGGCTGCATTGCCAGCGCGTGCAGCGCGCACAACACTGCGGCCTGCGTCGTGCCGGCGCCGCCGCTGGAACGCGCGTGACCGCGTTTTCTGCGCTCGCGGCGCTCCAGTGCGGGGCAACTCTCTGGCCTCCTCTCCGCTGCCGTGTCAGCGAGGTCGCCATGAATGGCGTGGCGCGGGCTCCGTTGCGGTGCCTTGCCGGAGGCTGCCGGTGATCGGTCCGCGGACCCCGCTCGGCAAGCCTGCGGTCCACTTGCTGGGCGACGACGATGCGTTGGCCTACCTGCGGATGGGCGATGGCGTGCCGGTGGTGCTGGTGCACGGCGCGCTGTGCGACTACCGCTATTGGGCGCCGCAACTGCGCGGCCTGTGCAAGCGCTTCGCGGTCGCCGCGCTGAGCCTGGGCCAGTATTTCCCGCAGTTGCCATCGTCGCTGCGGCATTCCTTCGGCTGGCGTTGGCATGCGCAGCAGGTCGCCGGGTTCCTCGCCAGCTACGGACAACCGGTGCATCTGGTCGGTCATTCGCGTGGCGCCGCGGTGGCCTGGCAGGCCGCGCTGCAGCGGCCTGCCGCGATCGCCAGCCTGAGCCTGTTCGACCCGGGCGGGCCGCAGCCGCAGGGCCTGCCCGAGGACGTGCTGTCGATCCGCGCGCGGGCGATCGCCTTGCTGGGCGAGGGCCAGGTCGAGGCCGGCCTGGAATGTTTCGTCGATTCGGTCAGCCAGCCGGGCGCCTGGGCGCGCAGCAGCGCGTCGTTCCGGCAGATGGTGCGCGACAACGCGCAGACCCTGGCGCCGCAGATCGGCGATGCGCTGCCGGCCTACGGCCGCGAGCAGGCTGCGGGCCTTGCGGTACCGGTACTGCTGGTCAGCGGCGAACTGAGCCCGGCGCAGTACCGCGACAATGCTTCCGCGCTGGCCGAGTGGTTGCCCGATGCGCGCCACCACGTGCTCGCTGGTGCCTCGCACGGCATGACCTTCACCCATGCGCGGCGCTGCAATGCGCTGATCGCCGAGGCAGTCGCCGCCGCCTGCAGGCTGGACTGAAAGCGCTGCGCAGGGCGACGCTGCGGCGTGGAACAGTCGCGCCGGACGATTATCTAGACAAGAACTGTGATCTGGTGAACCATTATCTGGCCGCGTGCGCCGATACGCAGGCACGGCTCCGCTGTTGAAATGCAGCGAGTTTTGCGCAGAGTTCTGTGGTGGCTGTCAGATAACGGTTATATATCGCGCCTCGCGCCTCTCCGAGTGTTGCATTACGCACTGTCGCAATGAGATTGCGGTTACAGATGTGAATTATTTCAAAATGAAGCATTGACAGCCACGACCGGCGGGATGAGGTTTGAATCGAACGCGATATCGCCTCTGTTGCACCGGCCGTCATCGCGTTCCACGCAATCGCAGCCGCGGTTGCCACTCCGTCAAAAAACAATCAGGGGGTTCTTCCGTGAAAATCATCCGGATGCACAAGCTCGTGCATGCGCTAGCGATCTCTGTCTTTGCGTTTCCTGTCGCGATGCTTGCATCCGATGCGATGGCGCAGGCAATAGGGACGTTTCCGCCAATCGAAACCGGTATTACGCTTCCGCACGACGAAGCGGCGCATCGTCAGCCCGCCGAATGGTGGTACATGACCGGGTTTCTGGATGGGACCGATCCGTCCGGTGGAAAGCATTCCTACGCCTACGAAATGGTTGTCTTCCAGATCGTCGGCATTGCCAATACGCAGCCGGTCTACGATGCGCACTTCGCGATCTCGGACCTGGATCGCGGCGACTTCCGCTTCAAAAAGCAGGTGATCGTCGGGCCGTTGACCAATTCGACCGACCGCTTCGATCTGGATGTCGCCGGTTTCCAGATGGGCGGGTCGATGGGCACGTACTACGCGAAGGCCTCGCCGCCAGATCTGGACTATGCGATTGATCTCGCCACGCAGGCATTGCAAAAGCCGACGTTGAACGGGACCAATGGTGTGGAAACCTATGGCGGATTCATCTCGCCGTATTATTCCTTCAACGTCAACGCAACCAGCGGCACGGTGTGGGACCACGGCGTGCCGGTCAAGGTCACCGGAACCTCCTGGTACGACCACGAATGGGCCAACGGCATTCCTGGGGACGCCAACAGCGGATGGACCTGGTTCGGCGTTTCGCTGGACGACAACAGCCAATACAACATCAGTTTCTTCATGAAAGGCGACGGCACGGTAGATCAGGCGCTTGCCGTCAAGACCGCCGACGGTCGCTACACGCCGATCGCTCCCGACGCCATCAAGCTCGAACGTATCGGCAGCTGGAAGAGTCCCAATACAGGCTACGAGTATCCGGCGCAGTGGAAGGTCACCTTGCCGGACGGCGCGATCACCATCACTCCGATGCTGCAGAACGCCGAGCTGTATGCGCCGGCCACGCAGAAGTTCTATTTCGAGGGTCCTGCCACGGTGGTGGGCACCTTGGCCGGAAAATCGATTACCGGCAAGGCGTTCGCAGAAATGAATCCGTGGGGCGTGGATTGGGGTGCACGCGTTCTGCCTTGAAGTCACACATCGCATCCAACCAGCACGACATCCATCATCATCTCAAGGGGGCAAAATGAGTATCTCGACAGCACCGTCAGGGCGCTTTGGTGGCTGGCTCGCCGCCGCCATGGTCATCGCGTGCGGGTTCTCGTCCGCACCCGCGGTTGCGCAAGTTTTCGAACAACCCGCACCGGTACAATTGCCGCGCGATGAAGGTCCGCACCACAGTCAGTTGGAATGGTGGTATTTCGTCGGCCATCTGTACGGCGTCGATCCCAGTGGCGCCAAGCGCGAATTCGGGTACGAGGTCACCGTGTTCCAATTGTGGCCGATCGGGTCCGGGCCTGCCACCTATTCCTGGCATTTCGCGGTCACCGACGTGAACAACAAGCTGCACAAGGTGGAGGAGCGCGTCGTCTCCGATCAGATCCCGGATCAGAAGGGCGGTTTCAAATTCACCAACCAGGATTGGTCGATCAGCGGGTCGCAGCAGAATTACGCGATCAAGGGTGCCCTCGGCGATGGGCGCTTTGCAATCGACCTCAAGACCAGCAGCGACATGCCCTTCGTCCTTCATAACGGCAACGGCGTGGTGGATTATCGGCCCATCGCCAAGACCTCGGCCTATTATTCTTCCACTGCGCTGGATACGGAAGGGACGGTCTACGACAACGGCGTCCCGATCAAGATCATCGGCACCTCGTGGCAGGACCGACAGTGGTTCGTGAAAAGCATGGCATTCGATGAAAACGGATCTCTGTTGGGCGGCGGCTGGAACTGGTTCGCCATCCAGCTCGATGACGATACGCAGTACATGCTTTACTACCTGCAGGATCCGAACACCGGTGCCATTATCAACAAGTTCGGCACGCGCGTGTCCAAGGGCGTGGCGACGGCGGTGGCCGGCAGCCAGATGGATCTGAAGGCGCTTTCGACCTGGACCAGTCCCAATTCCGGCTACACCTACGCGTCGAAGTGGAACGTGATCCTGCCGGAAGGATCGCTGACCATCACCCCGTTGGTCGACGATCAGGAGATGCTGTGGAGCGGCCACCGCACCTACTGGGAAGGATCGTCGCAGGTGGTCGGCACCCTCAACGGCAATGACGTGACCGGCCGAAGCTACGTCGAAGTCAACCCGTGGAGGCAGCCGTACACCTCGCTTCCCTGAAAAATGCAGCATGGCGACCTCTGGTCCAGGCGGAGACGTTCGCCTGGGCCAGTCGCGTTTGTGGCACCGGCGATAGGCGGTGTCGGGCCGGCGGCCGCCTGGCCGGCGTTGGCGGGATTGCCTGCCCGGTGCAGTTGCGCAGTCAGGCGCTGCGCGCCAATGGTGCCTCGCCGCGGTCCAGGTGCCGGTACGCGATCGCCTCGGTCAGATGCGCGGTGGCGATCGCGTCGCTGCCGGCCAGGTCGGCGATGGTGCGGGCCACGCGCAGGATGCGGTGCAGGGAGCGCGCCGACAGGCGCAGGCGGTCGATGGCGTGTTCCAGCAGCGCCTCGTCGCGCGGCTGCAGGCGGCAGTCGCGCAGGGTTTCGCTGTGGCCGAGCTGGCCGTTGGGGCAGCCGGCGCGCGCCAGCTGGCGTTGCCGCGCCTGCTCCACCCGCACGCGTACGGCGGCGCTGCTTTCGCCGGGAGCGGCATCGGCGCGCAATGCCTGCGGCGGCAGGCGCGGTACGTCCACATGCAGGTCGATGCGGTCCAGCAACGGGCCGGAGATGCGCGCGCGATAGCGGCGGATGCTGTCGTCGCTGCAGCGGCAACGGCCGCTGGCATCGCCGGCCCAGCCGCAGGGGCAGGGGTTCATCGCCGCGACCAGCTGGAAGCGGGCCGGGAATTCGGCGCTGCGCGCTGCGCGCGAGACGGTGACCGTGCCCGATTCCAGCGGCTCGCGCAGCACTTCCAGGGCGTGCCGGTTCCATTCGGGCAACTCGTCGAGGAACAACACGCCGCGATGCGCCAGCGAGATTTCGCCGGGGCGCGGATGGGTACCGCCGCCGACCAGCGACACCGCGCTGGCGGTGTGGTGCGGGGATCGATAGGGGCGTTGCCGCCAGCGCGCCGGGTCCAGGCCGCGGCCGCTGACCGAGGCGATCGCCGCTGCTTCCAGCGCCTCGGCCTCGCTGGCCTCGGGCAGGATGCCTGGCAGGCGCGAGGCCAGCAGGGTCTTGCCGCAGCCCGGGCTGCCGATCAACAACAGATGGTGATGACCGGCCGCCGCGATCTCCAGCGCGCGCCGCGCCTGGGCCTGCCCGCGCACGTCGCTCAGGTCGGGAAACGGCGTGGCCGCGGTCGGCAGGGCTTCGGCGGCGGGCAAGGTCTTGGTGCCGTTCAAAAGCGCGCAGACTTCGAGCAGGGTGCGCGCAGTGCACGCCTGCACGTGCTGCGCCAGCGCCGCTTCGGGGCCGTTGCCGGCGGGCACGATCAGCGTGCGTCCTGCTTGGGCGGCGGCCAGCGCCGCCGGCAGCACCCCGTCCACGGCGCGCAGTTCGCCGGTCAAGGCCAGTTCGCCGAGGAATTCGTAGTTGCCCAGCGCCTGCGGGTCGAGTTGCCCTGCGGCGGCGAGGATGCCCAGCGCGATTGGCAGGTCGAAGCGGCCGCCGTCCTTGGGCAGGTCGGCCGGGGCCAGATTGACGGTGATGCGCCGCGCCGGGAATTCGTATTGCGCGCACAGGATGGCGGCGCGTACCCGGTCGCGCGATTCGCGCACCGCCGCTTCGGGCAGGCCGACGATCTGCGTGGCCGGCAGTCCGCCGGACAGATGGACCTCGACCCGAACCGGAGGCGCAAGCACCCCCGCGCGGGCACGGCTGTGCACCAGCGCCAGGCTCATGATGGCGGGTGGATCAGGCTTGCGCGGACGGCGCGTTGCCGCTGCGCGCGGCTTCCAGCGCGGCGACGCTGCGTTCCAGCGCTTCCAGCTTCTCGCGGGTGCGCAGCAGTACCGCGCGCTGCACGTCGAATTCCTCGCGGGTGACCAGGTCGAGTTTGCCCAGTCCGGCCTGCAGCGCGCTCTTGAAGGTGCTCTGCAGTTCGTCACGGGATTCGCGCAGGCCTGGCGGTACCAGGTCGCTGAGGCGGCGGGCGAGGTCGTCGAGGTGATTGAGGTCGATCATGGCGATGCTCCGGCAGGTGACGCCAGATTGCGGCACCCTGCGGTTCGGGGCCATCGGTATCGGGCGCGGCGCGCTGTCGGAAAATTCCGGCGATGGGGCGCGCGGCCATTTGAACCCGGCGGCCGTGCATCGCGCAACCGCGCTATCCTGATGCCATTGTGATTGGAGAACGCCGCATGAAGATGATCATGGCCGTGATCAAGCCGTTCAAGCTCGACGACGTGCGCGAAGCGCTCGCCGCGCAAGGCGTGGCCGGCATCACCGTCACCGAGGTCAAGGGCTTCGGCCGGCAGAAGGGTCACACCGAGCTGTACCGCGGCGCCGAGTACGTGGTCGATTTCCTGCCCAAGGTGAAGCTGGAAGTGGCGGTCACCGAGGACCAGGTCGAGCGCGTGCTTGAGGCAATCGTCAAGGCGGCCGGGACCGGCAAGATCGGCGACGGCAAGGTGTTCGTGTACGACCTGGGCACGGTGGTGCGGATCCGCACCGGCGAACTGGATGCGGACGCGCTGTAAGGCGCGCGCCGCACTGCGGTCTCGGCGTTGGCGGCGTCCGGCACTGCTGCTGGCCGGCACCGCCGGCGCAGCAGCCGGCACATGTCCACGGCGCGTTGCAGCCGCCGCAGCGGTTCCGCCAGTCGCTGGCCGACTTGCAGGCCCGGCCCTAGCTGAAGGCGCGCGCGCTGCAGGCTTTCCAGTACGTCTTCTTCCACGACGACGACGGCAGGCTGATGCTGAAGGTGCAGAACCCGCTGCACCCGGGACAACTGGAGCACTACGGATATCGGCCCGCCGGCGCCTACCTCGTCGGCGCCGGTCCGGCGCTTAACCGCCCAACGCCTCGGCCACGAACGGCGGCAGCACCTGGGTGCCGGTGTGCAGGTGCGCGCTGTAGTAACGGGTGACGAACGGCTTGGCTGCCGCGTCGGCTTCGCGGAAGTCGAAACCGCCGGATTTGCGCGCCAGGGTCACGCTCCACCAGCCGGTCGGGTAGCACGGCTGCGGGAACGGCACGGTGTGGAAGCTGGCGAAGCCGGCCTTGCCCATCTCGGTGCGCATTTCCTTGATCAGGTCCAGCAGCGCCAGCGGCGATTCGGACTGCTGCACCAGGATGCCGTCGTCCTTCAGCGCCTTGAAGCAACTGGCGTAGAACGTCTTGTTGAACAGGCCCTCGGCCGGGCCGACCGGATCGGTGGAATCGACGATGACGATGTCCACGCTGCCGGCCGGGCAGTTGGCCATGTAGGCGATGCCGTCGTCGAACAGCAGCTCGGCGCGCGGATCGGCGTTGGACTCGCACAGCTCAGGAAAGTACTTCTCTGCCATGCGCGTGACCTGCTCGTCGATGTCGCACTGGGTGGCGCGCTCCACGCCGGGGTGCTTGAGCACTTCGCGCAGGGTGCCGCAGTCGCCGCCGCCGATGATCACCACGCGCTTGGGCGCGGCGTGGGTGAACAGCGCCGGGTGGCTGATCATCTCGTGGTAAAAGAAGTTGTCGCGCGTGGTCAGCATCACCGCGCCGTCGATCACCATCAACTTGCCCCAGTCGGTGGTGTCGTAGATCTCGATCTTCTGGAACGGCGACTGCACCTCGTCCAGCTTGCCGGTGATGCGATAGCCGATGGCCGAGCCGGTGGGCTGGAAGTGTTCGATGTACCAGTTGTCGTTGGCGCTCATGCGATGTCCTAAGAAAGCGG
This sequence comes from Xanthomonas translucens pv. translucens DSM 18974, assembly GCF_000331775.1. The sequence goes on from NZ_CAPJ01000464.1 coordinate 10,254, forward strand.
AAAGAATGCAGGCTATTCCTTCTCCCACCGAGAGAAGGTGGCGCGCAGCGCCGGATGAGGGTAGGGAGCAGCCTCGTGCAGTCAGACCACACGACACGGCACCCGAACCCAAACCCACCCAGCTCCCACTACGGCAGGGGCGTCAGGTCGGCGCGGATTGTAACGGAGCCCACGCGTAGCAGGCGTTACAATCCACGCCCCCTTTCTCCGCCGAGCCGCCACGATGAGCGATTGGTCCCTCGACCAGGCCCGCAAGACCTATTCGATCCCGCATTGGGCCGATGGGTATTTCGACGTGGATGCGGCCGGCCGGATGGTGGTGCGCCCGCAAGGCGCCGATGGCGTGGCGATCGCGTTGCCCGAGGTGGTGGACGCCGCGCGCGCGGCCGGCGCCAAGCTGCCGATGCTGGTGCGCTTTCCGGACATCCTGGGCGAGCGCCTGGGCAAGCTGCAGTCGGCCTTCGCCCAGGCCCAGGCCGACTGGGACTACGCCGGCGGCTACACCGCGGTGTACCCGATCAAGGTCAACCAGCACCGCGGCGTGGCCGGCACCCTGGCCAGCCACCACGGCGAGGGCTTCGGTCTGGAAGCGGGCAGCAAGCCGGAACTGATGGCGGTGCTGGCGCTGTCGCGGCCGGGCGGGCTGATCGTCTGCAACGGCTACAAGGACCGCGAATACATCCGCCTGGCGCTGATCGGGCGCAAGCTGGGCTTGCAGACCTTCATCGTCATCGAGAAGCCGTCGGAGCTGAAGCTGGTGCTGGAGGAAGCGCGCGCGCTGGACGTCAAGCCGGGCCTGGGCGTGCGCATGCGCCTGGCCTCGCTGGGCGCGGGCAAGTGGCAGAACAGCGGCGGCGACAAGGCCAAGTTCGGCTTGTCGCCGCGGCAGGTGCTGGACCTGTGGAAGGCGCTGCGCGACACCGAGTACGCCGAGTCGCTGAACCTGCTGCACTTCCACATGGGTTCGCAGATCTCCAACGTGCGCGACATCGCCAACGGCATGCGCGAGGCCACGCGCTATTTCGTCGAGCTGTCCAAGCTGGGTGCGAAGATCAGCCACGTCGACGTCGGCGGCGGCCTGGGCATCGACTACGAAGGCACCCGCTCGCGCAGCTACTGCTCGATCAACTACGGCCTGCATTCCTACGCCAGCAACATCGTGCAGCCGCTGGCCAACGCCTGCGAGGAACACGGCCTGCCGCCGCCGCGCATCGTCACCGAGTGCGGCCGCGCGATGACCGCGCACCACGCGGTGCTGATCGCCAACGTTTCGGAAGTGGAGCAGGCGCCGGAAGGGCGCGTGCCCGACGCGCACGCCGACGAACCGGCGGCGATCCGCCACCTGCGCGAGATCCACGACGAGCTGGACGTGCGCCCGGCGGTGGAGCTGTTCCAGGAAGCGCAGCATTTCCATGCCGAAGGCCTGTCCAGCTACGCGCTGGGCCAGATCGACCTGCCGCAGCGCGCGCGCATCGACGACCTGTTCTACGCCATCGCGCACGGCGTGCGCGCGCGCCTGAGCCATGAGGAAAAAAGCCACCGCCCGGTGCTGGACGAGCTCAACGAGCGGCTGGTGGACAAGTATTTCGTCAACTTCAGCGTGTTCGAATCGATCCCCGACGTGTGGGCGATCGATCAGGTGTTCCCGATCGTGCCGATCGAGCGCCTGAACGAGGCGCCGGCGCGACGCGGGGTGATCTGCGACATGACCTGCGACTCCGACGGCATGGTCAAGACCTACGTCGAGAACGAGAGCCTGGACAGCTCGCTGCCGCTGCACGAGCTGCGCGCGGGCGAGAGCTACCGGCTCGGCTTCTTCCTGGTCGGCGCCTACCAGGAGATCCTCGGCGACATCCACAACTTGTTCGGCGACACCGATGCGATCGAGGTCAGCGTCGATGGCGACGGCTACCGCATCGCCCAGCAGCGCCGCGGCGACACCACCGACGTGATGCTGGACTACGTGGGCTATGGACTGGCCGACCTGCGCGCGGCCTACGCCAAGCGCGTGGCCGCCGCGCAGCTGCCGGCGGCGCAGGCGCAGGCCTTGTCGGCGGCGCTGGAGGCGGGGCTGACCGGCTACACCTATCTGTCGGACGAGCCGCTGGGCTGATCGACCCGACATGCGCTAGCCGCCAGCGCGCGCCGCCGGCCCGCACCGTGGGCGGCGGGTACACCGCCGCTGCTACGGCTGGCGATTGCGGCAGCGCACCTGTCATCGTCGACGCTGCATGTCGGTGCTATCCGGCGGCTTCGCCATGCTAAGCAAGCAGCACTGCGCGCATGCCCCTGTGCTGCGGGCATCGCCTGACCAGGATGTCGCTGCGGGTTTGCCCGCCCACGCGTGTCGATGAGCATGCAGGTTGAAGCGTGGTGACAGTGCTGCCTTGGCCGCGCATGGCGGCTTATGGCGTTCCACATCTGCGTGGTCTGCGTGCGCGCAGATGCCGCGACTGATACAGATCGAAAGCGACAGTGGTTCGAATCACTGTTTTATCGGTATGTCTACGGTGGCGGACATGGGATTGTGATTTGCTCCAAAAGATGTCGGTGGACAGTGCGCAAACGCGCACGGAAACTCTTTACATCGAATCCAATGATTAACTGTCGTTTTTATCCGGCTGTAGCGGCTGCTTGCTTGTAATTGTTCAATCAGGGCAATGATCTGCCGTCATCAAGCCGTTGCTTGACGTGGGGTTAGTGTTTGCGCGGTTCTCCGGATTTTTCCGGTTTCCGGACCGGGGGTCATATTAACTCGATCTCAATCCGACTCCTTGTGGGTCGTGCTTTCTCGACGCCGATTTCGGCGCCGATGGCAACGCCTTGCGAGCGAGTCCAAAAGGAGCATGCAATGAACCAGCTCTCCTGCGGTTCCCTGCCTTTGACCATCGCCCAGCGCGGACTATGGGTCGCACAGAAAATCAATCCGAAGGCTTCGCTGAATTTGTCGGAGGCGCTGGAACTGTTCGGTCCGATCCAGCCGCAACTGATCCTGCGCGCATCGCGGCAGGTAGTGTGCGAATTCGAGGCTATCCGGACGCGCATCGTCGAAGAGAACGGTATGCCGCGACAGCGGGTGGAGGCCGAATACCTTGGCGATTTTCCGTATCTCGATCTGAGCGGCGAGGCGGCGCCACGGCAGGCGGCCGAGCGCTGGATCGCGCAGGCGATTGAGCGGCAGTGGGACATCGCGCGCGATCCGCTGTGGAGTTGCGTGCTGTTCCGGCTGGGCGAAGACCACTATCTGTGGGTGCAATACGCGCACCATATTATGATGGACGGCTACAGCGGCGGCATGGCCGCGCAGCGGCTGGCCGAGCTCTACAGCGCCTATGCCGCGGGCGTCGAGCCGCCGGCGAGCACGGCGGGTGCCCTGGCCGGGCTGGTCGAGCTGGAAGCGTCATACCGCGAGTCCGAACGTTGCCGTCGCGATCGCGACTACTGGATGCAGCAGCTGGCCAACCCCCCGCCGGCGGTGAGACTGACGCGCCGACCCGGCGCGTTGCAGTGCGGCTCTTTGCGCAGTACGGGCTACCTGTCCAGTGCGCAGATCGCGCGTCTGCGCGAACTCGGCGCACTGTACGGCGCCACGCTGCCGCAGTTGCTGATCGCGTTGGTCGCCGCGTTCTACCACCGCAATACCGGCGCGGAGGATCTGATCTTCGGCATGCCGGTGACCGGACGGGTCAACCGCCAGTATCGCAGCACGCCGGGCATGGTCGCCAATGCGGTGTCGATCCGTCTGGCAATGGCGCCGCAGGCGCCGTTCCATAGCCTGTTCGCGCAGGTGGCGTCCGTGGTCAGATCGGCACTGCGGCATCAGCAATATCGCTACGAAGATCTTCGCCGCGACCTGGGTCTGGTCCGCAACGACCAGCAGCTGGCATGGCTGGCGGTGAACATCGAGGCGTTCGACTACGCGCTGGATTTCGGCGGCGTGCAGGCGATTCCGCACAATCTGTCCAACGGCTCGTTCGAGGATCTGACCATCTTCTTCTACGAACGCGGCAATGGTGCCGACGTGCGCTTCGATTTCGATGCCAATCCTGGCCTGTACACCCGCGAAGAACTGGACGAACACCGCCGGCGCCTGCTGCAACTGGTCGATTCGGTGCTGGACGATCCAACCCAGGCGTTGGGGCAGGTGGACATGCTTGGTGCGCAGGAGCGCGCGCGCCTGCTCTACGACTGGAACCGCACCGACGCCGCGTTGCCCGAGCCGAGCAGCCTGCCGCACTGGTTCGCGCAGCAGGCTGCCGCTACGCCCGATGCGGTCGCGGTGCGTTGCGCTAGCCAAGCGCTGGACTACCGCAGCCTGCAGCAGCGCAGCGCGCAGCTGGCGGCGCAGTGGGTCGAGGAGGGGATGTCGCCGGGCGACGTGATCGCGGTGGCGTTGCCGCGCAGCGAGCAGTTGCTGGTGGTGCTGTTGGCGGTGATGTGGAGCGGCGCCACGTATTTGCCGCTGGACCCGCTGGGTCCGGCGGAGCGCAACGCGACGATACTGAAAGACTCCGGCGCGATCGCGCTGGTGTGCGAACCGGCGCAGTGGGAGCAGCATGCGCTGGGCGGCATCGTGTGGCTCGATCCGCAGGCAGGGACCGATCGGGCGCCGTTGCCCGCGCCGCGCGCCACGGCCGATGGCATCGCCTATCTGCTCTACACCTCCGGTTCCACCGGAACGCCCAAGGGGGTGGAGGTCAGCCACCGCAATCTGGCCAGCTTCCTGTTCGCCATGCAGGAGGAACTGCAGTTGCAGGCCAGCGACCGGGTGCTGGCGCTGACTACGATCAGTTTCGATATCGCCGCGCTGGAGCTGTATTTGCCGCTGATCTGCGGCGCCAGCGCGGTCGTGGCCGGCGATGGTTTGCTGCACGATCCGCACGGCCTGTCGCGGCTGATCGCGCGCGAGCGCATCAGCCTGATGCAGGCCACGCCCTCGCTGTGGCGCATCCTGCTGGCCAACGAGGATCTGCCATTGCAGCAGGTGCACGCCCTGGTCGGCGGCGAAACGCTCAGCGGCGAGTTGGCGACCCGGCTGCTGCAGCGTAGCGCACGGCTGACCCACCTGTACGGCCCTACCGAAACCACGGTGTGGTCCACGGTGATGCGCCTGACCCCGGCCGAGACGGCATCGGTGCCGATCGGCCGGCCGCTGCGCAATACGCGCGTCTATGTACTCGACGGCCAGCAGCAGCCGGTCCCTACCGGCGCCAGTGGCGAGCTCTACATCGGCGGTGCCGGCGTGGCCAAGGGCTACAGGAAGCGGCAGCAGCTCAACGATGCGTCCTTCCTGCCCGATCCGTTCGTCGCCGATGGCGGGCGCATGTACCGCACCGGCGATCTGGCGCGTTGGCGCGAGGACGGGGTGCTGGAATTCCTCGGCCGCGCCGACGCGCAACTGAAGATCCGCGGACACCGGGTCGAACCGGGCGAAGTGGAGGCCGCACTGCTGCTGCATCCGGCAATCGCCGCGGCCGCGGTCGTCGGCCACCGCGACGGCGATGGCGCGATGCAACTGGTCGCCTATCTGGTGGCGGCCGGCGACGCGATGCTGCCGACGCTTGATGCGCTGCGCCAGCAACTGCAGGCGCGTTTGCCCAAGCACATGCTGCCGACCGTGTGCATGGCGTTGCCGGCACTGCCGCTGACCCCCAACGGCAAGCTCGACCGCAAGGCGCTGCCGGTTCCGGGCAGAGCGGAGGCTCCGCGCTACGTGGCCCCGCGCACTGCGCTGGAGCAGCGCCTGGTCGCGCTGTGGCAGCGCTTGCTGGGGGTGGAGCGGATCGGCGTGCACGACAACTTCTTCGAACTGGGCGGCGACTCGTTGACCGCTGCCGAACTGCTGGCGCGGTTTCCCAGCCATTTCGGGATCGAACTGCCGCTGGGCAGCTTGTTCGATGCATCGACCGTAGCTGGCTTGGCCACGCTGATGGAAAACGCCGAGGAGTCGCAGAACGATCCGCTGGCGCCATTGCTGCGGCTTCGCCGGGGCGATCACGGCAACCGGCCGCTGTTCTGTATCCATCCGGTGGTTGGGCTGGGCTGGTCGTATCTCGGCCTGCTCGGCCAGCTCGACCCAGGCTGCCCGGTGTACGCCCTGCAGTCGCCGGCCTTGCGCAGCGGCGCGGCGTTGCCGGACAGCATTGAGACGATCGCCGCCGATTATCTGCGGCGGATCCGCTGCGTGCAGCCGCAGGGGCCATACCGGTTGCTGGGCTGGTCACTGGGCGGTTTGATCGTGCATGCGATGGCCGCCGAACTGCGTGCCGGTGGTCACGAGGTGGAATTGCTGGTCATGCTCGACGCCTATCCCTATGCCCATGCCGACCGCATCGCCGCGCTGGGCGACGATGCGGCCAGGATGCGTGCCGCGGTGAACTTCCTCGGCTTGCGGCTGGATCCGGACCAGCCCGCGCCCGCCGACTTGGCCGATCTGTCGACGCTGCTGTGCGACCATTACGGCTTGCTGTCGCTGCCGTTGGTGCAGCAGTTGCTGCAGGACGATCCGCAGCTGATGGATCGCATCGCCGCGCTGACCGAGCATCAGCTGGCGCTGGCCGGCAATTACCAGCCGCAACGCGTGGACGTGGATCTGCTGTTCTTCGAGGCGGCGATCAAGCCGGCGCCGGACCTGTCGCAGCTGTTGCAGCAGCGACCCGAGGCCTGGCGCGATTTCGTCGCCGAACTGGACGTGCGCCTGGTCGACAGCGACCACCAGTCGATGCTGCAGTCGGCACCCGCGGCGCAGATCGCGCAGATCGTGGATGCGCGCCTGCATCCACGCCAGTCCGGACAGCGCGCGCCTGCGGCCGCGCCGCGGCTGGCGCAGCCGCGGCCGGCCACGGAGGTGCTGGTCGATGCCTGAGCAACAGCATGCCGCGTCGGTGCGCGGCGCGACGGTGGCGATCTTCACGATCGGCACGCGTGGCGACATCCAGCCGATGCTGGCGCTGGGACGCGAACTGCAGCAGCGCGGCCACGCGGTCCGCATCGTCACCAGCGCCAACTTCGCCGAGCAGATCCGGGCTGCCGGGCTGAGCTTCTTCGCGCTCAGCGGCGACTTCCAGGCCCTGCTCGAAAACGACCTCAGCATCGCCGATCGCGGATTGCAGTGGCGGGCGATGGCCACGCTGTTCCGCGAACGCATGGCGTTCTGGGCCAGGGACTGGGCGGCGCAAGGGCAATTGGCGTGTATGGGCGCGGACCTGTTGATCGGCGTCGGCAGCGTCAGCCTGCTCGCCGCGGCGCTGGGCGAGGTCTGCGCGATTCCGGTGGTGTTCGCGCAGCTGCAACCCTTGACCGCGTCGCGACAGTTGCCGCCGATGCTGCTGGCCGGGCGCAACGTGCCGGGGCCGCTGAGCATGGCGGCCTATCAGCTGTTGCGCCTGGGCGTGTGGCGGGTGATGCGGCCGGCAATCAATCAGTGCGTGCGCGCGCAGCTCGGGTTGCGTCCTTATCCATGGTACGGGCCTTATTTCCATGGCGATTCGGCGCAGGTGCGGGTGCTGTATGGGTTCAGCCCCCACGTGCTGCCGCGTCCGTCCGACTGGTCCGAGTCGGTGCAGATCTGCGGCTATTGGATGCTGCAGGAACCGCAGTGGCAGCCGCCTGCGGCGTTGCAGGCGTTTCTCGACGCCGGTCCGGCGCCGGTCTATATCGGCTTCGGCAGCATGGTCAGCGCCGACCCCCAGGCGTTCGCCGCGATGTTGGTCGAGGCGGTGCGACGCAGCGGCCGGCGCGCGGTGCTGGCCAGCGGCTGGGGCGCGCTGGACGCCGCGCATGCGCACGCCGATGCGCAGATCTTCCACCTGCGTCAGGCGCCGCATGCCTGGCTGTTCCCACGCATGGCCGCGATCGTGCATCACGGCGGCGCCGGCACCACCGGTGCGGCAGCGGCGGCGGGCGTGCCCTCGGTGGTGGTGCCGTTCTACGGCGACCAGCCGTTCTGGGCGCACTGTCT
>NZ_CAPJ01000463.1 GCF_000331775.1 Xanthomonas translucens pv. translucens DSM 18974
CAGACCAGCGTCGCGGCGATCGCCGGCCTGTCCGCTGCCGGCGCCGGTGCGGTGATGTCCGCATGCACGGTGCCGGGATGGTCGTGCGCGTCGGCGTCCACGTGCACCTGCATCGGCGTCAGTCCCAGGCGCGCGAACAGGGCCTGGTCGCGTTCGGTGTCGGGGTTGCCGGTGGTCAGTAGTTTCTCGCCGTAGAAGATCGAATTGGCACCGGCGCAGAAGCACAGCGCCTGCAGTTCGTCGCTCATGCTTTCGCGACCGGCCGACAGCCGCACCATCGCCTGCGGCATCGCGATACGCGCCACCGCGATGGTACGCACGAACTCGAACGGATCCAGCTCGACGGTGCCGTGCAGCGGGGTACCGGCGACCTGCACCAGGCGGTTGATCGGCACCGAATCCGGGTGCACCGGCAGGTTGGCCAGCGCCTGCAGCAGGCCGGCACGCTGCTCGCGCGATTCGCCCATGCCGACGATGCCGCCGCAGCAGGTCTTCATGCCCGCATCGCGCACGTGGGCCAGCGTGTCCAGGCGGTCCTGGTACTGGCGGGTGTGGATGATCGTGTCGTAGAAGTCCGGCGCGGTGTCGAGATTGTGGTTGTAGTAGTCCAGCCCGGCCGACTTCAGCGCCTGCGCCTGGCGGCCGTCGAGCATGCCCAGGGTGGCGCAGGTCTCCAGGCCGAGCGCCTTCACTTCGCGGATCATCGCTGCGACCTTGGGGATGTCGCGGTCCTTGGGCGAGCGCCACGCCGCGCCCATGCAGAACCGCGACGCGCCGGCGGCTTTGGCCTGGCGCGCCTTGGCCAGCACCGCCTCGGTGCTCATCAGCTTCTGCGCGTCCACGCCGGTGTCGTAGCGCTGCGCCTGCGGGCAGTACGCACAATCCTCCGGGCAACCGCCGGTCTTCACCGACAGCAGCGTGGAGACCTGCACCTGCGCCGGATCGAAGTGTTCGCGATGCACCGCGGCGGCGCGGTGCAGCAGCTCCGGGAACGGCAGATCGAACAGGGCGAGCAATTCCTGGCGTTGCCAGTCGTGTCGGACGACAGCGGACATGGGGGTTTCCTGACGGTAAGCGGCTGGGAAAGCGGGCAGTCTGGTGAGCATGGATATCCCTGTCAACTTCAATGGATCGAGCCGGGTTGACGGTTGCTGGCAGCGGCTGCAGCGCTGGCTGCTGCCGGAGCGCTGCCTGGTCTGTACCGAACCCGGCGTCGCCGGCCTGGACCTGTGCCCGGCCTGCCGCGACGCGCTGCCCTGGAATGCCAGCGCCTGCCAGGGGTGTGCGCTGCCGTTGCCCGCGCTGGACGCGGACCAGTTGTGCGGCAGCTGCCAACGCAAACCGCCGCCGCTGGCCCTGGTCGCCAGCGCCTGCGTCTACGCCGCGCCGGTGGATGGGCTGCTGCGCCGTTTCAAGTTCCATCAGGACCTGGCCGCCGGGCGCGTGCTGGCGGCCGTGCTGCAGGCGCGTTGCGCCGGCCTGCCGC
>NZ_CAPJ01000462.1 GCF_000331775.1 Xanthomonas translucens pv. translucens DSM 18974
AGGGAGTGCAAGTGCATCGGTTCCGGGCTGTTGCGAGTCCCCGGTCCCGAGTCCCGAAGCAAAGCGCCGCCTCAATCGCCACGACGGCGGATCGGAATCGCCGACACCGGCACCGCCGCGATCTCGCTGCCGCCCTCGCGGATTGTCGCGCCCGGCGGCGGCGCCCAGGCGTGCGCATAGATCACTTCCCAACTGCTCGGCAACTTGCCGTCGGCGTTGCGCGGCGGCTCGTAGGCGGCGCTGGCGGCGGCGAAGCGGCCACGTCCGGTCAGCGTGTGGCGGCGTGCGTGCAGCGCGTTGGTCGCGCCGATCGCGCGCAGTTCGCGCATCAGCGCGGCCAGGTCGGGATAGGTGAGGGTGAACAGGTCGCGGTCCAGCACCGGATCGCGGAAGCCGGACAGCATCAGCGCATCGCCGAACTGCGCGATCGGTGCGAAGCGGCTCACGTGCGGCGCTTCGCGGTCGGCCTGCGCGAACGCCTCGCGCAGTTCGATCAGCGTGTCCGGGCCGAAGCTGGAGCACAGCAGCAGCCCGCCCGGCTTGAGTACGCGGCGGAAGCCGGCGAACACCGCCGGCAGGTCTTCGACCCACTGCAGGCACAGGTTGCTGAAGATCACATCCACGCTGTGCTCGGCCAGCGGCAACGCGCGCGCGTCAGCGCAGACGCGGCCGAACGGCTTCCACCAGCCGGCCTGGCGCTTGGCCTGCTGCAGCATCGGCAGCGCCTGGTCGAGCGCGATCACCTGCGCGCGCGGCCAGCGCTTCTTCATCGTCGCGGCGGCGTGCGCCGGGCCGCTGCCCACGTCCAGCACCACCTGCGGCACGCGGTCGCCTAGATAGTCCAGCGATTCCAGCAGGCGCTTCTCGACCTCGTGCTGCAGGGCGGCGGCGGCATCGTAGCTGGCGGCGGCGCGCGAGAACGCGCGGCGGATGTGCTGGGCATCGAACAAAGAGGAATCCATCGGCGCATTATCGCCGGCCGCGGCGCGCAGCGGCCAGCCGTGTCGTCGCAAGGTGCGCGGCGATGGGCGCCATGCCGGGTATTGCGACCAATTCGCCGATCGCGAACGATCGAGTCCCGAGTCCCGAGTCCCGAGTCCCGAGTCCCGAGTCCCGAGTCCCGAGTCCCGAGTCCCGAGTCCCGGCCCTCAGAACGTCCCCGGATACGCCCCGCCATCGAGCAACAGGTTCTGCCCGCTGAGATAACCGGCCTGCGCGCTGCACAGGAACGCGCAGGCCGCGCCGAATTCCTCTGCCGTGCCGAAACGCCCGGCCGGAATCTGCGCGCGCTTGTGCGCCGCCACGGTGTCCGCGTCGGTGCCGCTGCGCTGCGCGGCATGGGCGACGTTGCTGCGCAGCCGGTCGGTGTCGAACTGGCCGGGCAGCAGGTTGTTGATGGTGACGTTGTGCGCGACGGTGCGCCGCGCCAGCCCGGCGACGAAGCCGGTCAGGCCGGCGCGCGCGCCGTTGGACAGGCCCAGGCTGTCGATCGGCGCCTTCACCGCCGCCGAGGTGATGTTGACGATGCGGCCGAAACCGCGCGCCTGCATCGCATCGACGGTGGCGCGGATCAGCGCGATCGGCGCCAGCATGTTGGCGTCCAGCGCGCGTAGCCAGTCGGCGCGTTCCCAATCGCGGAAGTCGCCCGGCGGCGGGCCGCCGGCGTTGTTGACCAGGATATCGACCTGCGGGCATGCCGCCAGTGCGGCGGCGCGTCCGGCCTCGGTGGCGATGTCGGCGGCGACCGCGATCACCGCGCCGGCACCGGGCAGCGCGCGCAGTCCGTCCGCCGCCGCATCCAGCGCGGGTTGGCCGCGCGCCACGATCACCACGTTGACGCCTTCGCCGGCCAGCGCCTGCGCGCACCCCAGGCCCAGGCCCTTGCTCGCGGCGCAGACCAGCGCCCATTTGCCGGCGATTCCCAGATCCATGTCGGCGTTCCGATCGATTGAAGGAACCGCGATGATCGGATATCGGCGTGGCAACGGCCAGCGCGGTCCGCCGATGCGCCCGGGAATCCCGCTTTTTTGTAGGAGGGGCTTCAGCCCCGACCGGGTTTCACCGGTAACGCCCGGTCGGGGCTGAAGCCCCTCTTACAGAGAGCGCAAGCGCGCTACGCCAGGCCGGCGAGGAAGCCGCGCAACGCCTCCGCCACCGCATCGGCATGGCCAAGGAACGGCGCATGGCCGCCGCCGGCGATGCACAGCGTCTGCGCCTGCGGCGCCAGCGCCGCGGCAGCCTGCATGCCGGCGGCGGAGACCAGCCGGTCGCGTTGGCCGCTGATCCACAGGCTGGGTACGCGCAGGCCCGGCAATGCACGGCGCAGGTCGCTGCGCTCAAGCAGGGTCAGCCCCTCCTGCAGTGCCTGCGCATCGGGTTCGCCGCGCGCGCTCAGCGTGTCGCGCAGCGTGCGCAATTCGGTGCGGGCATGCGCCGAGCCCAGTGTGTCCAGCGCCAGGAAGCGGTCCAGGGTGCCGCGGTAGTCATCGGCCAGGTCGCGGCCGAACTGCGCGAACACCTGCGGTTCCACCGCATGCGGCCAGTCGCTGCCACGCACGAACCGCGGCGTCGCCGCCAGCATCGCCAGGCCGCGCACCTGCGGCTGCGTCGCCGCGGCATGCAGCGCGAACAGCCCGCCCAGCGACCAGCCCAGCCATGCCGCTGGCGGCGTCGCCGCGGCGATCGCATTGACCACGTGCGGCAGCGCCAGCGGGGTATCGTCGCCGCGGCTGTGGCCATGCCCGGGCAGATCCACCAGGTGCATGCGGAACTGCGCCGACAGGCGCTCCACCAGCGGCGCGAAGATGCCGCCGTGCAGCGCCCAGCCGTGGATCAGGACCAGATCGGGGCCTTGCCCCACAGTGTCGATGTGCATCGTCGATCGTGTGCCGAATGGGGAAAAGGGAGCCGGCCAACGCCGCGCTCCGCTCGCGGCGGCCCGCTCAGGCCGGCAGGCCGACCGGATGCGCAACCAGGCGGTCGCGCGCCAGCGCCAGCGCGTCCAGCAGCGCCTGCACCTGCGCCGGCGTGTGCAGCGCCGACAGCG
>NZ_CAPJ01000461.1 GCF_000331775.1 Xanthomonas translucens pv. translucens DSM 18974
CAGCGCCCCGTCCGCGGCCGGCGCCGCGCTGGCGCTGCCGGACTGGCGCGAGGTGTTCCTGGATCCGCGCCTGCGCCAGGTCATCGCGCTGGGCCTGGACAACAACCGTGACCTGCGCGTGGCCATGCTCGCGATCGACAAGGCGCGCGCGCAGTACCGGATCCAGCGCGCCGCGCTGGCGCCGGCGCTGGATGCCACTGCCAGCAGCGGCCGCCAGCGCACCAGTGCCAGCGCCAGCGACAGCGGGCAGGCGCAGATCGACAGCAGCGACACCGTGCAGGTCGGCATCAGCAGTTGGGAGCTGGACCTGTTCGGGCGCGTGCGCAGCCTGAAGGACGAAGCCCTGGAAACCTGGCTGGCCAGCGCCGAAACCCAGCGCAGCGTGCGCTTGAGCCTGATCGGCCAGATCGCCGACGCCTGGCTCGCGGTCGGCGCCGACCAGCAGTCGCTGGCCCTGGCGCAGCAGACCCTGGACAGCCAGGAGCAGACGCTGCGGCGCAGCCGCGACCAGCACGCCAACGGCATCGGCTCGGGCCTGGACCTGGCGCAGATCCAGAGCAGCGTGGAAGCGGCGCGGGTCGCTGTCGCGCGCGCTGCCACCCAGCTCGCGCAGGCGCGCGACGCGCTGCAACTGGTGGTCGGCGCGCCGGTGGATGCGGCGCTGCTGGCCGGCACCGATGCGTTCGACGGCAGCGTGGCGCTGGCGCCGGTCCCGGCGCAGCTGGATGCCGCGGTGCTGCTGCAGCGTCCCGACGTGCTCGCCGCCGAGCACGCGCTGAAGGCCGCCAACGCCGACATCGGCGCCGCCCGCGCGGCATTCTTCCCGGCCGTGTCGTTGACCGCCTCCAGCGGGCGCAGCAGCGACGCGCTGTCCACGCTGTTCGCGGCGGGGTCGCGCACCTGGGCGTTCGTGCCCAGCATCGCGCTGCCGATCTTCCACGCCGGTGCGTTGAAGGCCTCGCTGGACGTCTCCAGGATCGGCAAGAACATCGCCGTGGCGCAATACGAGAAAGCCATCCAGAGCGCCTTCAGCGACGTCGCCGATGCGCTGGCGCAGCGCGACCACCTCGACGCGCAGCTGAGCGCGCAACGGGCGCTGGTGGAGGCGGTGCGGCGCAGCCACACGCTGGCCGAAGCGCGCTACCGCGCCGGCGTGGACGGCTACCTGCAGGTGCTGGACGCGCAGCGTTCGCTGTATGCCGCGCAGCAGGATCTGATCGCCTTGCGCCTGCAGGACGACAGCAACCGGGTCGCGCTGTACACCGTGCTGGGCGGCGGCGCGAATGCGCGCGCGACAGCGCCTGCCGCGGCGAGCCGGTGAGCGCGCGGCCGGCGCAGGTGTGCGTCAGCCCACGCGGGTGCAACATGTGGGAGCGACTTCAGTCGCGACGGGCCTTCTCGATAACGCGCGTCGTGACTGAAGACGCTCCCGCAGGCGCGTAGCGCGCTGACGGGATCGCACGCTCGCGCAGCTTGCTACTGACCGGCTGGGCCGCGATCGGCATCCCAGTGGGAGACGTCCGATGGCGAAACCAGCGTGCCCAGATGGGCCTGCGCAAACGTATCCGCGGCGACCGGGCGGCCGAACAGATAGCCCTGGTACGCAGTGCAGCCCATCTCGCCCAGCCATGCATGCTGCTGCTCCGTCTCCACGCCCTCGGCGACGGTGGAGATACCCAGGATGCCGGCGATCTCGATGATCTTGCGCACCAGCTCGCGTTGGTTGCCGTCTGCGGTCATTCCGCGCACGAACGACCGGTCGATCTTCAGTTCGTCCAGCGGCAGCGCCTGCAGCAGCGACAGCGAGGAGAAACCCGTTCCGAAGTCGTCCAGCGACCACGACATCCCGTCCTCGCGCAGCGCGTTCATCCTCGCGGTGACCAAGGGCAGGTCGCTCGCCAGCGCCGACTCGGTGATCTCGAAGCGGAGTCTGTTCGCTGGAGCGCCGATCCGGCCGACCACGTCGCGCACGTCTTCGACGAAGCTTGCCGATACCAGTTGCAAGGGGCTGACGTTGACCGACAGCACCAGCTCCGCGGTGCCGGGATGCCGCGACCACGCTTTCAGCTGCAGACAGGCCTGTTCCAGCACCCACAGGCCGATCTGATGGATCAGTCCGGTACTTTCGGCCAGGGGTATGAACTCGGCCGGCGGCTGCAATCCATAGCCCGGTCGATTCCAGCGCAGCAGCACTTCCGCGCCGACCAGCCGTCCGCGCGCCGATACCTGCGGCTGCAGGTAGGCGCACAACTCGTCGTGCGCGAGCGCGCGGACCAGCGCCGCGTGCTGATCCAGCCGCACCTTGATGTCCTCGCTGAAGATGGCCAACACCCCGGCGGTCAGGATCATCGCGGTCGCGGTGTTCAGGGCATGGCCGATCCGGCGGATATCCTCCGGCATCAGCCTCAGCGCAACGCCCAGGCTGCCAGGGATGATGGCCAGCGCGATGAGCAACGCAAAGCACAGCGCCGGGAATGTCCAGCGCAGGTAGACCCCTTCGCTACGGAACAGGAAAAAGGCGGCTGCACCGATCGGCAGAAGGAACAGATGCGTCGATCGCGCTGCCGCTGCGGTCGGCGTATCGGCCAGGCTGGCGAACACCGTCATGACCAGCAGCAGATGCGCGATGGCGACGAGGGAAACGCGATCGAGCTTGCGCGACATGTACACGCAGGCCGTGCCCATCAGCATGACCAAAAAGAGCACGAGCGCCAATGCGCTCATGCCATGCGTGATGTAGTACGCCGCCCATGCCAGGCCGTGCGCCATGCAGGCGATCCCGCCGAACCGCAGCAGGCGTTGAACCCGCGGCCATTGCGCCTGGTCGGGGAGGTTTCGCGCCACCCATTCGTCGCCGCCAGCCCCCAATCCGGTTTCTTTCACATGTATCCCGTTCTTCTGAGCATCGTCATGTGATCTGCGTCGGTTCGGTCGGCGCCTGCACACGCTCTTCAATAACGAAAGTCCTGCGTGGACAAGGTGACGAAGAAGCGGGCCGGTTGCAAGGCGGCAAAGCGGCGCCGGCTGCGCGCAATCCGGGTTGCGCGCCTGGATGCTGCGGCCAGGTAGCGGGGCGCGTCCGCAATACCACTGAGGAGTGTGCCGCCGCGATTGCGGTTGCTGCTGCTGAGGTGCTCAAGGCGGCTGCAGCGATCTTGAGGAAGTCGACGTGAGCATCTCGCACTATGAAGACGATGGCGAGGATGATGCAGAGAGTAAAAGTGGAGGTTTCGCGGCCTGCAGCAGGCGGGCACGCCATCGCGTGCAGTCGAGCTCACCATTTGCGGCTGCCGGCATGGCCGGGCAGCCGCCACGCCGCATCCGCGCGCTGCCGCTTAAGCCACCCGGCTGCGCCGCGCGCGCTCCAGGTGCACCAGCAGCAGCGAGATCGCCGCCGGGGTCATGCCGGGGATGCGCTGCGCCTGGCCCACGGTTTGCGGGCGTACGCGTTGCAGCTTTTGCTGCACCTCGGCCGATAGCCCGCGCACCTGCGCGTAGTCGAACGCCTCGGCGATCGGCGTGTCCTCGTGGCGCTGCTGGCGCGCGATCTCGTCGCGCTGGCGGTCCAGGTAGCCGGCGTACTTGATGCCGATCTCGACCTGCTCGGCGACCTGCGCGTCGTCCACGCCCGGGCCCAGCGACGGCACCCGCATCAGCGCGGCGTAGTCGAGCTCCGGGCGCTTGATCAGGTCCAGCACGGTGGTCTCGCGGCTTACTGCCACCCCCAATGTCGCGGCGACCTCGCGGCCCAGCGCATTGCCCGGCGTGGCCCACAGCGCGCGCAGCCGTTCGTTCTCCCGTGCCACCGCCTCCTGCTTGGCCTGGAAGCGCGCCCAGCGCGCCGCGCCGACCAGGCCCAGGTCGTGGCCGATGCCGGTCAGGCGCGCGTCGGCGTTGTCCTCGCGCAGCTGCAGCCGGTATTCGGCGCGGCTGGTGAACATGCGGTACGGCTCGGTGGTGCCGTGGGTGATCAGGTCGTCGATCAACACGCCGATGTAGGCCTGGTCGCGGCGCGGCGACCACGTTTCCAGCCCGCGCACCTGGCGCGCCGCGTTGAGTCCGGCGATCAGGCCCTGCGCGGCGGCTTCCTCGTAGCCGGTGGTGCCGTTGATCTGGCCGGCGAAGAACAGCCCCGGCATCGCCTTGGTCTCCAGCGAGGCTTTCAGCCCGCGCGGGTCGAAGAAGTCGTATTCGATCGCGTAGCCGGGGCGGGTGATGTGGGCGCGCTCGAAGCCGCGGATCGAACGCACCAGCTCCAGCTGCACGTCGAACGGCAGCGAGGTGGAGATGCCGTTGGGATAGATCTCGGCCACGTCGAGGCCTTCGGGCTCGACGAAGATCTGGTGGCTGGCCTTCTCGGCGAAGCGCACCACCTTGTCCTCGATCGACGGGCAATAGCGCGGGCCGATGCCCTCGATCTGGCCGGTGTACAGCGGCGAGCGGTCCAGCGCGCCGCGGATGATGTCATGGGTGCGCTCGGTGGTATGGGTGATCCAGCACGAGACCTGGCGCGGATGCTGGGCGAGCTCGCCCATGAACGACATCACCGGCAGCGGATCGTCGCCGGGCTGCTCTTCCATCGCCGCGTAGTCCAGGCTGCGCCCGTCGATGCGCGGCGGAGTGCCGGTCTTGAGCCGGTCCACGCCGAAGCGGCCGTCGCGCAGCGTCTGCGCCAGCGCGGTGGCCGGCGGGTCGCCGGCGCGACCGCCGGCGTACTGGGTCTGGCCGATGTGGATCTTGCCGGCCAGGAAGGTACCGGCGGTCAGCACCACCGCGGCCGCCTCGAAGCGCAGGCCGGTCTGGGTGATGGCGCCGCGCACGCGCTCGCCTTCCACGATCAGCGCGTCCACCGCGGCCTGGAACAGGGTCAGGTTCGGCTGGGTCTCGACCAGGCGCCGGATCGCGCTGCGGTACAGGCTGCGGTCTGCCTGGCAGCGGGTGGCGCGCACCGCCGGACCCTTCGAGGCGTTGAGCGTGCGCCACTGGATGCCGGCCAGGTCGGCGGCATGCGCCATCGCCCCGCCCAGCGCATCGATTTCCTTGACCAGATGGCCCTTGCCGATGCCGCCGATGGCCGGGTTGCAGCTCATCGCGCCCACTGTCTCCACGTTGTGGGTCAGCAGCAGGGTGCGCGCGCCGGCGCGCGCGGCCGCCAGCGCGGCCTCGGTGCCGGCGTGGCCGCCGCCGATCACGATGACGTCGTAGCGGTAGAAGGAATCGCTCATCGGGGACTCGTTGGCCGGCTCGCGCGGACCGGAGTGGGGGTGTTCGCGCCGCGACGCGCACTTGAAGAGGGTATTTTTGTGTTATTCATCACAATTTATGAATTCGGCATTAAAGTTGGCATGCACTCTGCAGATAACCCTACTGCACCCAACGTGGCATTGCGTCATGGGCGTACGACTGGAATTGGAACAGGGGCCAGTCACGCGCACGTTGGGGGAGCTGGGGGCCGGTAGTCGGGGGACTGCCGGCCCTTTTTTTATGCGCGCGATTCAGGCCCCGCCCTAGCAACCGCAAGGCCCGAACGCGAAAAGCCCCGGCGAGCCGGGGCTTTTCGTTTTTAGGCGCCGACGCCCGACAGGGCCGGAACAGGGGGGATCCAGATTTCCCTGTCGGACATCGACATAGACAGTGGGGCGATCGCTTCGGGTCATAAAGCGACGCAGGCGGTCACCCCGTGCGACCTAGAGTGCGTCTTGTGCCTGCGTGAAATCAAGCTTTTTCTTAAGGCTCTAGTGTGCGCTTCGTCCCATTGCTACGCCCCAGATTGCCAGGCCGGGGCGCGGACGGACGCGGCTGGGCGGCCGGCCTGGGCGCGCTGGCCGGACGTGGCTGCATCGACTGCGGACGCGGCTGCATCGACTGGGGGCGAGGATCGGCGTTGGCGGCATCGGGGCGGCGCAACCGGTCCAGGTCGCGCCATGGCGACTTGACCCGGCCGCCACCACCGCCGCTGATCGGCGGTGGGCGGTCCGGCGGGCGGCCGTTGTCGTCAGGCCGCGGGCGCGGCGGCGGACGGTAGCGCGGCTGACCGTAATAGTCGCGGTAGTACGGGCCGCCGTAGCCGTAGTAGCCATAACCGTAATAGCCCGCGCCATAGCCATACGGCACGGCACTGTACGGCGCGTAGTACCCGTCGGAGTAGCCGTCCGGATAGCGGTATTCGACCGTTGGGGCGCCGCGATAGTAACCGCCGCCGTTGTCGGCGTAGTCGTAGGTGGCGCAGCCGCTCAGCGTGGCCAGCACTCCAGCGGCCCAGATCAGGCGCATGTTCATGGCGAATCCTCTCCCTGAGGCTGACCGACAGGTTCGACGTGTTGCATTGAATGCCCCCTTAACCCGCTTCGTCGGTGATTGAACGCTTAAGTCGCGTACAACGGCTGTGTTGTCCTGGCAGCCGGCGACAACGCGAACTTGCGACGATACGTTAACCTTTCACGCATGTTCTCATCTTCACTGCCCGTTTTCGCGGATGTGACGGCCGCGGCCGCGCGGATCGCGCCGCATGCCCAGGCGACCCCGGTCCTGCGCTCGCAGGCGCTGGACGCATTGGCCGGCGCCAGCCTGCACTTCAAGGCCGAACACCTGCAGCGCAGCGGTGCGTTCAAGTTCCGCGGCGCCTGCAATGCGGTGTGGGCGCTGAGCGAGGCGCAGGCCGCGCGCGGCGTGGTCACCCATTCCTCGGGCAACCACGGTGCGGCGCTGGCGCAGGCCGCGCGTAGCCGCGGCATCGGCTGCCACGTGGTGGTGCCGGAGGGCGCGGTGGCGGCCAAGCTGGCCAATATCGCCCGCGACGGCGCCACCCTGTGGCGCTGCGCCGCCGGCATCGCCGCGCGCGAGGCGATGTGCGCGCAGGTGCAGCAGCAGACCGGCGCGACCCTGGTGCATCCGTACACCGATCCGGCGGTGATCGCCGGCCAGGGTACCGCGACCCTGGAATTGCTCGGCGCCAGCGGCCCGCTCGATCTGCTGGTGGTGCCGGTCGGCGGCGG
>NZ_CAPJ01000460.1 GCF_000331775.1 Xanthomonas translucens pv. translucens DSM 18974
CTGGCCGCATTGAGGTGGCCCAGGCCGTCGAGTTCGACCAGTCCGCTGCCCCAGGCGGATGCGCAACGGCGGCTGTAGGACGGCGTCGCGTACGGATCGTCGCCGCTGGCCACGATCAGGCTGGGAAACGGCAGCGGCGCCGCCGGGACCGGGACGAAGCTGGCGGCCTGCGCATGCGGAAACGCGGCGCTGTGCGGATCGGGAACCGCGACCAGGAAGGCGCAGCGCGGCAGGCGTGTGGCGCGCGCGGCCCAGTGCGCGATCAGCAGGCAGCCCAGGCTGTGCGCGACCAGCAGCGGCGGCGTGGCGCACGCGTCCACGCAGCGGTCGAGTGCCTGCAGCCAATCGTGCAGCTGCGGCTGCGCGAAGGAGGCCGGCTGCAGCCGCCGCATGCGCGCGTCGTGCCGTTGCCAATGGGTCTGCCAGTGTTCCGGCCCCGAGTCGCCGATGCCCGGCACGATCACCACCGCTTGCATGCGCTACGCTCCGTTGAAGAGAGCGGCCAGTGTCGCGATAGATGGGTCGCCATGCCATGGCGATTTATCGCCGCAGGCGGCGGTTTGCCGATGAATCCAAGGTGCATGACGAGAGGACGAGCAGCGTGGCAGCCAAACCCTGGCAGGGCGATGCCCTGGATCACGCGATTCTGGAGGCGCTGCAGTGCGACGTGCGCATCGCGCTGGCCGAGCTGGGACGGCGCATCGGCCTGTCGCAGCCGGCGATGTCCGAGCGCGTGCGCCGGCTCGAGGAACAGGGCGTGATCACCGGCTACGCGGCCCGGGTCGATCCGCGCGCGGTCGGCCTGGCCACGGCCGCCATCGTCCGCCTGCGCACCACGCATGCGCAGATCGGCGCATGCCTGGCGCAGTTCGCGCAGATGCCGCAGGTGCTGGAAGTGCATCGGGTCACCGGCGAGGACTGCTTCGTGCTGCGCGTGCTGGTGCCTGCGCCGGCGCAGCTGGAGCCGATCATCGATGCCTTGGCGCGCTTCGGTGCGGTGACCACCAGCGTGGTGTTGCGCAGCGAGGCGCCGCGCCCGATCGGTCGCGCGCTGCTGGCGTTGGCGGGGCAGTAGCCGCGCCGCCTTGCCTCGCGGCGCCGCTTGCTGCGGCGCCGGCGCGGCCGCGCCCAGGTAGCGGTCCTTGAGCCGCACGCAGTGCTGCGCGTAGTAGTGCAGGCGTTCGATCTCCTTGTCGCTGCGCGTGCGCGCCAGCCGCGCCGGATTGCCCAGCCACAGTTCGCGCTCGCCCACGGTCTTGCCCGGCCCGACCACCGCGCCGGCGCCGACGAAGCCGTATTTCTTCACCGTGGCGCCGTCCAGGATGCACGCGCCCATGCCGATCACGCACAGGTCCTCGATGGTGCAGGCGTGGAGGATGGTGCCGTCCTGGATGTTGCTGCGCGCGTCGATGCGCACGCGGTTGACGTCGCCGCCGATCACCGCGCCGGGCCACACCGACACGTCCTCGCCCAGTCCCACGTCGCCGATGAGGGTGCAGGCCGAATCCACGTAGGCGCGTGCGCCGAGTTGGGGTGACTTGGCGAGGAATGGGCGGATCGGGGCCATGGCGGTCCGCGACGATGGCGGTCAAGGGCCGTAGCGGCAGGCGATGCTAGCCTGCGTGCCGATCCTGCCGCTGCCGAGCAGGCATGCGCAGCCAGATGCCATCGCACCGATGCGCAGCGTGGGCATGCGCGTTTTTCTCGCGCATCGGGGTGGGTCACGCGATACGTCTACGGTAAATGCAAAGCAGTGCATTGCATCGGGTCAGGCAGGCGCGGTAGCGTCCGGCCGCTGTCTTTCCTCTTTCATGCAGGAATTTCGTCATGCCGCATGCTGCTGTACCAGGCTCCCTCATGCAGGACCGCATGGGTGGCTTCCAATGGATGGCCGTCGGGATTTGCGTGGTGTTGACCATGCTCGATGGCTTCGACGTGATGGTGATGGCATTCACTGCATCGCACGTGTCCGACGAGTGGCAGTTGTCCGGCAAGCTTCTTGGCGGGTTGCTCAGTGCCGGTTTGATCGGCATGGCGGTGGGCTCATTGTGTGTGGCGCCCCTGGCCGATCGTTGGGGGCGGCGGCGCCTGATCCTGGGTTGCCTGGCGATTCTCACCGTGGCCATGGGAGCCTCGGCGATGGCGCAGAATGTGCAGCAGCTTTGGATCTTGCGGGCGTTCACCGGCCTCGGCATCGGCGCGATGTTTCCCAGCATCGGGGCGATCACCGCCGAATACGCCAGCGCCAGGTGGCGCAGCGCGGCGGTGGTGCTGCAGACCACCGGCTATCCGATCGGCGCCGCGCTCGGTGGCGTGATTGCCGGCGTGCTGCTCGAACGCTGGCACGTGCACTGGCACGCGGTATTTCTGTTCGGCGCGGGGTGTTCGCTGCTGTGCATGCCGCTGGTGCTGGCGTGTTTGCCCGAGTCGCTGGATTTCCTGGTCAGCCAGCGCCCGACCAACGCGCTGGCCCAGCTCAACGCGACGTTGCTGCGCATGCGGCATGCGCCATTACCGGAGTTGCCGGCGTTGCCGCCGCGCGATGCCGTTCCACGCCAGGGTTATGCCGTGCTGTTCGTCGGTGCGATGCGCCGACGTTCGCTGTTGCTCGCACTGGCGTTCTTCTTGCACATGTTCGCATTCTTTTTCGTCCTGAGTTGGACACCCAAGTTACTGATCGCGGCCGGTATGTCGGCGCAGCAGGGGATCACCGGCGGGACCTTGCTCAACCTGGGCGGTATCGTCGGTGGCGGTGTGTTCAGTTGGCTGGCGGTGCGCTGGTCCTTGCGTTGGTCGACGCTGGGGATGTTCCTGCTGGGGGCGCTGGCGATGCTGGCTTTCAGCGCTTACAGCACGCACCTTGCGTCGGCCTTCGCGATTGCCCTGGTCATCGGTGCGGCGGTGTTCGCGGCGATGTCCGGGCTTTACGCGACCGCACCGGTGGTATTCGATGCGTCGATCCGCAGCACCGGCCTGGGCTGGGCGATCGGCATCGGTCGCATCGGCGCGATCCTGTCGCCGCCGACGGTGGGGTGGCTGCTGGACGGCGGCTGGTCGCCCCAGCACCTGTATCTGCTGTGCACGGTGCCGTTGCTCCTGGCGGCGGTGGCGCTGCTGGCCCTGCGCACGCGTTGAGCCGCGCGCTGCGCGCCGCGCTTGGGGATCGGCAGATGCATCTTGAACCCGAGCGGGCCGGTGTCCTGCATCGTCCCCACCGGCAGCTGCCATGCGATAGCGAGGCGCCGCGCCCGATCGGCCGCACGGTGCTGGCGTTGGCGGCGCAGTAGCGGTGCCGGCGTGCCGCGCCGCCTACGGCGGCGACGCAGCGGCCGCGGCCAGGTAGCGATCCTTCAGGCGCACGTAGTGCTGCGCCGAGTAGTGCAGGCTCTCGATCTCCCTGTCGCTGAGCATGCGTGCCTTGCGGGCGGGATTGCCCAGCCAAAGCTCGCCTTCGCCGACGGTCTTGCCGGGGCCGACCACCGCGCCGGCGCCGACGAAGCCGTACTTCTTCACCGTGGCCCCGTCCAGGATGCACGCGCCCATGCCGATCAGGCACAGGTCCTCGATGGTGCAGGCGTGGATGATGGTGCCGTGGCCGACGGTCACGTCCGCGCCGATCAGGGTCGGGTAGCCGGCCGCGTTGAACGGGCTGTGGTGGCTGACGTGGATGATGGTGCCGTCCTGGATGTTGCTGCGCGCGCCGATGCGCACGTGGTTGACGTCGCCGCGGATCACCGCGCCCGGCCACACCGACACGTCCTCGCCCAGTACCACGTCGCCGATGAGGGTGCAGGCCGGATCCACGTAGACGCGTGCGCCCAGCTGCGGCGCCTTGTCCAGGAACGGACGGATCGGGTTCACGGCATTCTCCGAGGGAGTGGCGGGGGGCAGCGGACTGCGGCGCGGCTGTCGATGATAGCGCCTGGCTGCCAAGCGCTTTGGGCGCATGCCTGACGGACCGGGGAGATGGGAGATGCCCGCACTGGCGCGGCCGCTGGCGCGGTTGATGAGGGGGATCGTCGTGCGCGTAGGCGCGGCACGGCTGTCCATAGGCCAGGGGCGCACGCGATGCAGGCCAGGGCATCGCCATCGGGCCGGGCCAGGATGCCGCGCGCCGCATCGGCGGTCGCGGTCCGGCGAGCCCGTCGCGCGAGCTCGCCGGAGGCGTTTGCTACTTCTTCTTTTCCTTCTTGGCCGCGCGCTTTTCCTTCAGCGTCTTGGTCGGCTGCTTCTTGTCGCTCTTCTTCTGATCCAAGCCCTTGCTCATGACACCCTCTGGACGATTGCACTGTGGATTGCCGGCTGCGGCCGCCGTGGCGGCGATCGCGGCGACCACTTTACTCCGCTGGCGGCCGGCCAGGCCGCCGTTGTCGCCCGGCATGCACCCACGGTTGGGTCATAATCCGGTTTTCCCCTTCAAGGTCCCCCGCGTCCGATGAAAACCCCCCAGGGCCTGCAGCCGCTGATCGAGGACGGCGTCATCGACAGCGTGCTGCGTCCGCTCAAGAGTGGCAAGGAGGCCGCCGTGTACGTGGTCCAGGCCGGCGATGACGTGTTGTGCGCCAAGGTCTACAAGGACATGGCGCAGCGTAGCTTCCAGGCCCGCGTGCAGTACCAGGAGGGCCGCAAAGTGCGCGGCAGCCGTCAGGCGCGGGCGATGGGCAAGGCGACCAAGTTCGGCCGCCGCGAGCAAGAGGCCGCGTGGAAGGACACCGAGGCCAACACCCTGTACCAGCTGGTGGATGCCGGCGTGCACGTGCCGCAGCCGCGCGGCTACTTCCACGGCGTGCTGCTGATGGATCTGGTCACCGATGCAGACGGGCAGAGCGCGCCGCGGCTGGGCGAAGTGGAGCTGGAGCCGGAGCAGGCGCGCGCGTTCCATGCGCAGCTGATCGGCGACGTGGTGAAGATGCTGTGCCTGGGTCTGGTGCACGGCGACCTGTCCGAATACAACGTGCTGGTCGCCGCCGCTGGCCCGGTGCTGATCGACTTCCCGCAGGTGGTCAGCGCCGCCGGCAACAATGCCGCGCGCGACATGCTGCTGCGCGACGTGCACAACCTGCGCGACTGCCTGGGCCGCGCCGCGCCCGAACTCAACGACACCTACTACGGCGAAGAGATGTGGGCGCTGTACGAGCAGGGCGAGCTGCGCCCGGACAGCGCGCTCAGCGGCCGCTTCGTGTTCGACACCCACCGCGCCGACGTGCGCGCCGTGCGCGATTCGATCGAGGATGCGCGGCAGGAAGCGATCATTCGCCAGCAGGGCCGCGAGGCCGCCGCCGACGAGGATTGAGCGCGGCGGCAGTGCCTCCGCGGCCTGCCGAACACGTACCCAGCGCCGCGCCGCGCCGCCGATCGCATCGGCGGCGCCACTGCCGCGGCCTGCAGCTCTGGCCATCGTCGTCACCGCTTGCCGCGGCCACGCAGTGAGCGCGGCCGCGGCATGACGCTGCACCGGCATGCGCTCGGCAAAGGCGCGCGATCGCGCAGCGCAAACGGCAATATGCGTATCCCGATGCGATACCAAGGTATCGCCCGCAATACCAATCTTTCGCCAATCTTTCTGCGCGCACACGCAAGTTGAAGTGGCAGCTGACTGCCGTTTTCGTCGCGCTGTATCGCGGGAATACATTTCGTGTAGCGTTGCGCGCTTCGATCTCCCCACCCCCACGATTTCTCGCTTATGTTCGACGCCTTCGCCGCGCCTCGTTGTTTCATTTTCTGTGGATCCGTTGTTGCGCTGGCGATGGCGGCGGGGTGTTCGTCCACGGCGCAACCGCCGCCGCCGATCAAGGTCGGCACCCTGGCGGTGACCGCGCAGACCATGCCGGTGGAGCAGGCCTTGCCCGGCCGCACCGTCGCCTTCGAGGTCTCCGATGTGCGCCCGCAGGTCAACGGTCTGGTGCGCAAGCGGCTGTTCACCGAAGGCCAGGACGTGGTGGCCGGACAGGTGCTCTACCAGATCGATCCTGCGCCGTACCAGGCCGCCTACGACAGCGCCCGCGGGCAACTCGCGCAGGCCCAGGCCGCGGCGCTCGCGGCGCGGCCCAAGGCCGAGCGCTACCGCACCCTGGTCGCGCTGGATGCGGCCAGCAAGCAGGATGCCGACGATGCGCAGGCCGCCTTGAAGGAAGCCGAAGCCAACGTGGTGGCGGCGCAGGCAGCGTTGCGGGCGGCGCGCATCAATCTCGACTACACCCGCGTGCTGGCGCCGATCTCCGGCACCATCGGCAGCTCGGCCTACAGCGCCGGCGCGCTGGTGACCGCGCAACAGGACGCGGCGCTGACCAGGATCCAGCGTCTGGACCCGATCTACCTGGACGTGAGCCAGTCCAGCACGCAGCTGCTGGCGCTGCGCGAGCAACTCGACGCCGGCCGCATCAAGGCCAGCGACGGCAAGGTCGCGGTGCGGGTGCGGCTGGAGGACGGCCGCTTCTATCCGCATCCCGGCACGCTGGAATTCGTCGGCACCTCGGTCGATCCCGGCACCGGCGGGGTGACCTTGCGCGTGGTCGTGCCCAATCCGCAGCACCTGCTGCTGCCCGGCATGTACCTGCGCGCGCTGCTGCCGTTGGCCAGCGACCCGGGCGCGATCCTGGTGCCGCAACAGGCGGTGACCCGCGATGCCAAGGGCGAACCGCTGGTGAAGCTGCTCGACGCGCACGACCGGGTGCTGGAGCGGCGCATCCGCACCGGCGATACGGTGGGCCATGATTGGTTGGTGCAGTCCGGACTCAAGCCGGGCGAGCGGCTGATCGTGGTCAACGGCAGCCGCGCCGAGATCGGCAAGCCGGTCGTGCCGTATGCGGTCAGCGCCGCGCAGCTCGAGGCCGCGCCCGCGGTGCCGGGCGACGCCCAGGCCGACTGAGGAGCTGCCATGTCGCGTTTCTTCGTCAACCACCCGGTGGTGGCCTGGGTCATGGCCATCGTCATCGTCCTGGTCGGCATGCTGGCCATCCACGCGCTGCCGATCGAGCGCTATCCGCAGATGGCGCCGCCGACCATCACCGTGCGCGCCGCCTATACCGGCGCCTCGGCGCAGACCGTGGAGAACACCGTCACCCAGCTGATCGAGCAGTCGCAGCAGAGCCTGGACCACCTGCTGTACATGACCTCGACCAGCGCCTCGGACGGCACCGCGCAGGTCAACCTGGTGTTCGAGACCGGCACCAATGCCGATACCGCGCAGGTGCAGGTGCAGAACCAGCTGCAGTCGGTGATGTCGGTGCTGCCGCAGGCGGTGCAGCAGAACGGCCTGGTCATCACCAAGTCCAGCGGCTCGCTGTTCGAGGTGGTGGCGTTCACCTCCGACGACGGCAGCATGGACAACTTCGATGTCGCCAACTACATGGAATCGAACATCGACGACCAGATCAGCCGGGTCAGCGGCGTGGGCAACATCCAGCCGATGGGCTCGGAGTACGCCATGCGCATCTGGCTGGATCCGGAGAAGCTGCGCAAGTACGCGCTGATGCCCTCGGACGTGGAGAACGCGCTGCAGGCGCAGAACACCGATGTGTCGGCCGGCGAGATCGGCGGCCAGCCGGCGCCGCGCGGGCAACGCCTGGATGCGACCGTGACCACGCGCAGCCGCCTGCACACGCCGGCGCAGTTCGGCGCGATCGTGCTCAAGAGCGGCCCCGGCGGCGCCGCGGTGCACCTGTCCGACGTGGCCAGGATCGGCCTGGGTCCGGAAACCTACGACAGCATCACCCGTTTCAACGGCAAGCCCTCGGCTTCGCTGGGCATCGAGTTGAACGCCGACGCCAATGCGGTGGAAACGTCAAAGGCGATCGACGCGCGCCTGCAGGAACTCAAGCAGTACTGGCCGCACGGCTACAGCTACCACATCGCCTTCAGCACCACGCCGTTCGTGACCACCTCGATCAAGGAAGTGGTCATTACCCTGATCGAAGCGGTGCTGCTGGTGGTGGCGGTGATGTATCTGTTCCTGCAGAACTGGCGCGCCACGCTGGTCCCGACCATCGCCGTGCCGGTGGTGCTGATGGGCACCTTCGGCGTGCTGGCCGCGTTCGGCTACTCGATCAACACCTTGACCATGTTCGCGATGGTGCTGGCGATCGGCCTGCTGGTGGACGACGCCATCGTGGTGGTGGAGAACGTGGAGCGGGTCATGAGCCAGGAAGGGCTGCCGCCGAAGGAGGCGACGCTGCGTTCGATGCAGCAGATCGGCGGCGCGCTGGTCGGCATCGTGCTGGTGCTGACCGCGGTGTTCGTGCCGATGGCCTTCTTCAACGGCGTCACCGGGGTCATCTACCGGCAGTTCTCGATCACCATCGCCGCCTCGATGATCCTGTCGGTGCTGGTGGCGATGACCCTGACCCCGGCGCTGTGCGTGACCATCCTCAAGCCGCTGCACCAGGGCGAGGCGCCGATCGGCTCGCACGGCCGCCTGGGCCGGTTCTTCGCCTGGTTCAACACGCGCTTCCGCCAGTTGACCGAGCGCTACCGTGCGCTGGTCGAGCGGGTGCTGGGCCGGCGCGCGCTGAGCCTGCTCGCCTACGCGCTGCTGCTGGGCGTCACCGGCGTGCTGTTGTGGCGCCTGCCCGGCGCGTTCCTGCCCGACGAGGACGAGGGCATGCTCAACGTGCTGGTCAAGCTGCCGGCCGGCTCCACCCTGGAGCAGACCCTGGCGGTGACCGACCGCCTGACCAAGGCCGCGCTGCACGAGCCGGGCGTGCGCTCGGTGCTGTCCTCGGCCGGCTTCAGCGTGACCGGCGCCGGCCAGAACGTCGGCATGGCCTTCGTCCGCCTCAAGGACTGGGACGACCGCGAGGACGATGCCGACACCATCGCCGCGCATCTCAACCAGGCCCTGGCCGACGTGCCCGACGCGGAGCTGTTCGTGACCTCGCCGCCGGCCATCAGCGGCCTCGGCGACGCCTCCGGTTTCACCTTCGAACTGATGGATTACGAAGGTGCCGGCCACGCCGCCCTGGTGGACGCGCGCGACAAGCTGCTGCGCCTGGCCGGGCATGATCCCACGCTGCGCGACGTGCGCTACGCCAGCCTGGAAGACGCGCCGGTCTATGCGGTCAAGATCGACGACGACAAGGCGCAGGCGCAGGGCGTGGACCCGGGCGACATCAACGCCACGCTCAACAGCGCGCTCGGCGGCGACTTCGTCAACAACTTCATCTACAAGGGCCGCATCAAGAAAGTGTTCGTGCAGGGCGACGCCGAGGCGCGCATGGCACCGCAGGACCTGCAGCGCTGGACGGTGCGCAACGCCAGCGGCGACATGGTGCCGATGTCCGCCTTCACCACCTCGCACTGGACCAGCGCGCCGGCCGCGCTGGAGCGCTACAACGGCGTGTCGGCGATGGAGCTCACCGGCCAGGCGGTGGCGGGCGTCAGCTCCGGCGCGGCGATGGACGCGATGGCTGCACTGAGCAAGCAGCTGCCGCACGGCTTCGGCTATGCGTGGTCGGACATGGCCTACCAGGAGAAGCTGTCGGCCAACCAGGCGCCGGCGCTGTACGCGATCTCGCTGCTGTTCGTGTTCCTGTGCCTGGTGGCGCTGTACGAAAGCTGGACGATCCCGTTCGCGGTGATGCTGGCGGTGCCGGTGGGCGTGTTCGGCGCGGCGCTGTTGATGACC
The DNA here is from genome assembly GCF_000331775.1 of Xanthomonas translucens pv. translucens DSM 18974. The sequence continues at coordinate 9,623 of NZ_CAPJ01000460.1, forward strand.
GTGCGCGGCCTGCAGAACGACGTGTATTTCCAGGTCGGGCTGCTGACCACGGTCGGCCTGGCGGCCAAGAACGGCATCCTGATCGTGGAGTTCGCGCGCGAGCTGGAGCAGCGCGGCGAACCCCTGCTGGCTGCCACCCTGCACGCGGTGCAGATGCGCCTGCGGCCGATCCTGATGACCTCGCTGGCGTTCCTGCTCGGCGTGCTGCCGCTGGTGTTCAGTCACGGCGCCGGCTCGGCGGCGCGCCATTCGCTGGGCACCGGCGTCACCGGCGGCACGCTGGCCTCGATCACCCTGGGCTTGTTCTTCGTGCCGTTGTTCTACGTGATCGTGCGCAGCGTGTTTCCCGGCAGCAAGCATCCGCTGGAGGCCACGCCATGAGCGCACGGTCGTTGCGCCTGCTGGCGCTGTCCTGCTGCACGGCGCTGGCCGCGTGCAGCATGGCCCCGCACTACACGCGCCCGGACGCGCCGGTGCCGCTGCGGTTCGACACCGCGGGCAGCGCCCCGTCCGCGGCCGGCGCCGCG
>NZ_CAPJ01000459.1 GCF_000331775.1 Xanthomonas translucens pv. translucens DSM 18974
GCAGCGGCGCGGCGCTGCCCAGCCGCTCGCGCAGCCGGCGCAGCGCCATTTCCACGTCCCAGGCTTCGATCTCGGTGCGCCGGTTGAGGTACAGGCCGAAGCCGGCACCGACGAAGAACGGTTCGATCAGCGTCATCGCCAGCCAGCCGAAAACATTCAGGCCGACGTCGGCCCACACCGGGTTCTCCTCGCCGACCAGCGCCCATGCCGCGCGCACCGTCTCCGGCAGCAGCTCCACCGGCACGAACATCAGGATCGCCGCGATGCAGGCCAGGCACAGCATCGCCTCGAAGTGCCAGCACACGCTGGCCAGCAACAGCGCGTGTCCGTACACCGCCCCGCCCAGGCTGCGGCGGCGCTGCCGCTGCTGCTCGGCGCTGGCCCCTTCCAGCAGCTCCAGCGGCATGAACACGCTGCGCGCCGGGCTCAGCCGGCGCCAGGTCAGGTAGCCGAACATCGGGTCCCAGCCCCAACGCAATTGCGCGCGCAAGGTGTCGCGCACGCGCGGCACGTCGCCGAACACGCCGCGCGAGATCACGAACAGCGGGATCCGGTCCAGCACCGGTTTCAGCCACCACAGCGCCAGCCCGGCCAGCCAGAGTTGGTCGATCGCCCAGGCGCCGAGATTGAGCAGCGCGAACAGCGGCACGCTGATCAGCAGCCAGGGTTTCCAGATCGCGCCGGCATGGCGGCGCACCAGCGCACTGCCCAGCTCCATCGCCTCCCAGGCCGAGCGTGCGCGCAGCACCACGTCCAGGCGTTCAATCCGCATCGCCGGCCTCCGCCATGCCGCGTCCGCCGCGCCACAGCCAGACCAGCACCAGCGTCCACAGCAGGCCGGACACGGCGTATTTCAGCGCCGCGGGCAGCGCGCCGATCGAGGACCAGAACGCTTCGATGAAGGCGGCGACCAGCAGCATGAACGCCACGCCCAGGCATAGCTTGGCGCCGATGGTGCCGCCTTCGACCAGCGCATCGATGCGCCGGCGCCGGCCCGGCGCCAGCAGCTTCAAGCCCAGTTGCAGGCCGGCGCCGCCGGCGATCACGATCGCGGTCAGTTCGAACGGCGCATGCCCGGCGACGAAGCGCCAGAACGTCACCCCGTAACCGATCTGATGCAGGTGTCCGGCCACCGCGCCGATGGTGACGCCGTTGAACAGCAGCACCAGCACCGTGCCGAGCCCGGCCAGCAGGCCGCTGGCGAAGGTGCGCAGGCCGATGCTGATGTTGTTCATGATGTACACGCCGAACATGTGCCAGTCGTCGCCGCTGCTGCGGCCGAGCTTTTGCGCGGCCGCAGTCGGGTCGTACATCGCCTCCATCTGCGCGATCTGCACGGGATCCATCAAGCCGTGGATCAGTTCCGGCCGGTATTGCAGCAGCACGAAGATGGTGACCAGCGGCGCCACGAACAGCGCCGTGGCCGCGGCCATGCAGCCGGCCTGGCTGCGTACCAGCTGCGGGAAATCGGCGAACAGGAACTCGGCCGCGCGCCGCCAGCGCGGCCGCGGCGGCCGGTACAGTTCGGTGTGGCCCTGTTGCATCAGTTGCTGCAGGCGTGCGGTGACCAGCGGGCTGTAGCCGCGCTTGCGCGCCAGCGCCAGCTGCTGGCACAGGCGCCGATAGCGGGCCGGCATGTCTTCGTCGGCCAGGCGCCACGCGTGCGCGGCGCTGTCGGGCGCGCTCGCCTCCGCGCGCGCGGGGCGCTTGCGCCCGTGCGTGTGCAGCCAAGTCTCGAAGGCCTCCCACTCGTGCTGGTGGCGGGCGATGAACTGCTCTTGCCTCATCGCCGCCCCAGCAGCCAGTTGGCCATCGCATACAGCCGCAGCACGCCGGCCTGGCCGGGGGTCTGCGTCAACGGCAGCGCCAGCGTGGCCAGTTCCAGCTGCCGCGCCGGGGCCAGCCGCGGCGCGCGCTCGGCGAAGGCGATCAACGCCGCCTGCTCGGCCGGCAACAGGTGGCACGGCGGCGCCACGGCGCTGGCGATCGGCGGCAGCGCCGCCGCGTGGCGCGGCGTCTGGTGGATCACCAGGGTGCCGGCGACCATGTCGCCCAGGCGCCGCGCATGCGCGTCGAACAGGCAGGCGATCAGGCCGATGGCGTAGCCGAACGGCAGCATATCCACGGTGCGCAGCAGGTTGCGGGTGATCGCCGCCATCCACCCGGCCGGGGCGCCGTCGCGCGCCACCACGCGCAGGCCCAGCGCTTTCTTGCCCAGGGTCTGCCCGAACCAGCCTTCGAGCACGATCGGGTAAGCCCAGAACACCAGGAACATCGCCACCAGGTACAGACCCTGGCCGAAGCCGCCGAGCGCGCCGAGCAGCATGCCCATCGCGGTCAGCACGGCGAAGCGCACCGCCAGGTCGATCAGCCAGGCCAGCGCACGCGGCACCGCGCCGGCGGCCGGCAGTTGCAGCGGCACGCCTTCGGGCGTGATCACTTCACGGTAGGTGTCGAGCATGCCGCTCATCGCCGGATTGCGGCGCGGCGCGCCTGCGCGCCTGCGATGTAGGGAAAGCGTCCTTGCGTCCGGCCGGCGGCCTGTGGCGGCATGCGTGATCTCGATTGCGTCCTGCTCCGAACCGCGACTGTAGCCGGCGCGGCGCCAATTGCCCAGCCGGTGCCATGCTCGGCGCCGCAGAGGCTTCACGCGATGACGACGACGATGGCACGACACGCGCACCGCGTGGGCCGCTCAACGCACCGTGCCGCCGTCGCGCTTGCGCCAGGAGAACAGCTTGCCGATGCCGCCGGCCAGCGCCATCACCCCCAGCGCCAGCAGCTTCCAGGCCTTGGCCAGCACCAGGCCGAGCTTGGCGAACAGGCCGGCCTTGGCCGCCAGGCCGCCGCCGATCAAGGTCGCCAGGCCATAGCTGGCGATCTTGTCGGTGGACGGGTTGTGGTCGGCATAGCGCGCGCCGCTGTCGAATTCGGCCATCGGCAGCAGCTGCTGCATGCCTGCGCGCACTCGCGGCAGTGCGTCCATGCCGGCGATGGCGTTGAGGCTCAGGTAGCCGTGGCGGCCGAGCACGCGGATGTCGTAGTTGAGGGTGTGGCCTGGGTTGCCCTGAAACGCCAGCTCGCGCGCCCAGTACAGTTTCTTGGTCGCGGCGTCGTAGCGCGGCGGCACCGCCCAGCCGAGCAGGTCCACGCTCTCGTAGCCGGCTTCCTTGCGCGGCGTGTTCTCCTCGCGGGTCTGCTTCTGCATGTCCGCGAGCATGTTCTTGTAGTCGATCTTGCTGGCGTCCTCGTCGGACACGTAGCCGTCGTCGGCATAGGTGACCACCACCGCCCAGCTGCCCTGCTCGTCCAGCGCGGGCTGGCGCGGCACGATCATGCCCAGCATGCTGTCGTCCGGCGGGTTGCCCCAGTACGTTTCCAGCACCTGCCGCGCGTCGTCCTTGCCCAGATAGCGGAAATCGTGGTTCAGGTCGAAATGCACCTTGGCCTGCGGCACTTCGATGTGCCCGTCCTGGAAATGCAGCGAGGCGACGAACTGCTCGGCGCTCATGCCGTCCTTGCCGTTCTTTTGTTCTTCGGCCACGGCCGATCCGGCACTGGCGCCCAGCGCAAGCAGGAAAGCGGCCAGCAGGCCGCGCAACGCAAGTGTTTTGGTCATCGCGAATCCATTCGGTGGCGTCCCCACGCCAGAGGCGCGCAGTGTCGCGCAAAGCGCTACGCCGCGCCAGTCGCCCGCGGCGTGGCGGCGATCAGGCGCGCGCGGCGGGC
>NZ_CAPJ01000458.1 GCF_000331775.1 Xanthomonas translucens pv. translucens DSM 18974
GGAATCCTAATGCCTCTAATGCCGTTCAAATGTGACGGTTTCTTTAGTCCTGGCGTGAAGTCGGAACGAAAGTCCTGATTTGGGGACGAACTCTCCCCAGGGGCCTTACGCCTGAGTTGAGCCGGCCCGCGAAGCACGTCAACTGTCACTTGCTTGCTCATTGGACAGTAGCTCGGTCTCGCCTGTGCGCCACAAAGTTGTCACTTTTACCAGGGCTTGGCCTCAACATCGCCGACCGAAGTCCGGGGTGTCGCAACAGCTCTTTTTCGTTTCTTCTTGGCCAATCACTATCCCCAATTAGCGCCTAACGCCTGAATTAAGGCGAGTTGCGAAGCAACTTCGGCTTGAATGAATTGTTAGGCGGAAACTCAAGGGCCATCGGGAGAATAGTCCGGAAGTTGAGCAATGCGCATGGCGCCTATGTCGTCGCTGACCGACTTGGTTGATGCGTCAATCTCCGCGAGATGTGTCTCGATGGCAATCAACCGGCTCTCATACTGCTGCATCAAGTTTAAGGCAGTACCCTCAAGTCGGAAGGGCTTACCACTGCGCTTGAACAAGATGAGAACAAGCAGGACGACAACAATCCACTCAAACGCGCTCATGTTTCACTCTCCCCGTCTCCACGAATTGTCCATTGCCGCCTAACGCCTGAGTTAAGCCGAGCCGCGAAGCAGCTTCGGCTTGAACGAATTGTTATGTCTCAACCGGGTAATCTCGCAGTGTTCGCTCCAGCTCTGCAAGCAAGATGTTCTCCTCCTTCTCCATTTCCTTTGTCACCGCTGCATGAACCAGCTTAAGCCCTTGGGACAGCTTGTCTGTAAGAATAATCTTCCTTTGCTTGCTAACGCGTTCGCTGAACTCCTGTTTCAGCCAATCGTTCAGATAGGAGTGCCCACTGTAAATTGCCCCGAAATCAGTGTCGCGGGTTACGATGACGACATGCTTTCCCGTCCTCTTTGAGCATTCTACGATCCACTCCCAATTGATCGCATCTCCAATTGATGTGTCAGCTTTCTTTCGTGGCGGATACCCGAGTATAAAACGCTTGCGCGCAAGCCTCCTAACACCGAATCGTTGCTTGTTTTCTCGCGATAAGTTGCAGGCAGAGTCGTGCTTGAAGAGACGCTGTAGCGCTTGATAAACAGGATCATGATGGATCGGATCGCTCAGAATCTTCTGAATTTTTTCGGTGACTTTATTTCTCTGCTCAGAGATTTCTCCCTTCTTGCGCTCTACCATCTTCATTGCCTGAAGATCAGCTACAAGTGCGGGCGCTGTTAGCTTTGCCCAGTCAGGAGTGCCGAAATTGTTGAGTGACTCGACGATTACGTGTTGCCGATTCTTTTTGTACTCCATCTCAACCTGAGACCCCAATATCAAGCGATCGCGGCACGCCTCCAGCTGCTCGATGTACTTTAGGCTCACGTCGCTCTTACGAATTCGATAGAAATCTAAGAGTACGTTCGTGTCGACGAACAGCAGAGCGTCTAAAACTTCCTTGCGCGCCATCACACTCCCCCTTGAGATATAACGCCTGAATTATGCCGAGCCGCGAAGCGGCGTCGGCTTGAATGAATTGTTAGGGCGCACCTGCCGCAGCCTTGAGGCGCTCAAAGTTACGTAACTTCGAAATCAGCACCCTTGCGCCGCTTTCATCAGTGAAATTATCATACAAAGTAGTGCTGTTTTTGAAGTGCAGGTTTAGGCGGTTCATGATAGCGCGAAGCGCCGCAAGCGTGGTTTCGATCCGGTCTCTACTGATGCCGCTGAGCGAATTTGCCGCCCTATCAGCAGCATATCCGTGGTCTTGATGGGCGATACGCTTGTTTCGATGCTCCCTCGCGAAAGCTGCTTGGTCTAGTGCAGCACTACAGAGGCCCTGCAGTTCATTTTTTAACGCAGCATCGTCGACGAGAAGAGGCAAGGAATGAATCGTAAGGTTTTTCTTGCCGCGAGTCTCAGGAGGATCAGTCATCCGGGAAATGCCGAGAAGAACGCTATCCCAAATTTCGTCTTGAACGATCTTGAAGAAGAGACCGGCAGTTCGATTGAGCAGCGCCACCGTCTCCTCATCCGAACCGAACAGCTGCCGGTACTGTTGCCACACCATATGTAGTTCGATCAACTTTCGATGAAGAGTGGCAAACGCCACTCCAAGCTCGTCACCCATCAGTGCCACGTAGTTCGCGTGCACCTCTTCCATGGACTGCGTGGAGGTCATCTCATGCGCCTTAACTACTATTGGACCGCCTAAAAGCGGTGTTGTACCAAGTATCGACTAACGCCGGAGGTCTGGGAAGGGGGGAATTCCTACTGCGTAAAAATGACTTGCCGGATGGCGCGCCTGGCCCCCAAGCTGCTGGATCAGGTCCGTGGTGGGCTGCGGCTTCGCCACTACAGCCTGCGCACCGAGCAGGCATATGTGGGCTGGATACGGCGCTTCATTCTGGCCAACGGCAAGCGGCATCCGGTGCAGATGGGGCGGGCAGAGGGCGAGGCGTTTCTGACCGAACTGGCGACGCGGGGCCAGGTGTCGGCCGGAACGCAGAGTCAGGCGCTGGCGGCGCTGCTGTTTCTCTATCGCGACGTTCTGGGCGTGGAGTTGCCCTGGATGGAGAATCTGGTGCGCGCCAAGCGGCCGCGGCGGATTCCGGTGGTGCTCTCGGTCTCGGCGGGTGCCGCTGCCGCGCAGCCTGCGCGGGGAATTGATGCAGCAACGCGCGCGGGCGCTGCTGCTGCACGCCGCGGATCTCGCCGAGGGGGCGGGAAGGGTGTTCCTGCCACATGCGCTGGAGCGCAAGTATCCCAATGCCGATGTCGCGCCCGGCTGGCAGTATCTGGTCCCCGCCGCGCGTCGATCGGTGGATCCGCGCAGTGGCCGAGTGGGCCGGCATCACGTGTCGGAGGAAACGCTGCAGCGTGCGGTGCAGGCGGCACGGCGCCGTGCAGGCATCGCCAAGCCGGCGACCTGCCACACCCTGCGGCATTCGTTTGCCACGCACCTGCTGGAAGCCGGCCACGAGATCCGCACCGTGCAGGAGCTGCTAGGCCACAAGGAGGTGGCCACCACGCAGATCTACACGCATGTGCTTGGGCGCGGGGCCTCGGCGGTGCGCAGTCCGCTGGATGGGATGGGCGTCGGCGGTCAGTGACGTTGCCACCAAGAACAGCAACCCAGCTGTGGGCGTGTGTGGTCACGCGTCGGGACTGATGGCCCGAGGCCACCCAGAGTCCCTCACACAGTGCAACGCCTGGACACTATGAAGACCGTGGGGCTCCGCGGTCTCCATGGCAGCGCCTCAACCGTCCAGCATCGCCTTGTCGCGTACCGCGCCCTTGTCGGCGCTGGTTGCCAGCAGCGCATAGGCCTTCAGCGCGGTGGTGACCTTGCGCGGGCGCACTTCCACTGGCTTCCAGCCTTGCGCGTCCTGGGCGGTGCGGCGGGCGGCCAGTTCGGCGTCGTCGACCAGCAGGTCGATGCGGCGGTTGGGGATGTCGATCAGGATTTTGTCGCCGTCGCGGACCAGGCCGATGGCGCCACCCGCCGCCGCTTCCGGCGAGGCGTGGCCGATCGACAGGCCGGAGGTGCCGCCGGAGAAGCGGCCGTCGGTGAGCAGGGCGCATTGCTTGCCCAGGCCCTTGGATTTCAGATAGGAGGTGGGGTAGAGCATTTCCTGCATGCCGGGGCCGCCCTTGGGGCCTTCGTAGCGGATCACCACCACGTCGCCGGCCTGCACTTCGCCGGCGAGGATGCCCTTGACCGCCGAGTCCTGGCTCTCGAATACCTTGGCGTTGCCTTCGAACACGTGGATCGATTCGTCCACGCCGGCGGTCTTGACCACGCAGCCGTCGACGGCGATGTTGCCGTACAGCACCGCCAGCCCGCCTTCCTGCGAGTAGGCATGGGCGACGTCGCGGATGCAGCCGGCTTCACGGTCGGCGTCCAGCGTCGGCCAGCGCGTGGCCTGGCTGAAGGCGATCTGGGTGGGAATGCCGGCCGGGCCGGCCTTGTAGAAGGTGTGCACGGCCTCGGCGTCGGTCTGGGTGATGTCCCATTGCGCGATGGCGTCGGCGAGGGTGCGGCTGTGCACGGTGGGCTGGTCGGTATGCAGCAGGCCGCCGCGCGCCAGTTCGCCGAGGATGGCGAGGATGCCGCCGGCGCGGTGCACGTCTTCGATGTGGTACTTCTGGATGTTCGGCGCGACCTTGCACAGCTGCGGCACATGCCGCGACAGGCGGTCGATGTCGCGCAGGGTGAACGGCACTTCGCCTTCCTGCGCGGCGGCGAGCAGGTGCAGGATGGTGTTGGTGGAGCCGCCCATCGCGATGTCCAGGGTCATCGCGTTCTCGAACGCTTTGAACGTGGCGATGCCGCGCGGCAGCGCGGTGGGATCTTCGGCGCCGTACCAGCGGTGGCATAGCTCGACCGCGGTGCGTCCGGCCTTCAGGAACAGCTGCTCGCGGTCGGCATGGGTGGCGACCACGGTGCCGTTGCCGGGCAGGGCCAGGCCCAGCGCTTCGGTCAGGCAGTTCATCGAGTTGGCGGTGAACATGCCCGAGCACGAGCCGCAGGTGGGGCAGGCGCTGCGTTCGAAGGCGGCGACCTTTTCGTCGGAGGCATTGGGATCGGCGGCGATCACCATTGCGTCGATCAGGTCCAGGTTGTGGTCGGCGAGCTTGGTCTTGCCCGCTTCCATCGGCCCGCCGGACACGAACACGGTGGGGATGTTGAGGCGCAAGGCGGCCATCAGCATGCCGGGGGTGATCTTGTCGCAGTTGGAGATGCACACCAGCGCGTCGGCGCAGTGCGCGTTGACCATGTACTCCACCGAGTCGGCGATGATCTCGCGGCTGGGCAGCGAATACAGCATGCCGTCGTGGCCCATGGCGATGCCGTCGTCCACGGCGATGGTGTCGAATTCCTTGGCCACGCCGCCGACGCGCTCGATCTCGCGCGCGACCAGCTGGCCGAGATCCTTCAGGTGCACGTGGCCAGGCACGAACTGGGTGAAGGAGTTGGCAATGGCGATGATCGGCTTGTGGAAGTCGGCATCCTGCATGCCGGTGGCGCGCCACAGCGCGCGCGCGCCGGCCATGTTGCGGCCGTGGGTGGAGGTCTTGGAGCGATAGTCGGGCATGGGGGTGTCGTGCGGTCGGAAGGCGGGCGGCAGGCTGGCCGAAGCGGGCGGCCCGGCGGGGCCGCAAAGGGTTGCATTCGCAACCTTTTTGCGCGCCGTACAGGGCCATTCGCCACGGTATCACGCGGTCTGCGCGCTTGCCCTTGCCGACGATGAACCGGCGCCCTGACCTGGAGCGCGCGGACGCCGCCGCGCTATGCGATCCGGCGACCGGGCGCTGCGGATGCATGGGTCTGCGCGCTACCGGCGATTTCCGTCTCCGCATGGAACCAGGCATCATCGGGTTCTGTGCTCAGGGAGGGGGAACCGATGAAGCGATCCAAGCAGGCCGCGCTGTTGCTGATGGGCGCCGCGCCGTTGCTGTTCACCGCCTGCGAGCGCGAGGCCAAGACCCAGGAGGGGCTGTACACCTCGGTGGAAGCCTGCGCAGAGCAGACCCACGACATCAGCACCTGCCGCGAGGCATTCAAGCAGGCGCAGCAGCAGGCGGCCGCCCAGGGACCCAAATACGCCAGCCGCGAACAGTGCGCGCAGGAGTATTCGGCCGAGCGCTGCGTGGAGCAGCGCGACAGTCAGGGGCACTCGTTCATCGGGCCGCTGATGACCGGCTTCTTCCTGTCGCAGATGCTCAACGGCAACCGCATGTCCGGCCTCAACGCCGCGCCCGCGTACCAGGACCGGCAGAGCCAGTGGCAGCGTCCGGCAACCGGTGCCGGCCCCGGCGCTGCGGCCAGCAGCCTGCGCGGCAACCGGACCATGACCCATATCGGCGCAACGCCGCACCGGGCGGTCACGGTGAGCCGCGGCGGTTTCGGCAGCTCCAGCGGCGCGCGCGGCAGCGTCGGCGGCTGACCGCCGCGCCTCTCTACGCCCCATCAACCAAGGCAAGCACATGCAACGCATCGCAATCGTCGAACGCGGCGACTGGCGCGCGCAGGCCGCCGAGTGCGGCTTCCGCTTCCACACCATCGGTGGCGAACGCTACTGGGACGAACGCGCCTATTACGCTTTCAGCCTGCGCCAGATCGAACACGATCTGGAGGATCCCAGCGCCGAGCTGCACCAGATGGCGATGGGGCTGGTGGACGAGGTCGTCGCCAGCGAGGAGTTGATGCAGCGCCTGGCGATTGCGCCGGCGTTCCGCGACTGGATCGCCGAGAGCTGGCGGCGCCGCGATCCGCATCTGTACGGGCGCCTGGACCTGGCCTACAACGGCAGCGGCCCGGCCAAGCTGTACGAACTGAACTACGACACGCCGACCTCGCTGTTCGAGTCGGCGTTCTTCCAGTGGCAGTGGCTGGAAGACCAGCGCGCGCAGGGGCGCCTGGCGCACGACGCCGACCAGTTCAATTCGATCCACGAGACGCTGGTGGAGCGCTTCGCCGAACTGGCGGCGCAGTTGCCGCCGCCGCTATCCTTCGCCGCGGTGCGCGATTCGGAGGAAGACCAGGGCACGGTCGCCTATCTGCGCGATTGCGCGGCGCAGGCCGGGGTGTTCGGCGATGCGATCGCGATCGAGGACATCGGCCTGTCCGAGGACGGGCGCTATACGGATCTGGATGACGCGGTGATCGGCGCCTTGTTCAAGCTGTATCCGCTGGAAGACCTGTTCGCCGAGCGCTTCGGCCAGGCCCTGCCGGGGTCGGGCCTGCGCCTGCTGGAGCCGCCGTGGAAGGCGGTGCTGAGCAACAAGGGCATCCTGCCGCTGCTGTGGTCGCGCCATCGCGGCCATCCCAATCTGCTGCCGGCCGCGTTCGACGATGGCGCCGCGCTGCCGCCGGGCTGGGTACGCAAACCGCTGCATTCGCGCGAAGGCGCCAACATCGCCCTGCATCTGGCCGACGGGCGCATGCTGCAGAGCGACGGCCCGTACCAGGGGCCATGCATCGTGCAGCAGGCGCATCCGCTGCCGGCGTTCGACGGCCGCTATCCGATGGTCGGCAGCTGGATCGTCGGCGATACCGCGTGCGGCATCGGCATCCGCGAGGACGACGGCCCGATCACCCGCGACAGTGCGCGCTTCGTGCCGCATGCGATCGTCGAACAGGGGCGGCCTGGGGTGTTGTATGCCTGAGCGTCTCCAGCCGGGCGCTTGGCCATCCATCACCATGCGGTCGCGCGACGATGACTGGAACCGAGGCCCGCGCGCGGGCGCTGCGGACCGAAACAGACGCGGCTACAACAATCCGTCGCGTTTGACCGCGAGATAGCGTTCCACCAACGCGCCCGGCAGTTCCTCGCCGGTGACGTCGAGCACCATCACGCCGTGGCTGCGCAGCGCGTCGTGGGCGTCGCCGCGCTGCTGCAGATAGCTCGCCACCGCGCCGGCCTGCACCGCCTGCTGCAGGTCCTGCACGTCCTGCGCCAGCGCCTGGTCCAGCGCGCGTTCGCGCAGGCTGGCCACGCACACCAGGTGGCGGCGCTGCAGCAGCCGCACCGCGGCGAGCAGGTCTTCGATGTCCTCGTCGCGCACGTTGCTGACCAGCATCACCAGCGAACGCCGGCGCTGGCGCAGCGACAGGTCGGTGGCCGCGGCCAGGTAATCGGTGGCCACCGCCTGTGGCTGCAGGTCGTAGCTGGCGCGCAGCAGCGCATCGACCGTGCCCATGCCGCGCTGCGGCGCGACCCAACGTGCGTCGCCGCCGCTGGCCATCAGCCCCACCGCATCGCCCTGGCGCAGCGCCAGATACGACACCACCAGTGCCGCGTTGAGCACCTGGTCGAAATGCGACAGGCCGTTGTCGCTGGCCATCATCCGCCGCCCGGTGTCGATCAGCATCAGCAGCTGCTGGTTCTTCTCGTCCTGGTATTCGCGCGAGATCAGCTTGCGCGCGCGCGAGGTGGCCTTCCAGTCGATCTGGCGCAGGCTGTCGCCGACCCGGTATTCGCGCATCTGGTGGAAGTCGGTGCCTTCGCCGCGGCGCCGCTTCAGGTGCGCGCCGACCAGCCGCGAGGCCTGTTCGGCGCTGAACAGGGCGAAGCGGGTCAGCGGCGCGAAGTTCGGATACACGCGCACGGTCTGCGCCGCGCCGGCCACGCGCCGCTGCCGCCACAGGCGCCAGGCCGAGTGCAGGCGCAGGTGCGTGCCGGGAAAGTCGAAGTGGCCGCGCGCGGTCGGGCGCAGCCGGTAGCTGAGGCGGGTTTCGCTGGCGGCGGGCAGGGTCACGCGGCGCGGCAGGCCCTGCATCCACCAGCCGCCGGGCACCAGATCGAACACGTCCAGCGTCTGCCGCCGCGCGCTGTCGATGCGCAGCCCGGCCTCGCGCTCCACGCCCAGCGGCAAGGCTTCGGGCAATTCGCGGCGCAGCTGTGGGGTGGGGCTGCGCCACAGCCGCCACGCATCGAGCGCGGCGACCACCGCGATCGCCGCACCCAGCGCCTGCCACGGCCACAGCGGCAGCAACTCCAGCGCCGTGGCCAGGCCGCACAGCGCCCACAGGCCGAGCAGGGCCAGCAGTGACGGGGCGGGTCTCATTGGGGGCTCGCCGGGACTCGGGACTCGGGACTCCGAACCCGGAACAGCACGGCGCTGCGCGCAACGGAAGTGACGCACCTGCCGCATGCCGCGTGCCATGCCTGCACACGATCAGCCGCGACCCAGCACCGCGTCCCGCGTTCCGAGTCCCCAGTCCCGCGCCTCATTTGCGCGGCGCCTCCACCTTCGCCAGCAGTGCGCCCAACGCGTCGTCGGCGCTCTGGCCTTCGATCTGCAGTTCCGGGGCCAGCGCGATGCGGTGGCGCAGTGCCGGCTTGGCGATGTCGCGGATGTCGTCGGGAGTGACGAAGTCGCGGCCGGACAGCACTGCCTGCGCGCGCGCGGCGCGGATCAGGGCGATGCTGCCGCGCGGGCCGGCGCCGAGCGCGATGCCCGGCCAGCTGCGGGTGGCGGCGACGATGCGCACCGCGTAGTCGATCACCTGCGGGTCCACCACGATCGCGGCGGTGCCCAACTGCATCGCCACCACGTCGGCGGCGCCGAGCACGCGCGGCACCTGCGACAGGTCGAAGTCGCCGGCGCTGCGCCCGGTGGTGACCGCTTGCACCATGCGCTTTTCGTCTTCGAGCTGCGGGTAGTCGATCAGGATCTTCAGCAGGAAACGGTCCAGCTGCGCTTCCGGCAGCGGATAGGTGCCTTCCTGTTCGACCGGGTTCTGCGTGGCCAGGGCCAGGAACGGCGGTGCCAGCGGGAAGGCTTTCCCCTCGATGGTGACCTGGCCTTCCTGCATCACTTCCAGCAGCGCCGACTGGGTCTTGGCCGGGGCGCGGTTGATCTCGTCGGCCAGCAGCAGGTGCGTGAACACTGGGCCGCGGCGGATCTTGAAGCTCTCGGTCTTGGGGTCGTACACGGCGTGGCCGCTGACGTCGCTGGGCATCAGGTCGGGGGTGAACTGCACGCGTGCGTAGTTCAGCTCCAGCGCCTGCGCCAACGCGCGCACCAGCAGGGTCTTGCCCAGCCCGGGCACGCCTTCGATCAGTACGTGGCCGCCGGCCAGCAGCGCGATCAGGATCTGCTCGAGCACCTCCGGCTGGCCGATGAAGGCCTGGCCGACCGCGGCGCGGATCGCCTCGACCCGTTCGATCAGGGCGGGGCCGGTGAGGGGGGCGACGGATGCGGCGGAGGCGGTGGTCATAACTGGTTTCTCATCTGGACGAGGAGGCGAATGCGATCGCGGAAGGCGAGGTGTTGCCTGGGCGCTGGCGCTTGCAGCGCCTGTTCGATCTGCGCCGCCGGCAGGTTCAGGCGTTCGGCGATGGCGGCGGCTTGCGCAGGGCCTTGCAACGCCGCGGCGAGCGGTGCACGGCGCCGCAGCCGGGTCAGGAATGCCTGGCGCATCGCCGCGTACAGCAGCGCGGACTTGCCGTAGCGGAACAGGTGCTCGCCGCTGGCGCGCACGTGCTCCAGCAGCGAGCGGCGGTCGCCGGCCGGCGCGGCCTGCAGCGGGCCGAAGCGTTGCATGCGCGACCACAGCCAGGCCAGCAGCATCAGCAGTGCCGGCAGCCAGGCCAGCCAGCCGCGGGTGAACAGCGTGTACCACAGCGACGGCAGCTCGGCAGAGTAGATCAGGTACACGCTGCCGTGGCCGTAGTTGGGCGCCAGGATCTGCCGCGCCAGCAGGCGGTGCGGCACGTCGCGCAGGCCGCCGCCCGGCGCGGCGGGCGCGGCCTCCGGCGTGTCGTCGCGCAAGGGATTGCCGCCGTTGCTGCCGTTCTGCAGGAAGTCCATTTCCGCCAGCAGGTCCACGTTGCCGTCGCCGTACGGCAGGCGCGCGTAGGCGTAGTCCTCGCTGCCGCCCCACAGGTTGCTCGCCGCGTCCTCGTCGATCTGGAAACGCCGGCCGTTGCAGAACTCGCTGTGCTCGGGCTGTCCGGGAATGGCCAGTTTCAGGCAGTGCTCCGGCTTGCCGTCCTCCAGCGCGACATCGAGCGCATCGAAGATCGGCAGCTTGGCCGTGGCGCCGTCCTCGTCGGCCGCCGGCGTGCGCAGGATCAGGTGGCCGCCGCGCTCGACCCAGGCCAGCAGCGCATCGCTGTCGGGCTTGCTCAGCGCACGCGGGTCGCCGAACAGCAGCACGCTGTCGTGCGGCTGCAGCCGCATCGCCGCCAGGTCCAGGCGCTGCCGCGATTCGGCGCGCACGCCGTCGGCGCGCAGGGTCTGGCGCAACGCATACAGCGGGTTGTACGCGGCCTCGCCGCGCGGCGGCAGCGCCAGCTCGCGCTCGGCGCGTTCGTAGCGGCCCAGGAACCAGGCCGCCAGCACGCTGGTCACCAGCAGTCCGAGCAGGAAGATCAGCGCATTGCGCGTGCCGCTGTTCATGCGCGCCACCGGTATTGCTGCTGCAGCGCGTCGAGCAAGCCGTCGAAGGCGTCGTCGTCGGGCAGCCGTGCGGCGTAGGCGGCGTATTGCCAGGTGCGTACCATGCGCGCGAACAGGTCGCGGTCGGCGGCGTCCGGCAGGCGCCTGGAGGCGCGCAGGCATTGCGCTTCGGTGGCGCCCGGCGGCAGCGCCAGGTTGGCCCGTTCGCACACGGTCGCCACGCTGGCGCGGTACAGCAGCGCCAGCGCGTCGCGCTGCCTGCCCTCGCGCCATAGCCGGCGCGCGCTGGTGGCGACGTCGTCCGGCAGCGGCTCGGCGCTCAGCACCGGCGCATGCGCCACCGGCGTTTCGACCGCGGCACGCTTGCGCCCGCTGCCGCGCATCCATGGCAGCCAGTGCCTGGCGGTGAGCAGAAGGACCAGCACCAGCATGCCGGCCAGCAACCACATGCCCCATTCGCCGACGAACGCGAACACGGCCGCCACGC
The DNA here is from genome assembly GCF_000331775.1 of Xanthomonas translucens pv. translucens DSM 18974. Next base: position 11,444 of record NZ_CAPJ01000458.1, read on the forward strand.
TCGCCAGCAAGCCCCTGCCGAAGCGCGGATCGGGCTTGGCGGGATCGGGCTTCTTCTCGTCGTCGTCGTCGTCGTTGCGGTCGCGCTTCTTCCAGTAGCCGATGCTGCGCTTGCCCGACAGCAGCGGATCTTGGTAAGCGCGGTCGGCGGCGCGGTCGAAGCGCGCGTCGGCGGCGGGGACGGTGTCGAAGACGTCGTCGAGCGCGACTGGCTCGGGCGCGTCGTCCGCGCTTTTTTCCTGCGCTTTCGCCGGGTCTTTGATGTCGCCGCCATCGCTGGCGGTTTCCTGCGCCGGTTGCGGCGCCG
>NZ_CAPJ01000457.1 GCF_000331775.1 Xanthomonas translucens pv. translucens DSM 18974
GGTGTCCGCATTGGGCGCCGCTGTGCAGCGGCATCGCTATGAAGGTCCGGAGTCTACGCGCTACCGGGACGCATCACTCCGCCGGCACCGCACCGTCGGCATCGTCCAGAGCGTGGTGGACATACAAGTGCTTGACCAGCACATAGAGCACCACGGTCAGCGGCGCTGCCAACACCACGCCCATCGGCCCGAACAGCACGCCGATGCCGAACAGCGAGAACAGCAGCAAGGCCGGCGGCAGGTCCACCGCACGCGCCTGGATCAGCGGTTGCAACACATGGCCCTCGAGCTGCTGCAGGACCACGAATACCAGCAGCGCCCCCAGCGCCACCTGCGGGCTGACGGTGAAGCCGAGCAGCACCGCCGGGACCGCGGCCACGATCGGGCCGACGATCGGAATGAAGTCCAGCAGCGCGGTCAGCAGGCCGATGCCGAGCGCCACCGGAACGCCGAGCAGCCACAGTCCCAACCCGGTCAGACTGCCGATCACCAGCATCGCCAGGAACTGACCGCCCAGCCAGGCGCGCAACACCTGGCCGCTGGCGCTCAATGCCTCGTCGGCGACATCAAGCACGTCAGCAGCGCGAAAAGCACGTTGCTTGCCGAGCATCGCCGCTCACTGTTCATGTGTGCGCGCATCAAGCCGCTTGCTTTGGCGCTACATTTTCGAGGATGCTCTGCCACTCCATGTCACAATCGCAATGGCGGCGTCGTGTGGCAACAGCTCAGACGTATCGATGCAGAGAGGGTTATCCGACCCGACCGGAACCGTATATGCGAATTCCTGCAGAATGGCAGCAAGATTGGCACGGCTGTTGACTTTCCCGAATGCGCGCCGGTAGGCGTTTTCCACCCTGTCGATTAGGTGATGGTTGGGTGCCCTTAGTTGAACAAAGAATGGCGTCGTCCGGTGGTCTGCGCAGAGGGCTTGGAGCGCATCGACATACCAATCGTCCTCGGGACCGCTATAGCAGAAAGTGGTAACTACGTCGCGAGGATCGGACTCGAGCAGTAACGCCATCGCAATGAGCCTCAGCCGGCATGCGAAGCGCCTGCGCATCTCAAAACTGCTATCGGCGGCCAGCAACTCGGTGGCGAGATCGTAAGTCAGATGGTTATGGAAAAGACTCGCGGATAGCTGCTTCGCGAGTTCTTTCCCGACGGTCAATTTTCCGACGGCGGGCGGACCGTAAAGCATCACGAGCTTTCTCCCGCGGTACAAGGTCATCGTCGCCTCACTGGGCTGTGCTTGTCGTTCCGGGTTCATAGTAGGTGACGTTGAGCGTATTGCGAGTGATGCCCCCGGTTGCGGACAATCGCGTCACTTCATGCCACGTGTCTTGGTAGTGGCCATCGCGAATGATCACAGTGGCGTTTCCGACAGTTGGCATCATGACATGGCGGGCTTCGCAATGATTACGAGGGTCAAGAATGCGCAGCAATCCGCCCCATTCGCGCTGCCAATGGGCATTGAAATAAACAATCAAGCGAAAACCTCGGCGCAGCGACGCATCGACATGTGGCAGGTAGTGCGCGTCCTGTCCTCCGCGAAATGCTACGGCCTCCATCGGAAATTCCGTCAGGTCCGTTCTGCAAAAGGTGGCCATGGCCGCCCTGAATGTGTCCGATGCGAGCTCTTCGCACATCGCCCGCCATGCATCCGATAGCGTCGCTGGCGCGTCGATGCCGAGCGAGCCCAGCGGGACAATGGTACGTCGATAAAAGTGTCCTCCGTTGCGTTGCCGAAAGTTGAATCCTTCTGTCGGGAATTCAATCGCAAGTCTGTGTGCCAGCGCGTCGTTGCGCCATATTTCGCGCAATTCCCCCCAGTCGAACGGCACATCATGGCGCGTCCCTGCCGAAATCTGCTCGAGCGCGAAGTATCCAGCGGTCATGTGTTTCCTTGTCCGAAAAGAAAGAGTCAGTGTTGCGACGCGCTGTCTATCGCATGGACAAGCCGTTGCGTCAGCTCGTCAATTTCATTGTCATCCATGGTGAAAGGCGGCGCGAGCTTGAGATGTCGATCCGCAGCGCCGATGATCAACCCATGCCGCCGCGCGTCGAGTTGGACGCGGTTGCATGCCTCTGGCGAATCGAATGTGATCGAAAGCATTAACCCTTTTCCTTGCGCACTCACGACATTGCCCGTCGCCGGCAACTTCTCGCGAATTGCCTGCAGCAAACGCTCGCCCTTCGTTCTGACGCTTTCATAGCAGTGCTGGACATGCAGGTAGTCGAGAATGAACAATGCGGCGCGGCAGCCCAACAGGTTGCCGGACTGTGTGTGTCCATGCCGGAAAAATGGGATGGAGTGCGCGGCGAAGCTATCGGCGATCTTGGGTGTCGTCATCACGGCAGTGATCGGGAAGCCGCCGCCGAGGCATTTACTGAAAATAACGATGTCCGGATTCGCGCCCTGAGAGACCGACTCGCACAGCGTGCCGGCGCGTCCGATTCCACAATAGACCTCATCGCAAATTAAAGGAATGTCGTATGTCCTGGCGAGCGATGACAGGGCCTGCAGAAAGCCGTCCGGAAACTGATATGTCCCCGCCATCGCCATAATGGGCTCTATGATGATCGCCGCCACGGTCGATCCATGTTCTGCAAGAAGCGCTTCCCATGTTTGCAAGTCGTCGAGGCTCTGCGGTGGTGGCACCGTCATCGAGCAGGTGGCGACAAATGGCAATGCACCTTCGTTGATGAAGGGGCGTCGCGTGGCGACCATCGCGCCGAGCGTGCAGCCATGGTAGGCGCCATCGATGGCTACCACCAGCGTTCGCTGCGGATGATTGCGACTGATTTGATACTGCCACGCCATCTTCAGTGCGGCTTCGACGCCCTCGCTGCCGCTACCTGCCAGGAATGTATGTGCGAGTCCCGATGCTGCCAGCTCATCGCCGAGCCGCTCTGCAAGCGCCTCCGGCAGCACCGTGCTCAAACCGATGTTGCACGCGTGGACAAGCGTATCCATTTGCCGTTTGACGGCATCGAGAAGTGCTGGGTGAGAATGGCCGAGGCAGTGGTTATAGCTGCCCGATATTCCGTCCAGATAACGTCGGTCCGCATCGTCATACAGATGAATGCCTTCGCCCCTGACGATTCTGGGTCTGCCATCCTCCGCATTCAAGGACGTGTACGGTGGCCAATAGCGGCGCGACCTAGAGATAGCATTCATATAGCGTCCCCTTGAGTTCGGATCTCAATTGATCGTTGTTATCGACCGTCGATGAAATCAATGATGTCTCCTTTTTTCCTGTTCCCGGCTGAAGTCGCGCGGACGACACGCCCAGGAAGGCGAGCAATTTGGCATGCGTGGATGCCGGTTTGGTGAGCAAATCATCGTATTCGATCGGGAAGATCGCGTGGCGATCGAAGCGTTCAAGGAATTCGGCGCGGTTGGCAAGATCGCGATCTATGAAATCGACGAGTTCGTCGCGCGAAATGGACAGGTTGATCTGTTGCCGCCACCTCTTGTCGTCGCGGCCGACGTACCAGACGTGATCGAGAAGACTTTTTTTGAGCGACAGCAGTTGCGCCATGCGGTTGCGTCAATCCAGCAGGATGATCTTCAGGTCCCGCATTTCGGCCAGCGTCTCCCACACATTGACGCCTGCCCACTCGGTGTCTAGATCGCGAAAGAGCACAAAGCCTACCGCTTCTACATACTCGAAATACGGTCGAAATAGATGCCGCGCGAGAATTTGCTCTGCTGTAGTGGTCTGTACACAATACGGCAGAAGGTGTTGGCCGAAGCGATTGAATGCTTCGCCATGCATCTCGATGCATGGATGCGAGCCGAGCAGCGTGCGCAACAGGTGGGTGCCGGAGCGTGGCGTGGATACGATGACGAATTTTTTGTACTGCATCTGCGCCGAGGCGATCTCATCGTGCAGGCTGCCGCCCACCCATTTTTTTTGCTCGGCTTGCGCGATCTGCGCGCGGATGAGTTCGAACATATCTGGCGAGCTATCGGCCAGGCCGAGCAACGGTGCCATTACTTCGTCGCCTCGCAATCCCTTGTTGCTCCAGCGTCTTCCGCCGTTGTGATATTCGCGCACGAATTCCACGATGGACGACGCCATGTCGTCGTCGATGGCGTATGTCGCAAGATCACTCCGAATCCGCGCGGCAAGCCCGCTCGCGGGGTGCGACATCCATAAGGACCATTGGGATGCAAGCAGCGGCGACGATGCCTCAGCCATCTGTGCGTACTCTGATGTCTGCTTGGGGAGCCAACGCGCGAGCGGGAGTTTCCTGCATGGCGTACGCGCGCGGAGCGCATAGAAAGAGGCCTCGCAGTAGAATGCGCGGGTTGGCGGGATCGTCGGCGTAGGCGCTTCGTCCGTGTGAAAGCTGGTCGTTGCGCATGATCAATGCCTGTCCTTTTTGAAGTGCGAAGCTCAGTGCGTAGCCGCTATCAGGATCGGTGAGGCGCGTCAGGTACGCCACCGCATCAAGCACTCGGGGATCCATGCGGCGCGAATAGTCCCAATCCGCGGTCACGTCGAGGGTGAAGCCAGCAACGATCGCGCCGTCTTCTGCGGCGAGGAACACCGGGCCGATGTGCTCATATTGTCTGTCCAAGCGTGGATCGGTCGATCTGCGCCGGAACGCGTTCGGGGCTAGCAGGCATTGGGCAAGCTCTGGATGATCTCGGGAAAGTGCCGCAAATGCCGACAGGCTGTCGAACAGGATCGATTCGCCGCCGTTAGATGCATGCTGCTTGCAAAGCAGCACCGACGTCTTGATCGTGCCAATGGGCAGGTAGGAACCGTCGGTATGCAACGCCACGCTCGACGTGCCGTTGAATACATCATGCCGGCCGCTGGTTAAACCGCCGACCTTGTTCATGCCGGATGGCGACATGCCTTCCGTGTGCAATCGGCGGTTGAAATCGGACTGATACATCGGTCCGAGGTGATAGAGTGCTGCCAGGCGCTCGAAGTCGTGCGCATCGAACCGCCATTTGTCGCAGACGATCGCGAATCCGTACCTGCCGACATCCCGTACGACGGATTTTACATCGTTCACATCGAGCACCTGTGCAGGCCAATCGTCGAAACGGGTTCGCATACAATGCCTCTGATGAAAATAAAAATTCTGGTGCTGAAGCGTTTTCGGGCGGGTAGCGCATACGGCCGGCCTTCATTGAGCACCAAGCGGCGATTGCTCGCCGCTGATTTTATGAAGTTCATCCACTTCATCGGATTTACCGTATGAAGATGGCGAGTCGTGATTTCTTGCATGCGGTGCTCGTGCCGCCATCGATCTCGATAATCTGACCGGCAATGTGTTTTCGAACCGCTATCAAGCGTGCGACCGAAAATTTAATGTTTCCGCCGGCGCACGCAAGACGCAGGAATACATTGGCTAACTGTGTGTTTCGATGATGTTTGCCAGAAACTGGCGATCATTATGTACGGGAATAACCCGAGTTACCGTGATGTCGTACTCGTCCCATTAAGGTAAAGTATGACGCTATCTACAAACTCGATCATGCAAGCTGCGAACAGCAGGCCCTGCTGCGCCGCCGCCATTGATCAACGATCAATCCTTGGGGCCAGGCTGTGCGGCGCACCATCGTGGATGCCACGATCATTGCCGCGCCCTTCCCGGCCAGGCGCCTCGATGGCGCCTGATGGCGTCGTTAGCGGTGAGGCAGCGCAATGCGATTGATGGCATGGTGTCCGCTGAGCGGGACGTGGATGTCGCGACGGGGCGAGATCGTCGTGCGCCATGGCAGGGACGGCAAGGATCATCGCACGACGCTGCCGCTGCGCGACGCGTTGCTGGCGCAGATGGAGCAGACACGCCTAGGGCATGCGTAATGCCAGGACATCATGAAGACCGAGCAAATCCGCGGTCTTCATGGCAACACCTCAACCGTCCAGCATCGCCTTGTCGCGAATCGCGGAATCCCAACTCGATCTGCATCCGCCAACGATAAATCGCCACCACCTGCCCAGCGCTGACCTTAGATATCTGCTGGCAGACCCTCAGCAACCAGGGTTCGGCTTCCCGTTGTGCATGCTGCCGGCTTTGCTTGCCGCGGCGGCGCTCGCCCTTGCGGGTCATGTGACGCCGTCCGCGCGCCTGGTACGCATGCAGGACCAAGCGCGCCTGGATCGGCTCGTTGCGCACCACCTCGCACACGCCCAGATCGCGCGCCTTGCCCACCTGGGTCAACGCGTACAGTGCGCGACATGGCACCCACTGGTCGACCCGGTCGGGGATCTTGACAGGCTTGACCAGGGTGCGATGCCGCAGGCGCGTGATCCACCAAGGCCAGGGCGACGACATAGCGCCGCCCGACGACGCGCCAGCAGAAGCTCGCCACGGCTTGCCGGATCAGCTTTCTGTCGTAGCGCAGGGTGACGCGGTGCATCGTGTAATGTCCGCATTGGGCGCCGCTGTGCAGCGGCATCGGTTATGAAGGTCCGGAGTCTACGCGCTACCGGGACGCATCACTCCGCCGGCACCGCACCGTCGGCATCGTCCAGGGCGTGGTGGACATACAAGTGCTTGACCAGCACATAGAGCACCACGGTCAGCGGCGCTGCCAACACCACGCCCATCGGCCCGAACAGCACGCCGATGCCGAACAGCGAGAACAGCAGCAAGGCCGGCGGCAGGTCCACCGCACGCGCCTGCATCAGCGGTTGCAACACATGGCCCTCGAGCTGCTGCAGGACCACGAATACCAGCAGCGCCCCCAGCGCCACCTGCGGGCTGACGGTGAAGCCGAGCAGCACCGCCGGGACCGCCGCCACGATCGGGCCGACGATCGGAATGAAGTCCAGCAGCGCGGTCAGCAGGCCGATGCCGAGTGCCACCGGAACGCCGAGCAGCCACAGTCCCAACCCGGTCAGGCTGCCGATCACCAGCATCGCCAGGAACTGACCGCCCAGCCAGGCGCGCAATACCTTTCCGCTGGCGGTCAAGGCTTCGTCGGCGACATCGCGGCGGTCGCGCGGCAGCAGCCGCAGCAGTCCGCGCCGATACAGCTTGGGCTGCGCCGCCAGATAGACGCCGCCGACGATCATCAGCACCGCATCGGTGATCCCGCCGCCGGCCGACAGCACGATCGCCCCGGCATGCGTGGCCAGTGTCGAAGCGCCGTCGCGCAACTGGTCGGGGATGCTCTCGATCTGCGGCCCGAGCGGGCCGGACTGCAACCAGGCATGGAACTTGTTCCATGCCGCCGGCAGTGTAGTGCGGAACGCGTCGATCTGGGCGGCGACTTCCGCACCGAACAGCAACACGATCGACGACAGGATCAGCACCAACGACAGGATCACCAGGCCCAGTGCGGCCCATTCCGGCACCGGCAGCCGCTTGCGCAACGTCGACGCCAGCCCGTGCAGCAGCACGCCCACCACCACCGCGCCGAACACGACCAGCAGCAGTTCGGAGAGTTGCCAGGCCAGCAGGGCCAGACCGCCCAGCGCCATGACGACCAGGACGCGCTCGGCGAATGGCCGCAGCGGGGAGGGAGAGCGTGGGGCGGAGGAAAGCATCTGGGACATCCTGGCAAAACCAAAGTGTGCGGACGATACGGTCAGCGAAGTGCAAAGCAGGCGAAGAGCGCACGGCGGCGCCGTTGCCGGAACCACCCTGGTCGATCGCCAGGCCGCCCACCCACACTCCGCCAATTCTGCAAGCCCGCATGTGTCAATCCGAAAGGCGAAGTTGCATCGGCTTGAGCGAAATGTCAGGACTGCCCGGCGGCATTACCAGGCTCCGAGAACGCGCCGAGTAGCGTTTTCTCGAAGTCGACAATGCTGACGGTTGTGTAGTCAATCATTCGGATGCGGGAGACGGCAAGCTCGACCAGTGCTGGGTCCGCATTGACCAGGCGGTCTTTGACGCCGGGATTGAGGTCCAGGAGCGGAAAGGTCCACCGAGGATCGCCCACCTCCGAGCAACAAGAGCCGGAGCATGTGCGGTTCCTTTGGAGGTCTCTTCGAATGGCGTACGCCAGGCCGCACGCGGCTTGCGCTTGAATGAAGTGTCAGGCCGTCGCTGCGTGTCCCGGCCGCCAACCGAGGAGGCGGGCAGGCAGGAACAGGATGGCGTGCAGAAGCGCGAACACAGCGCAGAACGTGATCCCGACAAGGCGGAACGGCAAGGTCAGCAACCAGAGGATTGGCCACAAGACCAAGGCCAGCACGGCCAGCGGCCAGCACAGAACAAACAGAAGGCACCAGGCAACTACCGCAATTAGCGCTTTCACAACGCGACTCCTTTGGCCGGTGGGCGGTACCGGAAGCATCGCAGCTGCATGGCAACGCGGCGACTGGCGTGCGACGAACGCGCCAAAGCGCCTGATAAAACACCAAATATGGCGACGAACTCGCCCAGTGGGCCAAGGCCTGAGTCCAGCCGATCCGCGAGGCGAGTTCGGCTGCAATGGTCAGGCAGCATCCACCCCGCGCCATGGCGTGATATCGATGTGACTGAGGTCAAGGGCGCTGACGATCCGAGCAGCTATAGACCTCCAAGCCCGAAAGATGCTCGTACAGCGCCCAAACGATCAGGCCCGGCTGCTCAACGTGGCGTGCACCACGCACTTGTCGGCGCTGGTCGCCAGCAGTGCACACCTCTCCAGCACGGTCGTGACCTTGCGCGGACGTACTTCGATCGGCTTCCCGCGTTGCGCGTCCTGCGCGACGCGGCGGGCGGTTCGGTAGCGTCGACCAGCAGGTTGATGCGGCGGTTGGCGAGGTCGATCAGGATCTGTCGCCGTCGCGGGCCAGGCCGACGGAGATCGCACTACCGGACACGTTGCGTTTCACCCTTATCCGCCGGCCCCGCGCAGGGCATTATTTCGGCGTGAGCCGGTACAGACCACCGGGTTGCGCATCTTCCAATACCCACAACGACCCATCCGGCGCCTCTTCGATATCGCGTATGCGTTTGTCCAGGCTCCAGCGCTGGACCGCGCTGGCGCCGCCGTTGCGGTCAACGGTGACACGAATGATTCCCCCGCTGGCAAGGCCGCTGATCAAGGCGCTGCCCTTCCACTGCGGGAACATGCTGCCCTTGTAGAACATGAGGTTGCCTGGTGCGATCACCGGCACCCAATAGAGCACGGGCTTGACGAGATCGGGCCGCGTGTCCGGGCTGGGGATTGGCACGCCGTTGTAGTTCATGCCATACGACACCAGCGGCCAGCCGTAGTTCTTGCCACGCTGGATCAGGTTTAGTTCGTCGCCGCCCTTGGGGCCGTGCTCAAGCTCCCACAGTCGACCGTCAGGCGCGAAGGCGAGCCCATAAGGTGTGCGATGGCCGATGGACCATGTTTCGGCCGGCGTGAGGTTGGGGCCGGGGAACGTATAAGTGCTGACAACCGGAGCAGTCTTGGCGGCTTCGGTATCGGCCGCCGGATCGATCAGTGGAATGGTGGCGGCACCGACCTTGCCTGCCCATGGATTGCCCGGCGCGGGTTTGCCGTCCAGCGTCAGCCGCAGGATCTTGCCGACCGGTTGATCGGGATCCTGGGCCGGCGTGAAGCGCTGGCGGTCACCCACGGTGAGGAAGAGCGAGTTGCCGTCCGGCGAGAAGGCGATCTGGGCGCCGGCTTGGCCTCCCTTGCCCGTGGGCATCTGGCGCCAGAGGACCTGGAAGTTGTTCAGCCGGGCCTGATTGCCTTCCAGAACGAGCTGGCCGCGGCCCATAGCCAGGCCGCCACCATAGTCGCCGGGGGCGACATAAGTCAGGTAAACACTGTGGTCGATGGCGTAGCGGGGCGAAAGGAAGACGCCCAGCATGCCGTTCTGGCCTTCGACATAGCTGGCCGGGACGCCCTTGATCTCGGTCTTGGCGCCACCCGGCGTGACAAGCTGGAGGCGGCCGACCTTCTCGGTCACGAGCATGCGGCCATCGGGCAGGAAAGCAATGCGCCAGGGCAGGTCGAAGCTGGCGACCTTGGCGACGTTGAAGGGGAGGTCGGGATCGGTTTTCTGATCGCCAGCGTTGCTCTGTGCGTGGGCGGCGCTTGTGAGCAGAGCGCAAACCAGGAACCCGCTTGCCAGCTTCATCATGTGCGTGTTTCCTTGCCTCCGGGTGACCCGGCAAATCCTAA
>NZ_CAPJ01000456.1 GCF_000331775.1 Xanthomonas translucens pv. translucens DSM 18974
GGCGGGAGCGGCGGCCTGCTGCGAGCAGGCGCAGACCGCGAGGGCAAGACTGGAGGCCAGGATGAGGCGGCGCATGCGTGCTCCGGGAATGTTATTGGATGAAGGGTGTTGTTACTCTATAACAAATATGGATTCCAGTGACGCATGCCGGTGCGGCCAGGAGCCGTGGACCGGCGACGCGCTGCAGTGTCGCTTGCCGGCGGCCGTTGCGGCTACGGGTTTCGGCGCCCGGACATGAGCGTAGCGGCGTGGCGAAGGGCACTTCCCGATGTGCGCCGCGCTCCGGCGTCGCTTGCGCTGTGCCGGCCGCGATGCAGAATCCGGTATCGACCCAAGCGCAGAGCGACACCATGGCTTCCGATGCCGGCTAGGTGGATGACGTCCTGGAACAGGCGGCGCTCGGCACTGCGCTGACCTGCAAGAAGATGTTCGGCGAATACGCGCTGTACCTGGACGGCAAGGTGGTGGCCTTGGTCTGCGACAACCAGGTGTTCGTCAAGCCGACTGCCGCCGGGCGCGCGCTGCTCGGCGAGGTGGTCGAACAGGCGCCGTATCCGGGCGGCAAGCCGCATTACCTGATCGACGAGGGACTGGAGGACCGGACCCTGTTGCAGCGCCTGCTGCGCGCCACCGCGCAGGCATTGCCCGCCCCCAAACCGGCCAAGGCCGGCAAACGCGCAAGCCGGCCGCCGGCGCCGCGCTAGGTCGCGCCTTGTTCCGTAGATTTTTGCAGTGCCGTTTCAGGTCAGCGCGTGCAGCTCGCCGCGGATGCCGTCCGCCTGCAGATGCAGATAGCCCACCCCGATCGGCAGGCTGAAATGGCGTGGTCCGGCACTGCCGGGATTGACGTACAGCACGCCGTCGCGGCTCTGCAGCAGCGGCTTGTGCGAATGCCCGCTGACCACCACATCCACGCAGGCGGGATCGCGCGCCAGCGTCTTCAGATCGTGCAGCACATGCAGGCGGATGCCCGCGATGTCGATGTCCAGCGTGTCGGGCAGCGCCTGCGCCCAGGGCGCGGTATCGATGTTGCCGCGGATCGCATGCAGCGGCGCGAGCGTGCGCAGCGCATCCAGGATCTGCGGCTTGCCGATGTCGCCGGCATGCACGATGGCCACGCAATCGCGCATCGCCGCCAGCGCCTGTGGTCGCAACAGGCCATGGGTATCGGAGATCAGGCCGATTCGCAGCGGCGGGACGCAAGGCATCGGCAAGGCTTCGCAACAGGACGGAGTGCTAGCCTAACCCCCACGTTCGCACGGCCGCGGACCGGTTCGGGCGAACGGCCGTTCACCGCATCGCGAGCGCCACCTGCCAGCAGCGCTGCATCGGGAACCAGCGGCCTATGTGAAAAAGGCCGACGCCGCCGCGGGCGGGTCCGCTGCGCATCGGACGATTGCACGCGTGGTCTGACGCGAGTGTCAGCTTACCAACGGCAGCGGTCCCGCTTCATCCGCTTGCCGTTGTGGCGCCGGTCCAGCGTCAGGAAACCTTGCCCCCCGCAGCCAGAACCTGGGTACGGATGAACTCCGCGGCCTCCGCGCTAAGGTCGGCGAGCGGCAAGGTGACGAATTGGGACTTCGAAAGCAGCAGCAGCCAACAGGATTCGAATCGCCACACGTCGCAGACTGCGGACCAGGGCAGTGTCGTGGTGCCGGCAGCAGAGGACAGCGACAACGAGGTGGCGGATGCTTCGAGCGTGCCGACGGGAGCGCCCATTGCATCGAGCCTGCGCAGCGCGTTGCGGTAGTGGGTGGCGTAGAGCGCCACAGGAAAGGCGATGCCGAACGCGAGTGCGCTTGCCAAGAGGCCGACCAACCAGGAGGCGTTGCCGCCGCGAACGAGGACGACAAGGGGCGCCGCCACCAAGATCAAGGCGATGACATAGCGCCGCCCGACGACGCGCCAGCAGAAGCTCGCCACGGCTTGCCGGATCAGCTTTCTGTCGTAGCGCAGGGTGACGCGGTGCATCGGGTAATGTCCGCA
>NZ_CAPJ01000455.1 GCF_000331775.1 Xanthomonas translucens pv. translucens DSM 18974
CGTGGCGCCGGCGCTGTTGGACGCCGGCGTGCAGCAGTTGCTGATCGTCAACCGTTCGCCCGAGCGTGCCGATGCGCTGGTCGATGCGCTGGGCGAACCGGCGCGCGCCATTTCCCGCTACTGGGAAGACCTGCGCGAACTGGGCGACTTCGAACTGATCGTCAATGCCACCGCCGCCGGCCGCGACGACAGCACGGGGTTCTCGCTGCCGCTGTCGCTGGTCAACAGCATGACCCTGGCGGTGGACCTGAACTACGGCGAGGTGGCGATCCCGTTCCTGGCCTGGGCGCGTGCGGCGCACTGCCGCGATACCGTGGACGGCCTGGGCATGCTGGTCGAACAGGCGGCCGAGAGCTTCGAGCGCTGGCACGGCGTGCGCCCGGACACCGACCCGGTCTACGCCGCGCTGCGCGCGCGCGACGCGGTGCTGGTCAGCGCCGATTGACCTTTTTGCGCCCCGGCGCTTGTTTTCGTAGCTAGACGGAGATTCCGATGGACGATGGATTCGTGATGCAGCTGTTGACCACGGTGGGCTTCCAGCTGCCGATCCTGATCGTCCTCGGCGCAGGCCTGGTGCTGCTGGCCACGCGCCGGCCCGGCCGCGCCCGCACGCTGGGGCTGTGGGGCTTGAGCCTGCTGCTGCTCGGTGGGCTGTGCGGCACGGTGACCTCGCTGCTGCCGATGTGGGTCATCGCCCAGGGCGGGAGCTTCTCCAGCTACGCGGTCTGGTACGGCATCCTGCAGGCGGTGTTCACCCTGCTGCATGCGGTGGCGATGCTGCTGGTGGTGCTGGCGCTGCGGCTGGCGTTGCCGCGCTGACCGGCTGCGCGCGGCGTCGGCGGCCGGGCCGTTCACCTTTCCCCGGCACGCGGCGGCCAGACCTGGGAAAATAGCCGGCCGATCCCCGGCACGAGCAGACAGGCGGCATGGAAAAGGCAGCACCCACGCGGCAGTTGACCGACGAGATGAAGGCCGGCATCCGCGACGCCTACACCAAGCTGCAGGCCAACACGCCCGGCTTCATGGTGCGCCGCGCGCAGAGCCAGATGATCGGCGTGGTGTCGCGCGCGCTTGGCACCAGCGGCGGCGTCGGCGTGGCCGAGGCGCCCACCGGCGTCGGCAAGAGCCTGGGCTACCTCACCGCCGGGGTGCCGATCGCGCTGGCCAGCAAGAAGAAGCTGGTGATCAGCACCGGCACCGTGGCGCTGCAGTCGCAATTGGTGGAACGCGACATCCCCGCCTTCCTCAAGGCCACCGGCATCGAGGCGACCGTGGCGCTGGCCAAGGGCCGCACCCGCTACCTGTGCGCGCGCAACGTCGCTGAGCTGCATGGCGAAGCCGCGCAGAACAGCATGTTCGAAGACGAGGCGCCGCTGTACGACCGCCCGCTGAGTCCAGCCGAGGCCGAGCAGGCGCGGGCGCTGGCCAAGGCCTACGCCGACAAGACCTGGAACGGCGACCTGGACACCGCGCCGGAACCGATTCCGGCATCGCTGCGCGCGCGCATCACCACCAATGCCGCCGGCTGCGCCGGGCGCCGCTGCTCGTTCGCAGTGCAATGCCCGGTGCTGAAGGCGCGCAGCGACGTGCGCGATGCGCAGATCGTGGTCACCAACCATGCGCTGCTGCTGTCGGCGCTGGCGCTGGGCGACAGCGACAACGGCCAGCCGCTGATCGCGCCGCCGGCGGACATGCTGCTGGTACTCGACGAAGGCCACCACATCGCTGGCGTCGCCATCGACCAGGGCGCGGCCAACCTGGCGCTGGACGACATGGCGCGGCGCACCGGCCGCCTGCAGGCGCTGGTCGGCGCCGCCTATCGGCTGGCCGACAAGGACAGCATCGGCAACCAGCTGCCGAACGAGGCGATCGAACTGGCGACCCAGGTCAGCAAGGGGCTGAAAACCTTTCGCGCCGAAATCGAACGCGCCTGGGTGCCGGACCCGGGCCAGGACGAGCCGATGTGGCGCGCCCCCAACGGGCGCCTGCCCGAGGACTGGAAACCCTTCATCGATGCGCAAGCGCAGGACACCGCCGCGCTGCTCAACTGGGTGCAGGCCGCGCACCAGCTGGTGAGCAAGTCCAAGCAGGAGGACGCGGCCAAGGAACGCCTGCAGCGCAGCCTGGGCATGGCCCTGGAGATGGTCGAGCAGCAATACGCGCTGTGGCTGGGCTGGCGCCGTGAGGACCAGGACGGGCAGGCGCCGATGGCGCGCTGGATCACCGCCTCGCGCGATGCCGACCTGGTCTGCCATTGCTCGCCGGTGTCGGCCGCGCAGGTGTTGCGCGCGCTGCTGTGGAGCGAAGTGGACTCGGCGGTGCTGACCTCGGCCACGCTGACCGGCGGCGGCGATTTCCAGGCGCTGGCGATCGACAACGGCCTGCCGGCGCATGCGGAGATGGTGTCGCTGTCCTCGCCGTTCGATCTGCCCAACCAGGCCGAGCTGATCGTGCCGACATTCCCGGTGGCGCCGGACGACCGCGAAGGCCATCCGCGCGAGGTCGCACGCTACCTGGTCAAGGAACTGGACTGGGGCAAGGGCTCGATCGTGCTGTTCACCTCGCGCTGGAAGATGCTCAAGGTTGCCGACCTGTTGCCGATCGCGCAGCGCAACCGGGTGCTGGTGCAGGGCGACGGCTCCAAGTCGCAGATGATCGGCGAGCACATTCGCCGCATCGGCGCCGGCGAAGGCTCGGTGCTGTTCGGCCTCAATTCCTTCGGCGAAGGCCTGGACCTGCCCGGCGAGGCCTGCACCACCGTGGTCATCACCCAGGTGCCGTTCGCGGTGCCGACCGACCCGCAGACCGCCACCCTCGGCGAGTGGTTCGAAAGCCGCGGCCTCAACGCCTTCAACCTGATCGCGGTGCCGCACGCGCTGCGCACGCTGACCCAGTTCGCCGGGCGCCTGATCCGCAGTTCCAGCGACCACGGCCGGGTCATCATTCTCGATTCGCGCTTACTGACCAAGCGCTACGGCAAGCGCATCATCGATGCGCTGCCGCCGTTCAAGCGGGTGATCGGCTAGCGCCGCGGCACGCGCGCCGCGCTCAGTAGTCGCAACTGTCCGGCACCGTGCCGCTGCTGGTGTTGCCGAGCGGGAAGAATAGCGCGTAGCGGCCCACGGCCGTGTCGTACACGCTCGGCTGGTGCGCGACCGCCGGCACCACGCAACGGAACTGACTGCTCGTGTCCGGGGCCTTGCCGCCGTTGTGGCGCACCGCCAGGTCGCGGCTGTAGTCGAAGAAGATCCGCGAGCGCGCGTTCGCGTCGCTGCCTTGCACGCCCGCTTGGCAGCCGCGATCGCCCACGCTGGAATCGTTGGCGCCGACCAGGTAGATCACGCTGCGTTGCAGGAAGCGTCCGGCGATGTCGTGCCGATCGGCCGCGTTCAGCCCGCTGGCGACATAGTCCGGCACTGCGCCGCGGTAGCCATAGGGATAGTCGTCCAGTGTGCGGCAGGCTTCGCTGCCATTGGCGATGCCCGCGCTGCGATCGGTGAAGGCATGGCGTTTTGCATCCCAGCGGCTGCTGTCCAGGTAGGTATAGCGATCGGGGCTGGCGACCACCCAATTCAACTGCAGTGGCGGATTGAGGCGCGCCAACGCTTCCGGCGCCGCCGAAGCGGTGGCGTGGCGCAGCACCAATTCCGCGCCGCGGCCGAAACCGGTGATGGTGATCTGGCGCAGGTGGGGATAGCGCTTCGGGTCGGCGACCACGGCCAGCAGTTCGTCCACCACGGCGAATGCGCTGGCCGTGGCGCGATCGGTGGAGACAGCGCCGGCGGCCCAATCGGTCTGGCCCCAGTTCGCCAGATGGCGCGCGGTCGCGGCTTGCGGCTGGTAGTCGATGGCAACGATCAGCGTGGCGTCGGCCAGTTGCGCATCCGCCGCGGCCGCCGCGATGCGCGGATACAACGCGGACTGAGGATTCTGCCCGATGGCGATGACCGCATTGCTGATATGCGCGTCAGCCGTCTCCAGGGCGGCGCGATTGGCATAGACATGCAGGCGAAGACCGGCTGCATCGAGCGAGGGCAGCGCCACGCCGGCATCGTAGGGCGGCGTCTCGGCTGCCATGGCGTTGGCGGACAGCGCTGCGGCAGTCGCCAGCAATGCTGCTGCGCGTGCGAGGAGACGGGTGTGAGTGCATGACGGCCTAGGCATGGAATTCATCTCTGGAGAAAACGGACGCGCACGATTGCGCCACCGCCATCTTTGGCCATTGCAGATGGCCGGCGTCTGAACTTCCAGCGCCGCGGTGCGATTGCCGACGCGCAAGGCAGATAATGCAAAGACGATCACGATCGCGACGTCGCAGCGGTAAGGATGTGGCAACGGCGACCTCGTGTTCGCAGGTAGGCATTGTCTACATTTTCAGGTCGCTGCCGACAGCGCGCCGGAGCCGCGCCTGCGCATATGTCGGAAAACTGCAATGCCTCGCGCATGCTGTCGGCGACCATGGTCACATCCACATGCGCAGCATCTGCATTGCCTATCGCAGCCATAGCAACTAACGAATTCTCGGCGAGCTGCCCGGCCGCCATGCTCCAGGCTCCTCCACATGGACCGCCCCCATGCGCACTGTCACTTTGTTGGTGCTCGCCCTGCTGTCGCAGACCCTGATCGTCCCCGCCGGGTTCGCGCAGTCCACGCTGACCCGCGACAACGGTGCGCCGGTCGGCGACAACCAGAACTCGCAGACCGCCGGCGCCACCGGCCCGACCCTGTTGCAGGACGTGCAGCTGATCCAGAAGCTGCAGCGTTTCGACCGCGAGCGCATCCCCGAGCGCGTGGTGCATGCGCGCGGCACCGGTGTGCATGGCGAGTTCACCGCCAGCGCCGACATCTCGGATCTGACCAAGGCCAAGCTGTTCACCGCCGGCGCCAAGACGCCGGTGTTCGTGCGCTTTTCCTCGGTGGTGCACGGCAACCATTCGCCGGAGACGCTGCGCGACCCGCGCGGCTTCGCCACCAAGTTCTATACCAGCGAAGGCAACTGGGATCTGGTCGGCAACAACTTCCCCACCTTCTTCATCCGCGATGCGATCAAGTTCCCGGACATGGTGCATGCGTTCAAGCC
Organism: Xanthomonas translucens pv. translucens DSM 18974; assembly: GCF_000331775.1. The sequence continues at coordinate 5,081 of NZ_CAPJ01000455.1, forward strand.
GGATCCGCGCACGAACCTGGACGACGATGCGCGCCGTTTCGATTTCTTCTCGCACGTGCCCGAAGCCACGCGCACGCTGACCCTGCTGTATTCCAACGAAGGCACGCCGGCCGGCTATCGCTTCATGGACGGCAACGGCGTGCACGCCTACAAGCTGGTCAACGCGCAGGGCGAGGTGCACTACGTCAAGTTCCACTGGAAGTCGCTGCAAGGCCTGAAGAACCTGGACCCGAAGCAGGTGGCGCAGGTGCAGGGCAAGGACTACAGCCACCTGAGCAACGACCTGATCGGCGCGATCAAGCAGGGCGACTATCCGAAGTGGGACCTGTACATCCAGGTGCTCAAGCCCGAAGACCTGGCCAAGTTCGACTTCGATCCGCTGGATGCGACCAAGATCTGGCCGGACGTGCCCGAGCGCAAGATCGGGCAGATGGTGTTGAACAGGAACGTGGACAACTTCTTCCAGGAGACCGAGCAGGTGGCGATGGCGCCGGCCAACCTGGTGCCGGGCATCGAGCCGTCGGAAGACCGCCTGCTGCAGGGGCGCATCTTCTCCTATGCCGACACTCAGCTGTACCGCGTCGGCACCAATGGCTTGAGCCTGCCGGTGAACCGGCCGCGGGTGGCGGTGAACAATGGCAACCAGGACGGCGCGATGAACGCCGGCGCCAGCGCCAGCGGCGTCAACTACGAGCCGAGCCGGCTCGCCCCGCGCCCGCAGGATCCGACCGCGCGCTACAGTCAGCTGCCGCTGTCGGGCAGCACCCAGCAGGCGAAGCTCGCCCGTGAGCAGAACTTCAAGCAGGCCGGCGCGTTGTTCCGCAGCTACAGCAAGAAGGAGCAGCAGGACCTGATCCAGAGCTTCGGCGAATCGCTGGCCGGTACCGACGACGTCAGCAAGCACATCATGCTGTCGTTCCTGTACAAGGCCGATCCGGCCTATGGCAGCGGCGTCGCCCGCGTCGCCAAGGGTGATCTGGCGCGGGTCAGGCAGCTGGCCGCGCAATTGCAGGATTGATCGTCCACTGCGCAGCGCGGCGGCGCCTACCCCGCGCCGCGCTGCGCCTTCTTTCCCGGAGACCGAGCATGCATCGCTTCCTTCTTCTCGTCCTGAGCCTGATCGCGGTCTCGGCGACTGCCGCGCCCGTACCCGCCGACCCGGCCAAGATCCAGGCGCAACTACGCGACTACTTCTTCGACGCCGCGCGCGAAGGCCGCCAGGACATGCTGGCCGAGTTCATCCAGGCGCACTACGACCTAAACACCCGCGACGACAAGGGCTATACCGCGCTGATCCTGGCCGCCTACCACGGCCAGCAGCCGGCGGTGGAACAATTGCTGCGCGCCGGCGCCGATCCGTGCGCACAGGACAAGCGCGGCAACACCGCGCTGATGGGCGCGATCTTCAAAGGCGAACTGGCGATCGCCAAGCGGCTGATGCAGGCCGATTGCGCGCCCGACCAGCGCAACAACGCCGGCCAGACCGCGGCGATGTACGCGGCGCTGTTCCAGCGCACCGAGGTGTTGAAAGACCTCGCCGCCAAGGGCGCCGATCTGCAGGCCAAGGACGCGCAGGGCAACGACGTGGCCAAGCTGCAGCGCGGCGAATTCGCACAGGTGCCGGCGCGCTGAACCACCCAGGAGAAGCGCGGTGCGCCCAGGCATGGCCGGGGCGCTGCAGGCGAGCGCTGTGGTTCAGCCGCCGACCATGGCGCCGAAGCCCCGGGATCGGCGAAAATACCCGCCCTGCCGGGCAACGACGGCTTCCTGAAACACGCTTCGCGCTGCCGCTGCCCGTTCGCCGCACCTACCGGGCACGCCGCATCGCCCGCGGCGCGCGCCGCGTTGTCGTGCCTTCGCTTCTTCCTGGATCCGTCTTGAACACCACCGCCTCGCCCCCTGCCACCGACGACCTGCCCCTGAGCGAGCGTCTGCGCGTCGCCCTGGACCTGCTCGAAGCCATCGATGCCGACCGCAGCGTGCTCGACGCGCTGCCCGAGGCCGACCGCGTGCGCCTGCACCAGGTCGTCGCCAAGGTCTACCACCCCGAGCCCAAGGCGCGCCGGCAACTGCTCAAGCAGCAGGCGCGCGAACGCCACCAGGAAAAGGTGCGCAAGGCCGAAGCGCTGCTCGAGCAGACCGGCATCCGCGCGCTGCGGCGCAAACCGGTGTTCAGCACGCCGAACTACTTCCCGCCGCATGCCGCCGGCCTGCACGACGCCAGCAATGCCGCGGCCGAAGAGCCGGCGGCGGCGCAGTCGCCCGAGCTGCGCCACTGCTACGTGTGCAAGCAGAAGTTCACCCAGCTGCACCATTTCTATGACCAGATGTGTCCGGCCTGCGCCGAACTCAATTACTTCAAGCGCACCGAGACCGCGGACCTGCGCGGGCGCGTGGCGCTGCTGACCGGCGGCCGGGTCAAGATCGGCTACCAGGCCGGGCTGAAGCTGCTGCGCGCCGGCGCCGAACTGATCGTGACCACGCGCTTCCCGCGCGATTCGGCCGCGCGCTACGCGCAGGAGCCTGACTTCGCCGAGTGGGGCCACCGCCTGCAGGTGTTCGGCCTGGACCTGCGCCACACACCCAGCGTCGAAGCGTTCTGCAGCCAGCTGCTGGCCACCCGCGCGCGGCTGGACTTCATCGTCAACAACGCCTGCCAGACCGTGCGCCGACCGCCGCAGTTCTACGCGCACATGATGGCCGGCGAGACCGCCGCGCTGCACGAACTGCCCGAGCACGTGCGCCGCCTGGTCGGCCATTACGAAGGCCTGCGCAGCCCGGAACTGCTGCCGGCGGCATCGGCGACCACGCTGCCGGCGGGCCAGGGCCACGGCATCAGCGGCGCCGACGGGCTGACCCGCGCCGCCGAACTGTCGCAGGTGCCGCTGCTGGCCGACGAACTGCTCGGCCAGCAGCACCTGTTTCCCGAAGGCCGGCTGGACCAGGACCTGCAGCAGGTGGACCTGCGCGGGCGCAACTCGTGGCGCCTGCTGATGGCCGAAGTGCCGTCGGTGGAATTGCTGGAGACGCAGCTGGTCAACGCCATCGCCCCGTTCATCATCAACGCGCGGCTCAAGCCGCTGATGCTGCGCACGCCCGAGCGCGACAAGCACATCGTCAACGTGTCGGCGATGGAAGGGCAGTTCTACCGCAACTTCAAGACCACCCGGCATCCGCATACCAACATGGCCAAGGCCGCGTTGAACATGATGACCCGGACCTCGGCGGCCGATTACCAGAACGACGGCATCCATATGAACAGCGTGGACACCGGCTGGGTCACCGACGAGGATCCGGCCGAGATCGCCGCGCGCAAGGTGCAGGAAGAGCGCTTCCATCCGCCGCTGGACATCGTCGACGGCGCCGCGCGCATCGTCGATCCGATCATCCACGGCTTCAATACCGGCGAGCACGTGTGGGGCCAGTTCCTGAAGGACTACGCGCCGACCGACTGGTAGGCGAGGTCATCGCGCACTGCGGGCGCGGATCCCCGCGGCGCAATGCGCCATCGCCGCCGTGGCGCTACCGCGACGGCGCCGCTGCGTGCACGACGGGAAGCACGCAGCGGCGTCGGCGAGGACCTACTTGCGCACGCTCTGCGTATGCGACTTCAACGCGTCCTCCAGGCCCGGCACCTGCGCCGCGCCGTCCGGCACGCTGAGGCTGGAGCCGACCAGATCCTGGCCGAACGGCTGCATGCGTCCGCCCAGGCACTTGCCCAGGAACGCTTCGCTGACCGCGTTGAAGGCCTTGCTGTTCTCCGGCCGGGCGAAGCCGTGGCCCTCGTCGGGGAACAGCACGTAGGTGACCGGGATCTGCTTGGCCTTGAGCGCATTGACGATCTGGTCGGCCTCGGCCTGCTTGACCCGCGGATCGTTGGCGCCCTGACCGATCAGCAGCGGCCTTGCGATGCGGTCGGCACGGCTCAGCGGCGAGCGGTCTTCCAGCAGTTTCTTGCCGGCCGCGGTGCGCGGATCGCCGATGCGCCGCGCCATCTGTTCGAAGCCGGATTTCCAGTACGGCGGGATGGTGCTGAGCAAGGTGTTCAAGTTCGACGGGCCGACGATGTCCACGCCGCACTTGAACACGTCCGGGGTGAAGCTCAACCCGACCAGCGTGGCGTAGCCGCCATAGCTGCCGCCCATGATCGCGACCTGGTCCTTGGTCGTGACCCCCTGCTGCACCGCCCATTGCACCGCATCGAGCAGGTCGTCGTGCATCTTGCCTGCCCACTCGCCGTCGCCGGCGTTGGTGAAGCGCTTGCCGAAGCCGGTGGAGCCGCGGTAGTTGACCTGCAGCACCGCATAGCCGCGGTTGGCCAGCCACTGGTTGTAGCCGCTGTAGCCGTAGTCGTCGCGCGCCCACGGCCCGCCGTGCACGAACAGCACCAGCGGCACCGGCTTGTCGGCCTTGCCGTCGCCGTTGGCATCGGCCTCGCGCGGCAGGGTGAGGTAGCTGACCAGGGTCAGGCCGTCGCGCGAGCGGATCTCCTGCGGCCACTGCGGCACCAGCGGCTGCCCTTCCAACGCCGGGCGCGCGGCAAACAGCTTGGTCAGCTTGCCCGCACCGGACGGCGCGCGGTCGTAGCGGTAGAACGTGGCCGGCGCATCGGCGGCGGAGTAGGCGACGATCCAGGTGCGGTCGTCCTGGGTGCGTGTCAGCACCGAGATCTCGCCCGGGCCGATCGCCTGCAGCTGCTTGATGTCCGCGGCGATGCCCGGGTCCAGCACCTTCCATTCCGGGCGCAGGTAATTGGATTCCACCGCCTGCACCACGCCGCTGCGCGGATCGGTCAGGGTGCCGCCCACGTCCGCGCGCGCATCCTCGAACAGCAGCTTGCGCGTGCCGCTGGCCACGTCCACCGCGTACAGCGCCGAGGCGTCGCGCTGGCGCGAATCGAGGAAGTACAGGGTCTTGCCGTCGGCGGTGAAGCCGGACGGCGCGGTGGTCAGCGAATCCTCGAACGGAATCTCTTCGCGCTTGTGCCAGCCGCCCTTGCCGTCGGGTTGCAGCAGATCTTCGCCGCCGTCCTCGCGCGAGCGCGTCGCCAGCCGCACCTGGTAGTCGTCGTCGGCCAGGTAGTCGCCGATCTGCTGGGTGTTCTTCTGCAGCAGCGTGCGCGTGCCACCGGCCAGATCGACCCGGTACAGGTCGTGCCACTGCGCGTCGCGGTCGTTCATGCCGACCAGGATCGACTCCGGATGCTTGCGGCTGGCGGCCACCACCCGCGCGCGGGTCTTGGGAAAGTCGCTGAGGTCGCGACCGTTGCCGCCCGCGGCGATATCGAGTGCGAACAGATGGAAATTCTCGTCGCCGCCGCTGTCGCGCATGTACAGCAGGGTATTGGGCAGGAACGACCAGAAATAGGAGCGGATGCCGCGGCCGCGGTCGTGGGTGACCGCGCGCGCCTTGTCCGGCGCATCGGCCGGTGCGATCCAGATGTTGAGCACGCCGTCCACCGGGGCCAGCCAGCTCAGGGTCTTGCCGTCCGGGCTGAGCTGCACGCCGCTGCGCTCCG
>NZ_CAPJ01000454.1 GCF_000331775.1 Xanthomonas translucens pv. translucens DSM 18974
CCGGCGAGTCGCCGTTGCCGCTGGCCGAGCTGGCGCGGCGGCTGGATCTGGGCGGCACGCATCGGGTCACGCGCATGCTGATCGATCCCACCGGCACGCGCCCGTCCAACCTGCGCCTGGCCGGCCGCGACGGCGGGCGCCTGTACTTCGATCCCTATACCGGCCACACGCTGCCGGAGCCGCGGCTGAGCGGCTTCTTCGCATTCGTCGAGGACCTGCATCGGCATCTGCTTGCCGGCGAGCGCGGCAAGGCGGTCACCGGTGCCTGCGCGATCGCGCTGCTGTTCTTCTGCCTGTCCGGGTTGTACCTGCGCTGGCCGCGGCAGTGGTGGAACTGGCGCGCGTGGTGGGTGGTGGAATGGAAGCGGCAGGGACGCAGTTTCCTGTGGAGCCTGCATTCGGTGATCGGCACCTGGTGCCTGGCGATCTACCTGTCGATGGCGTTGACCGGGCTGTACTGGTCCTACGACGGGTACCGGCAGGCGTTGGTGGCGGTGCTCGGCGGTGAGCGCGCGGACAGCGCCGACAACGCCGGCCGCGGCGGCAAGCCGCCAGCGCTGGACTATGCGAGGCTGCAGGCCACGCTCGATGCGCTGCCGGGCGTGCGCCGCGCCTACCTGGACCTGCGCCTGCCCGGCCGCGCCGGGCAGCCGCTGAGCGCGCGCTACCTGGCCGCCGATCCGGTGCACAGCCGGGCCTTCGACGGCCTGGAGATCGATCCGCGCAGTGGCCGCATCCTGCGCCGCCTGGACTATCGGCAGCAGCCGCTGGGGCGGCAGCTGCTGAGCAGCGTGTTCGCCCTGCACACCGGCAGCTTCTTCGGCCTGGCCGGGCGCGTGGTGGTGATGCTGGCGAGCCTGTGCCTGTCCTTGTTCTTCGTCACCGGCTGGCTGCTGTACCTGGACAGGCGGCGCAAGAAGCGCGCGCTGCAGCACGCGCGGCGCGGCCTGGGCACGGTTGCGCCGGCGGCCGCCGAGCCGTGGCTGGTGGGCTTCGCCAGCCAGAGCGGATTCGCCGAACGCCTGGCTTGGCAGGCCGCCGGCCAGCTGCAGGCGGCGGGCGTGCCGGTGCAGGTGCAGTCGCTGGCGCAGCTGGATGCGGCACAACTGCGCGGTGTGCGGCGTGCGCTGTTCGTGGTCAGCACCTTCGGCGACGGCGAGGCGCCGGACCCGGCGCGCGGCTTCGAGAAGAAGGTGCTGCGCCAGGCGCAGCCCCTGCCCGAGCTGGGCTATGCGCTGCTGGCGCTGGGCGATCGCCAGTACGCGCGCTTCTGCGGGTTCTCGCGGCGGCTGGAGCAGTGGCTGGCCGCGCAGGGTGCGCAGGCGCTGTTTCCGGCGGTGGAAGTGGACAACGCCGATCCGCAGGCGCTGGCGCAGTGGCAGCGGCAGCTGTCCGCGGTCACCGGTGGGGCGGACGCGGCGCCGGCGCTGCAGGCGCCGCCGGCGCTGGAGTGGCGGCTGGCCGGACGCACGCTGCTCAATCCCGGCAGTGCCGGCGCGCCGGTGTGGCGCATCGATCTGCTGCCGCCGCCCCAGGCGCAGTGGCAGGCAGGCGACATCCTGGAAGTGCAGCCCTGCCACGCGCCTGATGCCGTGCGCGCCTGGCTCGCCGCGCATGGGCTGTCGATCGATACGCCGCTGCGCGCGGGCGGGGTGACGCTGCCGCTGCAGGTGGCGCTGGCCGATCGCGCCTTGTTGCCGCCTGGCGACGCGCAGGATCTGCAGGCCTGGTTCGATGCGCTGCCGCAGTTGCCGCTGCGCGAATATTCGGTCGCCTCGGTGCCGGCCGACGGCCTGCTGCAACTGGTGGTGCGCCTGACCCGACGCGACGACGGCAGTGCCGGCCTGGGCTCGGGCTGGCTGTGCCTGCACGCGCCGCCGCAGGCCGCGCTGCAGGCGCGGGTGCGCGCCAACCCAGGGTTCCGCCGCCACGGCGATACGCCGCTGCTGCTGATCGGCAACGGCACCGGCATCGCTGGTCTGCGCAGCCTGTTGCGCGAGGCCGAGGGTGCCGGCGTGCATGGCCACTGGCTGCTGTTCGGCGAACGCAACGCCGCGCACGACGCGCTGTTCGGTGCGCAATTGCAGGCATGGCGGGACAGCGGCCACTTGCAGCGCCTGGACCTGGCGTTCTCGCGCGACCAGCCGGGCAAGGTCTATGTGCAGGATCGCCTGCGCGATGCCGCTGACGAGGTGCGCGCGTGGCTCGCGCGTGGCGCCACGCTGTACGTCTGCGGCAGCCTGGACAGCATGGCCCGCGGCGTGGATGCGGCCTTGCGCGAGATCCTGAGCGAGGACGCGCTGGATGCGCTCAGCGCGGATGGGCGTTATCGGCGCGATGTGTATTGAGGTGGGCCGATGCGGTTGCAGCGATTCGGGCGGAGCCCTTGGCCCGGACCGCATCCGATCGCGTTGTTTCCACCGCTGCGCTTGTCGCGACTGAAGTCGCTCCTACAAAAAAGCCGCGCGCATCTGCTGCCTTGGTAGGAGCGGCTTCAGCCGCGACCAACTGCATCAGCGATCGGTTGCAACGGCGCGTGGACATGCAGATGCAGCAACCGGCCCGCGGCAAGCGGGCATTTTGCCGGCGACGCCGTCGCCCTCAACGCACACCCGCACAATCGCCGCTGCCGCTCGCAATCGGGGACTTCATCCGGTACACGTCGAGCTTGCCGGCCTTCGGCGCGCGTGCGCTGCCGACCACCAATAGTTCGGTCGGCTTGGAGGCATCCACGACCGCGCCGCGCGTGTCGCCGTCGGCACGGTTGAACGACAGCGCCAGCGGCTGCGCCTGCACGTAGTGCCCGCCGGCGCACTGCGCGAGCAGCAGTTGCGTGCCTTGCGCCTTGCGCGCCCGCGCGAACACCAGCGCGCGGCCGTCGCCAAGCCAGGCGGCATCGGTTTCGTCGTCGCCGCTGTTGATGCCGTCCAGCGCCTGCAGTTGGCCGAAGACCTGGCCTTGCAGCCGCGCCACGAACAGGTCCATGCCGCCGGCACCGCCGCGGCCGTCGCTGGCGAACAGCAGCCGGGTGCCGTCCAGCGACAGCGTCGGCGCGCGCTCGTCGCCGCGCGAGTTCAGCGCCGCGCCCAGGTTCTGCGGCGGGCCGTAGCGGCCGTCGACCAGCAGCGGCGCGCGGTACAGGTCGCTGCCGCCGTGGCCGCCGGCGCGGTCGGAGGCGAAGTACAGCCAGTGCCCGTCGGCGCTGAAAAACGGGTCGGTATCGGCACTAGGCGAATTCAGTGGCGCCGGCAACGGCTGCGCGTCGACCCAGCGCCCGTCGCGCAGCGTGGCCTGCCACAGGTCGCCGCCGCCGGGTCCGCCGGCGCGGTCGGGGCTGGCCCAGACGATGCGCTGTCCGTCCGCGGCCACGCTGGCGCGGGTCTCGCTGGCCTTGGTCGAGACTACGCCCATGCCCTCGATGCCGAACTCGGAAAGCGCGAACGCCAGCGGCGCGCAGAGTAAACTCGCGGCCAGCGCGAGCGGCAGGGCGGGGGTCCGCATGTCGGATTCCTTCGGATGTCGCGACCAGTCTAAAACAACCAACGAGCGTTCCATGCCCACATCCCGTTATGCCGTGTTCGGCCATCCCGTCACCCATTCGCTGTCGCCGCGCATCCATGCCGACTTCGCCAAGCAGACCGGCATCGCGCTGCAGTACGACGCGATCGACGCCCTGCCGGATGGCTTCGCAGCGGCGCTGGCGGCGTTTGCCGCGGAGGGCGGCGTGGGCGCCAACGTGACCCTGCCGCTGAAGGAAGCTGCGTATGCGCTGAGCGTGGTCCACAGCGCGCGCGCGCAGCGCGCCGGGGCGGTCAACACGCTCAGCTTCCGCGACGGGCAGTGGCATGGCGACAACACCGACGGCGCCGGCCTGGTGCGCGACCTGACCGGGCGCAACGGC
>NZ_CAPJ01000453.1 GCF_000331775.1 Xanthomonas translucens pv. translucens DSM 18974
TGCGGGTGCCGCCGTCGGCGCGGCGGCCGGCGCGGCGTCTTCCTGCCTGGAACAGGCCGCCAGCGCGGCGAGCAGCAAGACCGGCACCATGCGGCGCGCCTTCGCGAATGTCGTGACCTGCAACATGCTTCCCCCTACTCCCCGGTGATGGCAATGAAATACGCGGCGGCGGTTCCCCCACGCAGCCGGCACGGCTCCCCCCGTTCCCTGCCAGCGCACCCCGCCCGTCAATCTAGCATCCAGTTCCGCCGCGTGCTCGACGGCCGCGTGGCGGCCGCCGCAAAAGCGTGAGCGCGTGCACGCGAGGTCAGTGCGCCGGTTTCGCCGGCGCCGACATCAGCCGGTCGGTCCAGGCGATGCCGATCGCCGACAGGATGAAGATGCCGTGGATGATGGTCTGCCACAGCACTCCGGTCTGGGTCAGCGTCGCGCAGCTCTTCAGGTCCACGGTGGCCGCCGCGCTGGCCAATTGGTCCGGCGAGCACAGCGGCATGCCGCCCAGCGCGCCGACCGCGATGAAGGTCTTGAGCAGGTGGATCGAGGAGATGCCGATGATCGACAGCGCCAGCTTCACCTTCAGCACGCTGGCATTGACGTGGCTCAGCCACTCCGGCTGGTCCGGATGGCCTTCCAGGCCCAGCCGCGAGACGAAGGTTTCGTAGCCGCCGACGATCACCATCACCAGCAGGTTGGAGATCATCACCACGTCGATCAGGCCGAGCACGATCAGCATGATCTGCTGTTCGCCCAGGCTTGGCGCCTCGTGGATCAGGTGCCACAACTCCTTGCCGAACAGGAACACATAGACGCCCTGCGCCACGATCAAGCCCAGGTACAGCGGCAACTGCAGCCAGCGCGAGGCGAAGATCAGGCTGGACAGCGGGTTGAGGCGGGGCGGCGGGGGCGGAGGGCTCATGGTGTGGTATCGCATGCTGCGGTGCAGGAAGGCGCAGGGTACTGGCCCGCCGGGATGCTGCCAAGCGCGCGGCGCGGCTACACTGGACGCCCCCGTTTTCCGGACCGCCGCCATGATCGATCTGTACTACTGGCCCACGCCCAACGGCCACAAGGTCACCTTGCTGCTCGAAGAGGCCGGGCTGGACTACACCATCAAGCCGGTCAACATCGGCGCCGGCGAGCAGTTCGCGCCGGCGTTCCTGGCGATCGCGCCGAACAACAAGATGCCGGCGATCGTGGACCATGCGCCGGCCGATGGCGGCGCGCCGCAGAGCGTGTTCGAGTCCGGCGCGATCCTGCTGTATCTGGCCGAGAAGACCGGGCGCTTCCTGCCGGCCGATCCCCGCGGGCGCATCGTCGCGCTGGAGTGGCTGTTCTGGCAGATGGCCGGACTCGGCCCGATGAGCGGGCAGATGGGCCACTTCAACGTGTATGCGCCTGAGAAGATCGGCTACGCGATCGACCGCTACAACGCCGAGGTGCGGCGCCTGCACGGCGTGCTCGACAAGCGCCTGGCGCACAGCGAGTACCTGGCCGGCACCGAGTACGGCATCGCCGACATGGCCAGCTATCCGTGGATCGAGGTGTACAACGGACTCGCCCCCGACTACACCGCGTTCCCGCACCTCAAGCGCTGGCACGATGCGATCGGTGCGCGCCCTGCCACGCAGCGCGCTTATGCGCTGACGCAGCAGGTCAATCCGAACGCCGGCAAACCGCTTGGCGACGCCGAACGCAAGCACCTGTTCGGCAAGCGCTGAACTGATACGGGACCTGCTTTTAAAACCCTGGGTGGGCGTGCATGATCGCCGTGCTCGGCACTCCCCCCAGGACACTTCATGCGCTCTCTGTTCGCCGCTCTCGCCCTTATGCTCGCCACGCCTCTCGTTCCCGCGCATGCCGAAAAACTGACCTTGGAGGCCATCACCGGCAATAAGTCGCTGTCCGGGCCGACCTTGATGAAGCCGCAGGTCGCACCCGATGGCTCGCGGGTGACCTTCCTGCGTGGCAAGGACAGCGACAGCAAACAGCTCGACCTGTGGGAATACGACATCGCCAGCGGCCAGACCCGGATGCTGGTGGACTCGAAGGTGGTGTTGCCCGGTACCGAGACGCTGAGCGACGAAGAAAAGGCACGGCGCGAGCGCCAGCGCATTTCCGCCTACGTCGGCATCGTCGATTACCAGTGGGCACCGGATGCGCACGCGTTGCTGTTCCCGCTCGGTGGCGAGCTGTATCTGTACGATCTGGGCAAGAACGGCAGCGCTGCAGTGCGCAAGCTGACCCATGGCGAGGGCTTCGCCACCGATCCGAAGATCTCGCCAAAGGGCGGCTACGTCAGCTTCGTGCGCGAGCGCAACCTGTGGGTCATCGATCTGGCCAGCGGCCAGCAGCACCAGCTGACCCGCGACGGCAGCGAGACGATCGGCAACGGCGTGGCCGAGTTCGTCGCCGATGAGGAAATGGGCCGCCACACCGGCTACTGGTGGGCGCCGGACGATTCGGCGATCGCCTTCGCGCGCATCGACGAATCCGGCGTGCCGGTGCAGAAGCGCCCGGAGGTGTATGCCGACCACACCGAGGTGATCGAGCAGCGCTATCCGCAGGCCGGGCAGCCCAACGTCAAGATCCAGCTGGGCACGATCGCGCCGCGAGCCGACGCGCAGCCGCAGTGGATCGATCTTGGCAAGAACCAGGACATTTACCTAGCGCGGGTAGATTGGCGCGATCCGCAGCGGCTGACCTTCCAGCGCCAGTCGCGCGACCAGAAGCGGCTCGAACTGATCGAGGCGACCCTGGCCACCGGCAAGCAGCGCGTGCTGGTCACCGAGACCAGCAAGACCTGGGTGCCGCTCAATTACGATCTGCATTTCCTCAAGGACGGACGCTTCGTCTGGGGTTCGGAACGCAGCGGTTACGCGCATCTGTATCTGGCGTCGGAAGACGGGCGCAAGCTGGTGCCGCTGACCCACGGCGAGTGGATCGTGGACGGTGTACTGGCGGTGGACGAGGTTGCCGGTAAGGTCTACTTCGCCGCGAGCAAGGAGTCGCCGACGCAGGTCCATCTCTATGCGGTGCCGCTGTCCGGCGGCGCGATCGAGCGGCTGTCCAAGCCCAATGGGTATCACTGGGCCAGTTTCGCCAAGAACGCCAGCGTCTATGTGGACGCATGGAGCAATACCACGACGCCGCCGCAGATCGAACTGTTCCGCGCCAATGGCGAAAAGATCGCCACGCTGCTAACCAACGACCTGGCCGATCCGCAGCATCCCTACGCCAAGTACCGCGACGCGCAGCGTCCGGTCGAGTTCGGCACCCTGACCGCGGCCGACGGTAAGACGCAATTGCACTATGGGCTGACCAAGCCTGCCGGCTTCGATCCGGCCAAGCGCTATCCCGTGGTGGTCTACGTCTACGGCGGCCCTGCCTCGCAGACCGTGTTCGACGCCTGGCCGGGGCTGTTCGACCAGTATCTGGCCCAGCATGGCTACGTCGTGTTCTCGGTCGACAACCGCGGCACCCCGCGCCGCGGCCGCGACTTCGGCGGCGCGCTGTACCAGCGCCAGGGCTCGGTGGAAGTGGACGACCAACTCCGTGGCGTGGCCTGGCTGAAGGCGCAGCCGTGGGTGGATGCCGCGCGCATCGGCGTGTACGGCTGGTCCAACGGCGGCTACATGACCCTGATGCTGCTGGCTAAGCACAGCGAGGCCTATGCCTGCGGCGTGGCCGGCGCGCCGGTGACCGATTGGGGGCTGTACGACAGCCACTACACCGAGCGCTACATGAACCTGCCCGCGGCCAATCCGGACGGCTACCGCGACAGCCGCGTGGCCGCGCATCTGGACGGATTGCATTCGCCGCTGCTGCTGATCCACGGCATGGCCGACGACAACGTGCTGTTCACCAATTCCACCTCGCTGATGAGCGAACTGCAGAAACGCGGCAAGTTGTTCGAGCTGATGACCTATCCCGGCGCCAAGCACGGCCTGTCCGGCAGCAATGCGCTGCACCGTTACCGCACCACCGAAGCGTTTCTGGCGCGTTGCCTGAAGCCCTGACCGCCATCCGCACCCACGCTCGTCGAAAAGGAGTTCTGCATGTCCATGTCGCCGCCGCCGCCGCTTCCTGGTTCGCCCTCGCCCGATACGGCTGCCGCCGCCACGCCGCCGTTGGTGGCGCGCAGGGGCTGGTGGTCGCGGCACTGGAAATGGGCGGTGCCCTTGGTGGTGGTGGTGCTGGGCGCAATGCTGCTGGCCTCGATCGCCGTGTTCGTGCTCGGCATCGCACGCGTGACCAAGTCGTCCGAGCTTTATCGCGTCGGCCTGATGGCCGCGCAGCGCGATCAGCGGGTCATCGCTGCGCTGGGCGCGCCGGTCAAGGACGGGATCATGCCCAGCGGCAGCATGTCCACCAGCAACGGCACCGGCAGCGCCAATCTCAGCGTGTCGCTGCACGGCGCGCGCGGCAATGGCACCTTGTATATCGAGGCCGAGCGCCATGCTGGCCAATGGCATTACACGACGCTGCAGGTACTGCCCGACGCCGGCGAGGCGATCCCGCTGCTCGAGGACGTCGCGCCGGACGCGCCGGACGTCGGCGAAACCGATGCCGAATCAGATTCCGACGCGGATGCGGCCAGCGAGAGACCGGCCGAAGTGGATCCCTCTGTACCGGTCGCGGTGGATAGCACGCAATAAGCTCACGCGCGGCCGCGGCGTGCGACGCGGTTGCAGACGGGACACAAGCCGCCGCCCGGTCATTCCGTCGCGTCGCTGCGCTGTGCAAGCAGGGTGGATGCCGTGCATCGCGCTGTCGCCGTGCTGCCGACCGCAGACCGTGCTGCCGTGTGTACGAGTCGCGGGCCTGCAGCGGCGCTCGCGCAATTCGGGGGCGGCCCTGACCGCTTGCGTTTCGCGCGCGATCGCCGGCCATCCGGCCGCGGCCATGGACCTGCGGCAGCTTGCCGGCCGCACGCGCGCCGCGTACGGTCGCCGCATCGTCCCGCTGGAAATCCGCCGATGAAGCCGCGCGTCCTCGCCATCGCGCTGGCCCTGGTCGCGCCACTGCCTGTCCTCGCGCCGGCCGCGCCGGTTGCCGCCTCGGCCGAGGCGGCCGGCCCGGCATGGGTGAAGCGCAGCAACGACTTCGCGCAGATCCTGCTGCAGGCGCAAGCGCCGTTCCAACCAGAGGAAGTGAGCTTCTTCGGCGTGCCGGGGTATGACGACAAGGTCGCCGACCTCGGCCCTGACAATGCCCGCCGCTATCGCGACGCGCTCGGCAAGGCCCGGGCGGGCTGCAGGAGAAGCGGGAGGTCGAGCGCGACCCCAACGTGCGCCAGGATCTGGCGGTCATGCTTCACGCCGCCGGCCAGTCGATCGAAGCCAGCGCCTTGAACGAGCGCCTGCTGCTGCCGTGGCACGATGCGCCGCAGATGGTGTTCGGCGGGCTCAACAACCTGCTGTCCGAACAGGTGCCGGCGGCGCGCCGGGCCAAGGCGCTGGACCGGCTGCAGGGCTATGTCGGCCTGGCGTCCGGCAGCACCTCCTCGCTTGTGCTTGCCCGCCAGCGCTACGAGGAAAAGCTGGCCGACGGCGCGCTGCTGCCGCCGACCCGACGCGAGGTCGAGCAGGCTTTGAGCAACGTCGACACCTACGCCAAGGGCATTGGCGAACTGTTCGCGACCTACAGGATCGACGGCGCCGAACCGGCGCTGGCGGCGCTGTACACGCAGTTCAAGGACTACGCCGCATGGACGCGCAAGGTGGTGCTGCCGAACGCGCGCGAGGACGCGCGTCTGCCGCCGGAACTGTATGCCTTCCAGCTCAAGCAGGTCGGCATCGACATCGCGCCGCAACTGTTGATGCAGCGCGCGCAACTGGAATTCATGGAGACCCGCGCGGCGATGCAGCAGCTGGCGCCGCTGGTGGCCAAGGCCAAGCGCCTGAAGCTCGACGATCCTGGCGACTACCGCGCGGTGATCCGCGCGCTCAAGCGCGACACCATCGCCAACAACCAGTTGGAAACCCATTACCGCGACGTCATCGCGCAGATCGATCCGATCATCCGCCAGCAGCGCATCGTCGATGTGCCGCAGCGGCCGATGCAGATGCGCCTGGGTTCGGTGGCCGAGAGTGCGGCACAACCGGCGCCGCATTTCCGTCCGGCGCCGCTGGTCGGCAATAGCGGCGAGCAGGGTACCTTCGTGCTGCCGCTGGGCAATCCGGATACCGCCGGCAAGGGCGAGCACTACGACGACTTCAACTTCGGCTTGGCGGCGTGGACGCTGAGCGCGCACGAGGGCCGGCCCGGCCACGAACTGCAGTTCACCGCGATGGTCGAGCGCGGCGTGTCGCTGGCGCGCAGCATGTTCGCGTTCAACGCGGTCAACGTCGAAGGCTGGGCGCTGTACGCCGAGGCCGAAATGGTGCCGTACGAACCGCTGGACGGGCAGCTGATCGCGCTGCAGTTCCGCCTGCTGCGCGCCGCGCGCGCCATGCTCGACCCGATGCTCAACCTGGGCCTAACCGACCGCGAACGCGCGCGCCTGATGCTGGAGAACGACGTCGGCCTGTCGCCGGCGATGGCGCGGCAGGAACTGGACCGCTACATGATGCGCGCGCCCGGCCAGGCCGGCAGCTATTTCTACGGCTACAGCCGCATCATGGAACTACGCATGCGCACCGAACTGGCGCTGGGCGCGAAGTTCGACGGGCTGAATTTCAACAACTTCCTGCTCGACCAGGGCTTGCTGCCGCCGGATCAGCTGGCGACCGCGGTGGACGAGGTGTTCGTGCCGGCGCAGTTGGAGTGATCGGGCTGTGACCATGCTGCGCCGCTGCGTGAATCACGCAGCGGCGCGGCCAATGCCGATCAGTGATCCTTCGGCACATTTTCCGGACGCTGGCGCCCTTTCCAGTCACTCGCCTTGCCGCCGCCGACAGGACAAATACGCTCATATTGGTATACGGCGTTTACTGCCGTTTGTGTCCAAGACATGAGGCAGTAAGTGCCAACGCAGCATGGCCCTGTGGTCGGATACAGGCAATAGCCAGGAGTTGCCATCCACATACCTGTGGACGGAGACGTGGGTATCCAGTTCTTATCTGGTGACTTGCAGCCTTGTGTGCAAAAAACGAAAGGATCGTCGTCGCGACAGGCCAGCCTCTCATATATGGGCGCAGCGTTGGCTGAGCCGAGCAAAGCTAAGAATGCGACCAATATCCATATCCAACGTTTCATAACGATTCCTTTTGTCGATGACGGTTTGCACCGTGCGCTCAGGCTAACGACCTGTCATTACTTTTGTGGGTCCGGGCACACGCCTGGCAAGTCAAGTCACTGAAATGCCCGTGTGTCGGAGAACACTATAACCCGGCCAATAGCTTACCAAGGAAGCTCGGATGAGGGTCACCTTTGCCTGTGCCGCTGCGTCCGCCCAAGAAGACGGTGAAGCATGACGCCAAGGCTGGGCAGATGTTGGTCGGTCGGCATCCGCCTGCGGAGGGCGGATTGTGCGGGCGGCCGGCGCTCCGACAACGGAAACTGCCGGCTGCACTCTCAAAATCAGCTCAGCGTTCCTGCGCCGGCAACGGCTGTTGTGGCTGCGGCTGCGGCTGCGGCTGTGGTGCCCCCGGCGGCACCCAGATCGCCATGCCGGCGGCGTGCTTCTGCGTGGTCGGGATGCCGATGCCCAGGCCGCCGCCGACGTGGCCGCCGTAGCTGCCACCGCCGATCGATACGCCGCCGCCCGAGCGCTGCGAGGCCACGCCCATCAGCACCACGCCGTTGGCGCCGAGCTTGGCGGCCTCGCGCTTGAGCCGCGTCATCGCCGCATTGGTCTGGCCCTGGGTACCGAAGCCGGCTGCGCTGGAGGATTCGAGCTGGGCGATGTCGACCGCGCCGAGCGGCGGGGTCGAATAGATCTGGACCAGGGCCGGGTCGATCGGCGGCCGCGCCGCGCCGACCATCACCTTGGAGGAACTGGCGCAGCCGGCCAGCGCGAGCAGCAGCGCCAGCGGCAACAGTGGTCGGACGTTCATGGCATTACCCCCGTGGATCGGATACGAGGCGATGATAGGCGCGACCGGTGAACCGCGACGTACCCGCCATTGCCGCGCCACCGTGGCACGCCCGTCGTGAGTCCCGTGCCAAGAGTTGGCTTGCGTCGCCAGGGCCGTGCGCTATGGTGCGCACTGTCATTCAGCGAAGGGCGGCGGCATGGGCGTGATCAGTCTAGTGTGGGGCATCGTGGCGTTGCTGTGGATGATCCTGGCCTTCATCCCGCTGCTGGGCTGGGGTAACTGGTTCGTGATCCCGTTCGCCGCGGTCGGCGCGATCATCGCCGCCATCGGCCTGCTGTTCACTTCGGCCCCGAACCGCGGCCGCGCCAAGACCGGGCTGATCCTCAATGGCCTGGTGATCGTGGTCGGGGTGATCCGGCTGAGCCTGGGCGGCGGCGTGATCTAGCCAGCGCCGCCGGGCACGGCGGCATGCGGTGTTGCAGCATGGCGCCGCCCACAGGCGGCCGGCAGGCGTAACATTCGGCGGTGACGATCGCTGCGGCGGCCGTCACCGTTCGCGCCGGTGCGTGCGGCGCGGCTCGCTAGACCGGGCGCCGCCCGCGTTGCTGCGTGCGCGACGCCCGATCCGTCCCTGCAGGAGCCTCACGTGGCCCATCCCCATTACCGCCCCAGGCGCATGCGCCGCGACGATTTCTCGCGCCGGCTGATGCGCGAGAACACCCTGACCGCCGACGACCTGATCTGGCCGGTGTTCGTGCACGAGCTGCCCGGCCGCGTGCCGATCGCCTCGATGCCGGGCGTGGCGCGGCTGTCGATCGAGGACTTGCTGAAGGAGGCCGAGACCGCGCTGGAACTGGGGATTCCGGTGATCGACCTGTTCCCGGTGATCGACGCGGCCGGCAAGAGTCTGGATGCGGCCGAGGCCTGGAATCCAGATGGACTGGCGCAGCGTGCGGTGCGCGCGCTGAAGACGCGTTTCCCCGAACTGGGGGTGATGACCGACGTGGCGCTGGACCCGTACACCACCCACGGCCATGACGGCATCATCGACGCGCGCGGCTACGTGCTCAACGACATCACCGTCGAGGCGCTGGTCAAGCAGTCGCTGTCGCACGCGCAGGCCGGCGTGGACATCGTTTCGCCCTCGGACATGATGGACGGGCGCATCGGCGCGATCCGCCGCGCGCTGGATGCCGACGCGCACCTGCATGTGCGCATCATGGCCTACTCGGCCAAGTACGCCTCGGCGTTCTATGGCCCGTTCCGCGATGCGGTCGGCAGCGCCGGCAACCTCGGCAAGGCCGACAAGACCACCTACCAGATGGACCCGGCCAACGGCGACGAGGCCATGCGCGAGATCGCGCTGGACCTGGAGGAGGGCGCGGACATGGTCATGGTCAAGCCCGGCATGCCGTACCTGGACGTGGTGCGGCGGGTGAAGGACGCATTCCGCGTGCCGACCTTCGCCTACCAGGTCAGCGGCGAGTACGCGATGCTCAAGGCCGCCGCCGCCAACGGTTGGCTGGACGAACGCAAGTGCGTGCTGGAATCGCTGATGGCGTTCAAGCGCGCTGGCGCCGACGGCGTGCTGACCTATTTCGCGCCGCAGGTGGCGCGCTGGCTGCGCGAGGCGCGCTGAGGCGCTGGCGTACGTTCCGTGCAGATGATACGGCTTGTTGTAGCAGCTTCAGCCGCGACCGAGTCCTGCCGGTAATGCCCGGTCGCGGCTGAAGCCGCTCCTACAACGGCCTGCGGATCGCCGGCTGGATGCACTGTAAGAGCGGCTTCAGCCGCGACAACGTCCGAAGCCGGAAGGCCCGCCGCTGCGCTCGTCGCGACTGAAGACAGTTGCTCCTATCAAGGCAGGATGCGCGCAGGGAAAACTTGCAGGCATAGGCGCCGTCGTTATGCGGACGACGGTGTGGACGGATGCGCCGCCGGCAGGCAACCCAACCCGACCAGCGTGGCCTCCACCGCCTCGTCCAGTGGCGTGTGCGGTTCGTCGCCTAGCGTTTGCAGCAGGCGCGCGTTGCGCATGCGCAGCGGATGGCGCCACAGCGGACGCATCTCGCGCAGTTCGCGCGCCAGCGGCCAGAACGGCGTGGCCAGGGTCAGCAGCCACCACGGGAAGCGGCCGGTCTGCGGCGGCGCCATGCCGTGGCGCTGCAGCACGCGCGCGATCGCCGCGGCCATCTGCGTGCCGTCGGCGTCCCAGTGTCCGTCCATGTGCAGGCGGGCGAATGCCGGAAGCGCGTCGCGCTGCTGCAGCAACCGGAGCATGGTCCGCGCCACGTCCGGCACGTACGCCCATTGATGGCCGACGCCGGGATCGCCCGGCAGCGTCACGCTGGCGAGCGGACGCCCCGGTTTCACCATTCCCTGCGCGAACCAGCTGTTGCCCACGCGCGGGCCGAAGAAGTCGCCGGCGCGCACCACGATGACCCGCGCGCCGTGCGCGGTCGCGGCCTGCAGGCGCTGTTCCAGCTCGACCCGGATCGCGCCCTTGCGCGTGGCCGGGGTCTGCGCCGCGTCTTCGTCCGGCGCAGGGTAGGCATCCAGGCCGTAGTTGTAGACCGTGCCCGGCAGCAAGATGGTCGCGCCTTCGGTGCAGGCCGCGGCGATGGTGTTGTCGATCATCGGCAGCACCAGTTCGGACCAGCGCCGGTAGCCGGGCGGATTGACCGCGTGCACGATCGCCACGCAGCCGCGTGCCGCCTGCAGCACGTCCTCGCGGCGCATCGCGTCGCCGCGCAGCCAGTGGATGCCGTCGCGGGTTTCGCTGGCGGCCGTGAGCCCGCGCTGCAGTGCGTGCACCTGCCAACCGGCGTCGCGCAGCTGGCGCGCCAGTTCGCCGCCGATGCCGCCGCTGGCGCCCAGGACCAGGGCGGTGGATGTCGTTGTCATGCGGGTGCTCCGCTACGGGGAATGCGATCAGTGTGGTCGCCGGCGGATAGCAAAGGAATTGGCGAACATCGGCCATCGGCTATACATTTATGTATGGACAACGCCATCGGTTGGGAGCTGTACCGGTCTTTCCTCGCGGTGTTGGAGGAGGGTTCGCTGTCTGCGGCGGCACGCGCGCTGGCGCTGACCCAGCCCACCGTCGGCCGGCATATGGCGACACTGGAGAAGGCGTTGGCGGTGCCCTTGTTCGTGCGCTCGCAGAGCGGACTGCTGCCGACCGACGCGGCACTGGCGTTGCGCGGTCATGCCCAGGCCATGGGCAACATCGCCGCCTCGCTGCAGCGCGCGGCGGGCCGCCATGGCGAGGCGGTGCAGGGCACGGTGCGGATCTCCGCCAGCGAGGTGATCGGCGCGGAAGTGCTGCCGCCGGTATTGGCCGGATTACGCCGCGCGCATCCGCAGCTGCGGATGGAACTGGTGCTGAGCAACCGCGTGCAGGACCTGCTGCACCGCGAGGCCGATGTGGCGGTGCGCATGACCCGGCCGCAGCAGGATCTGCTGGTCGCCCGTCGCATCGGCGAGATCGCGCTCGGCCTGTACGCCCATCCGGACTACCTGGCCCGGCACGGCAGCCCGCAAAGCCTGGACGACCTCATGCAGCACGCGCTGGTCGGCTTCGATGCGGAGACGCCGTTCCTGCGTGCCGCACGTGCGGGGCTGCCGCGATGGCGGCGCGAGGCGTTCGCGCTGCGTGCCGACAGCGACCTGGCGCAACTGGCCTTGATCCGAGCCGGCTGCGGCATCGGCTTCTGCCAGGCGGCCCCGGCCCGGCGCACGCCGAACCTGGTGCCGGTGCTGGCGCAGCAGGTACGCATCGGCCTGGACACCTGGATTACCATGCACCAGGACCTGCGCGGCAGCGCCGCCTGCAGCGCCGTATTCGCGGCGCTGGCGGAAGCGATGACCGCGCACGTGGGCTGAGCCACGCACGCGGTCGCCTTCGGCGTGTTGCGAGCCATTGCCCGGCAGCCTCGACAACCGCTCAGCCGAGCATGACGCTATTGGCGAGTCCCGAGTCCCGAGTCCCGAGTCCCGGCCTTACGGCAGCGTCAACGCGATCGGCGTGGACTTCATCGCCGCGGAGATCGACGGGAACGGATCGACGCTGGCCATGGTGATCACGTCGTCGATCGACACCACATCGCAGTTGATGCTGTCGTCGTTCACGCACAGGTACGCGGCCGCGCCCACGCCCGGTTCGTACACCGCCTTCCACACGTACTGCGGCACTTTCACCTTGTCGGTGCCGATGGTCGTCGCCTTGCTGTCGAAGGCCGGGCCGGTCACCACGTAGAGCTCGCCGCGCTGCTTGGCCAGCTGCCGCACCTGCTCTTCGATACGTGCCCATTCGCCGGTATTGAGCTTGTGGTCCTGCGGGACCACGTTGGCCATCGAGAAGGTTTCCTTCTCCGTGCTTTCGGTGGAGGCGTCGCCGGCAGGAGTCATGTGACCGCGGTCGAAACCGGTGTTGGTGTAGTCCGAGCTCTTGGAGCGGTCGGCGGCGGGAATGGCGGTTTCCTCGTGGAACGAGCCGACCCGGCCGATCGCCTCGGCGCCGGCGACCTGCTGGTCGGTCAGGTGTTCGGCTGAGTACAGCGGACCCTTGGTCACGCCCGAGGCCAGGATCGCGTATTCGCTGTGGCAGACCTCGGTGGTGCGGGCGCTCAGCGAGGCATCCACGCTTGGCGGCTTGCCGCCTGCGTACAGGGTGGCGCAACTGGTGGCGGCCATCGCCGTTTGGGCCGTGAACAACGCAAGCAGAACCAGACAACCGCGCAGGGAGAAGGACATCGCGTACCTCGCTAGCCAAGAGGAGTGAAGAAACTGGCGAGAGGCAATGTCGCGGCAGTGACGATTGGATGTGGCGCGCATGGCAACTGCGCGGCCGGTCACGTTTATGGGTGGGCGGTGCGGGTCGGTCCGCAGCGGATCCGATAAGCGTTCTCATTTACAATGCGCGGCCGCCCCCTTGACGTGTTTTCTGCCGTGACCAAGAAGCTGTTGTTCCAGCTGCACTGGCTGTTCGGCATCAGCGCCGGGCTGGTGCTGTCGGTAATGGGGCTGAGCGGGGCCACGCTGGCGTTCGAGGACGAGGTCGTGCGCTGGGCCAACCCGCCGCTGGCCGCGGCGGCGGCGCGCCACGCCGCCGGCGAGTCGCCGTT
>NZ_CAPJ01000452.1 GCF_000331775.1 Xanthomonas translucens pv. translucens DSM 18974
TGAAACTTTAGCGTCAACAAAATGCTGGAACAAGAAAAATGGCGTTAATATGTTGACAAAATATGATATGCGCATCCCAGAAATTGGTCAAAATTCAGGCGCGACGTTTCATCAATTGATTCACTCTGTACTGATTTCGGAATGCCAGCGTGTTGGTTGACTAAAGCACACAGGCAAGCTCGATCCTGAGAATTTTTGATACAAAAAGGTTGCATCGCTGACATCCATCTGGATGAATAGGGAATACGGCCATTCCCTGGATTTCCGGGCGCGCGGCGCCGTTGCGCAAAAAATCGGAATGAATATCCCAGTTTTTCCGTATTGAGCGGGATAAGCCGAACGCTCTCGACGGTTTGTCGTCTGTCGCCTCGTCGCTGCTCCCGTGCAACGGGATCGCACAGTTCAGCGGCGCAGTCGGCCAGCGGCCGTACGAACGCGAGGCTTTCGTAGCACGGACGCTGGGGACTTGCACTGTCGCCTTCTCGGCAGGCGCGCGCTGCGCAAGCGGCGGCGCGATGGCGCCATCAGGGGGCGTCGCGCTGCAGCTGCGCGGCCGTCGCAAGTGGCTGCGCTGCCGATGCCGACGATGCCTTGTCCCGAGCGCGATTCAGGCACCCGCCGCGCCTCGCGTCGTTCCGCTACCGCGAGGCGCGCCGTGTATCGGATGTGGGTTGTTCCTGCTGTGCGGCCCGCAACACGCGGGCTGCATACTGCATAGGTCAGGGCCGCGCGCCGATCAGCTGCGCAACCCCACCCCACGCTTGAGCAGCCACAGCGCCAGCGCGCTGAGCATCGCGACGAAGCTCAGCATCAGCGCGTAGGCCACCCACACCGGCACGTCGCTGCTGCCGAGCAGGCCGTAGCGGAAGGCGTTGACCATGTAGAAGATCGGGTTGGCGTGGGTCGCCGCTTCGGCCCAGCCGGGCAGCAGCTTCACCGAATAGAACACGCCCCCCAGGTAGGTCAGCGGGGTCAGGATGAAGGTCGGCACGATCGCCACGTCGTCGAATTTCTTCGCGTACACGGCGTTGATGAAGCCGGCCAGCGAGAAGATCGTCGCGCCCAGCAACACCGTGGTCAGCGTCACCAGCGGGTGCGGGATGCGCACCGGAGTGAAGAACATGGCGATGATCAGCACCAGCACGCCTACCATCAGCCCGCGCAGCACCGCGCCGGCCACGTAGCCCCACAGGATCACCCAGTTCGGCATCGGGCTGACCAGCAGTTCCTCGACGTGGCGGCCGAACTTGGCGCCGAAGAAGCTGGAACTGATGTTGCCGTAGCTGTTCTGGATCACGCTCATCATCACCAGGCCGGGGACGATGAACTGCATGTAGCTGTAGCCGCCCATGTCGCCCACGCGCGAGCCGATCAGCCCGCCGAAGATCAGGAAGTACAGGGTCATGGTGATCGCCGGCGGCACCAGGGTCTGGCCCCAGATGCGCAGGATGCGCTTGACCTCGCGGCGCACCACGGTGCCCAGCGCGACCCAGTTGCGCTGGGCCGGCGTGGTCTCGGGGAGGGGGGATTGCGGTTTGGCGGTGGTGTTCATTGGCATCCAGCGAAAGAGGGGTCAGGCGGCGGGCGGCGGCGGCGGCGAATCCGGCGCCGGGCTGCTTGCGCCGTCCGGGTGGTCGCCGGTCAGGCGCACGAACAGTTCCTCCAGGCGGTTGCTCTTGGTGCGCATCGAGCGCACACGGATGCCGGCAGCGCCGAGCGCGGCGAACACGCGGTTGAGGTCCATCGCCCGCGGCATGTCCAGGTCCAGGGTATGCGCGTCCTGCGCCAGCAGGGTGGTGCCCTCGATCGCCGGCAGCTGCGCCGGCAGTGCGCCGTCGATGTCGAGCAGGAAGCCTTCCACGTCGAGCTTGGCCAGCAGGTCGCGCATCGGTCCCTGTTCGACGATGCGGCCGCGGTCGATGATCGCCAGGTTGCGGCACAGGTTTTCCGCTTCCTCCAGGTAGTGGGTGGTCAGGATGATGGTGGTGCCGGCGGCGTTGATCTCGCGCAGCAGCCGCCACATGTCGCGGCGGATCTCGATATCCACGCCGGCGGTGGGTTCGTCCAGGATCAGCAGGCGCGGCTGGGTCATCATCGCGCGGGCGATCATCAGCCGCCGCTTCATGCCGCCGGACAGGGTGCGGCTCATCGCCTGCGCCTTCTCCCACAGGTGTGCGCGCTTGAGTTCCACTTCGGCCTGGCGCTCGGCCTGCGCGCGCGGCAGGCCGTAGAAGCCGGCGTAGTTGACCAGGATGTCGAAGGGGTTCTCGAACAGGTTGAAGTTGATCTCCTGCGGGACCAGGCCGAGCAGGCGCATCGCCGCGCTGCGCTGGGTGACCAGGTCGGTGCCGAACACCTCGACCTGGCCGGCGCTGAGGTTGACCAGCGAGCTGATGATGCCGATCAGGGTGGACTTGCCGGCGCCGTTGGGGCCGAGTAGGGCGAAGAAGTCGCCGGGCAGCACATCCAGCGACACGCCGTGCAGCGCCTGCACGCCGTTGTCGTAGGTCTTGCGCAGCTCGCGCACGCGCAGCGCGGGCACCGGCGCGGAGGAGGAGAGCGGGGAGGCTGTATTCAAGGCGGACCTTTCGCGCCGTGTTGACGGCGCTGAAGAAATGCAGCCGCTATTATAGAAGACCTCGTGGGCTCGGCCCCGGCCATAGACTGTTGCATCCGCGTGCCTGCCCAATTCCCGTTGAAACTGGTCGACCGCCACATGCTGGCCCCGGCCGTCGGCCACTACCGCTTCGTCCGCGACGACGGCCAGCCGCTGCCGTTCGTGCCCGGCCAGTTCGTGCAGGTGCACTTCCACTACGCCGACGGCACCGCGACCAAGCGCAGCTACTCGCTGGCGACCCGCCACGACCCGGCGCAGCCGGCCGATGCGACGGTCGAGATCGCGGTCAGCTTCGTCGCCGGTGGCGCGGCCACGGCCCTGTTCGAAGGCCTGGAGATCGGCGGCCAGGTGTCGGCCAGCGGTCCGTACGGCCGCTTCTGCCTCGGCCAGGGCGACAGCAACCGCCGCTACCTGCTGATCGCCACCGGCACCGGCGTCACCCCATACCGTTCGATGTTGCCGCTGCTGCAAGCGGCGATGGCCGAGCGCGGCGCGGAGGTGGTGTTGCTGCTGGGCGCGCGCACGCCGGCCGAGCTGCTGTACGGCGACGAGTTCCGCGCCTTCGCCGACGCGCATCCGGGGTTCCGCTTCGTACCGTGCTTCTCGCGCGAGCTGCCCGACGCGCCGCATGCGGACGTGCGCTACGGCTACGTGCAGCAGTTCCTGGCCGAGTTCGCGCCGCAGGCCGACGGCGACATCGCCTATCTGTGCGGCAATCCGAACATGGTCGATGCCTGCTTCGATGCGCTGAAGGAGGCCGGTCTGCCGGTGCAGCACATCCGCCGCGAGAAGTACGTCAGCAGCAAGTAGCGGCTGCGCAACGAATGCCGGCCACGCAGCTTGCGTCGCCGGCCGGCCGGCCGGCTGGGTGCGGGCGTGGCGTCGCGGGACGGCAGTGATTTGCCTGGACAACGCGCAGAGACCGGAGCGCAGGTGGGCGTCATCCATTTTCGCCGCCTGTAAAGGACGCTTGACAGCGGGGGTGTCAACGCGCATCCTCCTGTAAAGCGTGCTTGACAGGGGGATGTATGCGAAACGTCGTGATGGCATTCGATCGTTACCGGCTGCGGTCGGCCGGAGTTGTCGCCGGGGTCCGGCCGTGACCCGCTGCAAGCGCAGCGCGATCGTGGTGCTGAGCGTGAGCGTGGCCTTGCTCGCGGTCACGCCGTGGCTGCGGTGGTTGCGCGGCGACGATTACTTTCGCGGGTTGTGGTTCGGTGTGTGCATCGGCGGCTTGTTGCTGGCGCTGATGCTGTGGTCGTCATCGGGGAGCCTGCGCGACAGCGCGGTGCCGGCGCTGGCGCGCCGCTACTACCGTGAATTGGGTCCGCCGATGTTGCTGTACGTCGTGGTGATGTTGTGCTGGAAGCGCCTGCTCGACAGCGTGCAGGCGGACTGGGCACGGGTGCTGATCGCGCTGCTGCCGGCGCTGCTGGTGGCGCTGGTGATCCGTGCGGTCGCGCGCTTCGTGCGCGACTCCGACGAGATGCAGCGGCGCATCGAACTGGAGTCCATCGCCATCGCCGCCGGGCTGGTCGCCGGTGGCTACATGACCGCCGGTTTCCTGCAAGCGTCGGGCACGATCGCGGTGCCGGCAGCGGCGGCGATGCTGTGGGTGTTCCCGCTGCTGTGCGCGACCTACGGCATCGCCAAAGGCGTGAATGCGCGCCGCTACCAATGAACAGCCGCATCCGCGAACTGCGCGAGGCCCGCGGCTGGTCGCAAGGCGAGCTGGGCGAGCGGCTGGGCGTGTCGCGGCAGACCATCAACGCACTGGAAACCGGCAAGTACGATCCGAGCCTGCCGCTGGCGTTCCGGATCGCGCGGTTGTTCGCGCACAGCATCGAACAGGTGTTCCTGTTCGACGATTCCGAGTAGTCCCTGCGGCCTGCCATCGGTCGCCTACGAGGCCATGCTCCGGCATGGCATCCTGCACCTCATGACCTCAAGGATGCGAACCATGCGACACCCCTGCAGACCGCTCGCCGTCGTGGCGGCGACCTTGCTGCTCGCCGCCTGCCAGGGCGCAGCCGTGCCGGCGCCGCAGAACGCCGGGCGCAGCTACGGGATGCTGCGCTTCCACCCCTGCACGCTGACCAGTCCGGTCGCGGCCAACAACGTCGAGGCGCAATGCACGCGCATGCCGGTGGCGGAGAATCCGGCGCTGCCCGGCGGGCGCAAGATCGCGCTCAACATCGCCTGGTTGCCGGTCACCGGCCAGGGCGGCAGCGATCCGGATCCGGTGTTCTTCCTCGCCGGCGGCCCCGGCCAGGCGGCGACCGAGGTGGCCAACATCGTCGACATGGCCTTGCGCGAAACCCGCAAGCGCCGCGATGTGTTCCTGATCGACCAGCGCGGCACCGGCCAATCCAATCCGCTGACCTGCCTGGGCGCGGACGGCAAGGAAATGCAGCTGTCCGATCCGGCGCGCGCGCCCACCAAGGACGAGTTGCTCGCCTATGCACGGCGTTGCGCGCAGTCGCTGCAGGGCCGCGCCGACCCGCGCTACTACACCACCACCCAGGCCATCGCCGACCTGGATGCCGTGCGCGCCGCGCTCGGCGTGGACAAGCTCAACCTGATCGGCGGTTCCTACGGCACCCGCGTCGCCCAGCAGTACGCGGCGCGCTATGCGGCGCATACGCGCAGCGTGGTGATCGACGGCGTGGCGCCGAACGATCTGGTGGTCGGCGGCGAATTCGCCACCACCTTCGAGGATGCGATCACGCTGCAGTCCGAACAGTGCCGGGCCACCCCGGCCTGCGCCAAGCGCTTTCCCACCGATACCCGTGCGCAGCTGCGCACGGTGGTGGAGCGGTTGCGGCAGGCGCCGGCGCAGGTGGATTACCGCGATCCGGCCAGCGGCGAGAGCAAGCACGACCGGGTGACCGCCGATACCGTCACCAGCCTGGCGTTCTCGTTCTCGTATGCGCCGCAGACCGCCTCGTTGCTGCCGCTGGTGCTGGACGAGGCCGCGCACGAGCGCTATGCGCCGCTGATGTCGCTGGCGAAGATGATGGGCAAGCAACTGGACGGGCAGATGAACCGCGGCATGCAGTGGTCGGTGATCTGCGCCGAGGATGCCGACCGTTACCATCCGCCCGCCGCCGCTGCCGACACCCTGCTCGGGCCGGAGGTGGCGCAGATGTTCTTCGCCGCCTGTCCGGCATGGCCGACCGGCACGCGTCCGGCCGGTTTCACCGCGCCATTCAAATCCCAGCTGCCGGTGCTGCTGACCTCCGGCGAACTGGATCCGGTGACCCCGCCGCGCTACGCCGCGCGTGTGCTGCAGGGCCTGCCCAACGGCCGCCACCTGGTGGTGCATGGCCAGGGCCACGGCACCATGACCCTGGGCTGCATGCCCAAGCTGCTGAGCCAGTTCTTCGAGAACGCCGACGCCAAACAGCTCGACGCCACCTGCCTGGACGCGATGAGCGGCGTGCCGGCCTTCACTTCATTCAACGGATGGGAACCATGAGCCGTGCAGCGTTTCGGAGGGAGGACCGCGCATGATCGTCGCCGACAATCTGCACAAGGCGTTCAAGACCAAGACCGGCACCGTGCACGCGGTGCAAGGGGTTAGCTTCGAAGCCGCCGACGGCCAGATCACCGGCCTGCTCGGTCCCAACGGCGCCGGCAAGACCACCACTTTGCGCATGCTGTACACGCTGATGACGCCCGACCAGGGCCAGGTGCGGGTGGACGGCATCGACGTCGGCGCCGATCCGCTGGCGGTGCGCCGCGCGCTGGGCGTGCTGCCCGACGCGCGCGGCGTGTACAAGCGCCTGACCGCGCGCGAGAACATCGCCTACTTCGGCGAACTGCACGGGCTGTCGGCGGCGCGCATCGCCGAGCGCACGCGGCTGCTGTCGGCGGCGTTGGACATGGACGACATCCTCGATCGCCAGACCGAGGGCTTCAGCCAGGGTCAGCGCACCAAGACCGCGATCGCGCGCGCGCTGGTCCACGACCCGCGCAACGTGATTCTCGACGAACCCACCAACGGCCTGGACGTGATGACCACCCGCGCGATGCGCGGCTTCCTGCGCGGGCTGCGCGAAGAGGGGCGTTGCGTGATCTTCTCCAGCCACATCATGCAGGAGGTGGCGGCGCTGTGCGATCGCATCGTCATCGTCGCCAAGGGCACGGTGGTGGCCGCCGGCACCGCCGACGAACTGCGCGCCCTGACCGGCGAAGACAATCTGGAAGACGCCTTCGTCAAGGCGATCGGCAGCGACGAGGGACTGCACGCATGAGCCTGTTTCGAACCGTGTTCACCGTGATGCGCAAGGAATTGCGCGATCTCGCGCGCGACCGCCGCACCCTGGCGCTGGCCCTGCTGCTCGGCCCGCTACTGTATCCGGCGCTGATCCTGGGCATGGGCGCACTGGCCGAGAGCCGGGTCAGGACCCAGATCGACAAGCCGCTGGACATCCCGGTGATCGGCCGCGAGCGCGCGCCGAACCTGGTCGCGTTCCTCGCCGCGCAAGGCCTGAACGCGGTCGCGCCGCCCAAGGATCTGACCGCGGCGATCCGCAGCCAGGACGTGGACCTGGCGCTGAAGATCGACGAGGACTATGCCAACGCCTGGCGCGAGGGGCGGCCGGCGCTGGTGGAGATCATCAAGGACAGCACCCGCCGCGACGCCGACATCCCGACCACGCGGGTGCAGACGGCGCTGAGCATGTACAGCCAGCAGGTCGGCGCGCTGCGGCTGTTGGCGCGCGGCGTCGATGCGCAGGTGGCGCGGCCGCTGGACATGGCTGTCCAGGATCTGGCCACGGCCGAGGCCAAGCGCGGCGTGCTGCTGGCGATGCTGCTGCCGGTGCTGCTGAGCATCACCTCGTTCATCGGCGGCGCCTACCTGATCCTCGACGCCACCGCCGGCGAACGCGAGCGGCAATCGCTGGAGCCGCTGCTGGCCACGCCGGCCTCGCGCGGCGCCATCGTCAGCGGCAAGATCGCTGCCGCCTGCGTGGTCGGGCTGGCCTCGCTGCTGCTGACCCTGCTCGCGTTCAAACTCAGCGCGCAGGTCGCCAGCGGCATCGGCCGCCAGCTCAACGTCAGCTTCGTGGCGATGCTGCAGATGCTGTTCGTGCTGCTGCCGATGCTGTTCATCGGCACCTCGCTGCTGACCGTGCTGGCGGCCTCGGCCAAGAGCATGAAGGAAGCGCAGAGCCACATGACCTGGCTGATGCTGCTGCCGATGCTGCCCGGTTACGCGTTGATGGTGTATCCGCTGAAGACCACGCTATGGCAGTTCGCGGTGCCGTTCCTGGCGCAGAACCAGATGCTGCTGAAGATCATCCGCCGCGAACCGATCGACCTGCAGATCTGGGCGGTGTACCTGGCCGCCGGCTTCGGCCTGGCCACGGTGTTGTGGCTGGCCGCGGTGCGCCGCTACCGGCAGGAGCGGCTGGCGATATCGGGGTGATTGGGCGGGACTCGGGACTCGGGACTCGGAAAAAGCGGCGGCCGCCTGTGCTGCAGGATCAGCCGCCGGGATTGAACGCCAACGTGCGTCGCGTCGTGACCGGCGCGCTGACCGGCTCGAAGCGCCAGCGCTTGGTCGCGTTCAACGCTTCGCGGTCGAACACCCGTGGCGGGGTGGCGCGCAGCACGCGCGCGCTGGTGACCGAGCCGTCGGTGCCGACGGTGATCTCCACCAATACTTCGCC
>NZ_CAPJ01000451.1 GCF_000331775.1 Xanthomonas translucens pv. translucens DSM 18974
CCGCCCTGGCGCAGCGGGTCGCGCGCTTCGACCAGCGCGGCCAGGTCGCAGGCCAGCGCCTGCGCCCGCGCATCCGGCGCGGCCAGCAGCATTGCCGCCAGCCGCGGGTGGGTGCCCAATGCGAGCATGCGCCGGCCGCTCGCGGTGATCGCATGGTTCTCGCTCAAGGCGCCGAGCCGCTGCAGCAGTTCGCGCGCGGCGGCCAGCGCGCCAACGGGCGGCGGATCGACGAAGCGCAGCGCATCGCTGCCCCAGGCCGCCAGTTCCAGCGCCAGCCCGGCCAGTTCCACCTGCAGCATTTCCGCGCGGCGCTGCGCCTCCAGGCGCTGCGATTGCGGCCACAGACGGTAGGCCCAGCCCGAGGCGACACGGCCGGCGCGGCCGGCGCGCTGGTCGGCCGAGGCCTGGGCGATGGCGGTCACGTCCAGCCGCGAGAAACCGCTGTTGGGATCGTAGTGCGGCTCGCGCGCCAGCCCGGCATCGATCACCACGCGCACGCCGGGCAGGGTGACCGAGGACTCGGCCACGTTGGTCGCCAGCACCACGCGGCGGCGGCCATGCGGATCGGGCTGCAGCACCTTGGCCTGCTGCTCGACCGGCAACTCGCCATGCAACGGCAAGACATCGACGCCGCCATTGCCTTCTGCCCCCGGGAGAAGGGGGTGTGCAGCGCCGGATGAGGGTGCGACTGAGGCGGTACCCGATGAGAGGACGCCCGAAGCGGTCCCTGACGAAGCCACACCCGAAGCCACCCCAGCCGCCTCCAACGCCGCCTGCACCCGCGCGATCTCGCGCTGCCCTGGCAGGAACACCAGCACGTCGCCGGGATGCTGCTGCAGCGCGTGTTCGATGGCGCGGCGGGTCTGCGCTTCCAGCGCTTCCTCGCGCCGTGCCGGGAAATGCGCAATCTCCACCGGATAACTACGGCCGGCGCTGGACAGCCGCGGCGCGTCCAGGAACTGTGCCAGGCGTTCGCCGTCCAGCGTCGCCGACATCACCACGATGCGCAGGTCCTCGCGCACCTGCGCCTGTACGTCCAGCGCCAGCGCCAGGCCCAGGTCGGCGGCCAGGTGGCGTTCGTGGAATTCGTCGAACAGCAGCGCGCCGACGCCGTCGAGCATCGGGTCGTCCTGAATCATCCGGGTCAGGATGCCCTCGGTGACCACCTCGATGCGGGTGCGCGCGGACACCTTGTTCTCGAAGCGGATGCGGTAGCCCACGGTCTCGCCCGGCGCCTCACCGCGCTGCCGGGCCATGAACGTGGCGGCGCTGCGCGCGGCGACCCGGCGCGGCTCCAGCATCACGATGCGGCGGCCCTGCAGCCACGGCGCCTCCAGCAGCGCCGGCGGCACCTGGGTGGTTTTGCCGGCGCCGGGCGGGGCTTCCAGCACCAGCCGCGGATGCGCGGCGAGGCTGTCGCGGATCTGCGGCAGCAGCGGGTCGATCGGAAAAACGGGAGAGGCCATCGGCCAAGGATACGGATCGGCTGCGTCGCTGTAGAGCGCGCCCATCTCGCGGGTAGCGCCGGCCCCGTACAATCTCCCGCTTTCCTGCCCGGCTTCCTCGGCATCTCCGCATGACTCTGATCGATATCGGCGCCAACCTCACCCACGACTCCTTCGATCGCGACCGCGACGCGGTGCTGCAGCGCGCCCGCGACGCCGGCGTCGCGCAGTTGGTGGTCACCGGGGCCAGCCGCGAGCACTCGCCGCTGGCGTTGCAACTGGCGCAGCAGCACCCCGGCTTCCTCTACGCCACCGCGGGCGTGCATCCGCATCACGCGCTCGAGTACACCGCCGAGTGCGACGCCGAACTGCGCGCGCTGCATGCGCATGCCGAGGTGGTGGCGGTGGGCGAGTGCGGGCTGGACTACTTCCGCGACCTGGCGCCGCGCCCGGCGCAGCACCGCGCCTTCGAGCGCCAGCTGCAGCTGGCCGCCGACACCGGCAAGCCGCTGTTCCTGCACCAGCGCGACGCGCATGCGGACTTCCTTGCGCTGATGCGCCAGTTCGACGGCAAGCTCGGCGCGGCGGTGGTGCATTGCTTCACCGGCACCCGCGAGGAATTGTTCGACTACCTGGACCGCGACTGGTATATCGGCATCACCGGCTGGCTGTGCGACGAGCGCCGCGGCGCGCATCTGCGCGAACTGGTGAGGAACATCCCGGCATCGCGGCTGATGATCGAGACCGACGCGCCGTACCTGCTGCCGCGCACGCTCACGCCGCTACCGAAGGACCGGCGCAACGAGCCGGCGTTCCTGGCGCACATCGCCGAGGAACTGGCGCGCGACCGCGGCGAGGACGTGGCGGCGACCGCGGCTTCGACCACCGCCACTGCGCGCGGGTTCTTCTGCTTGCCTGACGCCGGGTGAGCGGAGTCCGCCGTGTGGCTGCGGCGATCGCCGTTGTGGGTGGCGATGTGTGCCTGTCCTGTGCCGATCGCAGTAGTCGATCGCGGTTGTTTGCGCTGCGAGATCTTGTAGGAGCGGCTTCAGCCGCGACCGGCATTACCGGGAATCCCTGTCGCGGCTGAAGTTGCTCCTACAGGGGTCATGGCCTGCCGGTTTCCCATGGCGCGCATCCGCGCTATTCGACCTGCGCGTCCTCGCGCTTGGCCTCGGCCATCGCTTCCGGCTCCAGTTCCTCGGCGCTGCGGTTGAGCTTGACGAACACGCCCCAGGCGACCAGCAGCAGCGCCGCGCACAGGCCGACCGCGGTGGCGTAGGGCAGCTTGGCCGGGTCGTCGTGCATCAGTTCGAAGATCGACACCAGCGTTTCGATCGCCAGGGCGATGACGATGACCACGAAGAACCGCGACAGGTAGCGGCGCACTCGCGTCGGACCGCTGATCTTGACGTCGCGCTGCACCTCTTCTTCGAAGATGGTCTGGCCCAGTTCCAGCGTCACCAGCGCCACGGTGAGCAGGCCGATCGCCTCCAGCACCACGTTGAAGCGATCGCGGATCACCAGGTCGCCGCCGGGGCTGAGGCCGTGCCACAGCTCCAGCACCGCCATCGCCACCAGGCCGGCGGCGCACAGCAGGAACAGCAGGATGATCAGGAAATGGCCGCCGCGGAATAGTTTTTCCATGAACTTCATCGCCGCTCGCCGTGGTCAGGTCGGCGAGCATAGGCGCGGCCGACGTCAGCGGCGCGCGAAGGCGTGCGTCGGGGGCGGGACGGCGGCCAGCGGCGCATGTCCTGATGCGGTGACTGCGTTCCCGCACGCACTGCGTTGCGGCTGTCGCAGCAACTATGGGGACGCGTGTGATGAGCTGACTGGCCCGGTGCTGCACAAGCGGTGGGGCGCGGCGATCGGCGGCCGCAGACACTGCGGGAGGGACTGCAGTCCCGACGCGTGCCGGACGGACAAGCGCATGGCTCCGCGCGTCGCGGCTGAAGCCGTTGCCGCAAAATGCCTTGCGCATCATCCATCGCGGCGTGCCGCATCCCGCGACCGGGAGGTGGCAGAGGCCGTGCGGCGGCTGTGGCAACGCGCAGCGTGCCAGGCCTCGCCACGCCGGCACCGGTGTCAGCGTTCCGCCAACCCCGCCTGATAGGCCTGCAGATGGCAATAAGCGGCCATCAGCCAGGGCGCGGCATGGCCGGCGGCACGGGCGCGCGCCAGCATGTCGCCGACGATCTGCTGCGCTTCCACCTGCTGCCCGGCTTCCAGGTCGCGCAGCATCGACGCCTTCATCGGCGAACCGGGCTGGGTCAGCAACTGCAGCGCGTTGGCCTGCGCCGCGTCCGGCACCGGCTCGCCCGCAGCGGCGGCGACCGCCGTGCATTCGGCATACAACCCGTGCAGCAACGCCACGCCGTCGTCGCTGGCGACGATGCGGCCGGTCGGCGCGCGCAGCAGGCAGGTGGCCGCGGCCAGCGCGGTCAGGAAGGTGTACTTGATCCACTGTTCCTGCGCGATCCGTGGCGTGGCGACATGGTCGATGCCGGCCTGCGTGCAGGCGGCGGCCAGGTCGCGCACGCGCGCGCTGTCGGCGCCGCGCCCGTCGCGCTCGCCGAAGGTCAGCGAGGCCGGCTTGGCCAAATGCAGGATGCTGCCGTCCGCGTCCAGCGTGGCGCTGATGAAGCACAGCCCGCCGAGCACGCGGTCGGCGCCGAAGCGCGCGTCCAGCAGCGGATAGTGGCGCAGGCCGTTGAGGATCGGCAGCAACGCCGTGCCGTGGGCCATCGCCGGCGCCAGCGCGTCCAGGGCGCTGTCCAGGTCGTATGCCTTGCAGCTGAGGATCGCCAGGTCGAATGGCTGCGCGGCAGCGGTTGCCGGCAGCGTGTCCGCGGTCAGCGTGGCCACCGCGATGTCGGCATCGCCGCGCGGACTGCGCAGGCGCAGGCCGTCGCGCTGCAGGCGCTCGGCCCGCGCCGGACGGGCCAGGAAGGTGACGTCGGCGCCGGCCTGGGCCAGGCGTCCGCCGAAGTAGCCGCCGGTCGCGCCGGCGCCGAGGATCAGGATACGCATGCGCCGATGGTAGCAGTGGCGCCGGCCTGGTTCAGTGTGATGCGTCGCGCGCGTGCGGCGTGCGCAAGCCGTCCGGCTGGCGAAGATCTCGGCGGGCACGGGCGCGTCGCTGACCGCATCCCCATGCAGGCTGCGTTCGTCGCGACGCGTGCCGATGCGGCCGCGATCGCCGGGCAACAGGCCGCTGCTGTCCAACCACAGCGTGCCGCTGGTGGTGCCGTCGGGTCCCTGCGTGGCGGATGGATAGCGCCAGCCGGCGGCCGCATGGGGGCTCGGCGCAGCCTCGGTAGAGCTGCGCCGAATACACCGGCATCACCCGCGACGGGACGCCGCAGCGCTTCGCGCACTCAGGGCTGCTTGACCAGTTCGACCCTGCGGTTCTGCGACTTGCCCTGCTCGGTTGCGTTGTCGGCTACCGGGTCGGCGTCGCCGAACCCAGCAGACGACAGCCGGCCCGGATCGATACCCTGGGCGGTAATGGCGGCGACGACCGCCTTGGCCCGGCCTTCCGACAGCGTCTTGTTGTGCGCGGGGTCGCCGGTGCCATCGGTGTAGCCGTTGACGGCCAGCTTCAGTGCGGCGTCCTGCTTGAGCAACTGCACGACCTGCGCGATCTGCGGTTGCGAATCCGCCAGGATGTCGGTCTTGTCGGTGGCGAAGTTGACGTGCAGCGCGACCTTGCCGGTCTTGTCGATCTGCGTCTTCAGTTCGCTGGCAGGCAGCAGGCTGGCGGTGACCTGCAGCGGCTTGGTCTCGGCGATCAGCAGGCCGCCGCCGAACTGGTAGCTGCACAGGTGGATCCAGATATCGCGATCGGCGCGATGTACGACGAAGACCTGCGCGGGGTTGTTCCAGATATCGCCCAGGCCGCTGTTGTACTTGCTTGCGACATTGCGCGGCCATTCCTTGATCTTCTGAGTAGCCGCTTCAGTAAGCTTGCCATCGAAGATCTTCTTGCCGCCGAGCGCGGTGACGACAGCCTCGATGTTGCGTTCCAACTCCAGGTCGGAGAAGGTCTTGCCCTGCGCCGCGTCGATGTGCGCCGACCAGACCTTGCCCTCGACCGGCTGCAGGCGATCGCCGGTCCAGAACGGCACCTGATCGAAATCGGCAATATCTGGTGTGGCTCCCGCGACATAGCCGCTGGGTAGGGCAATGTACGGGAAGTCTCCCAGCGGCGCGCTGGACACCGGCAGGCTGGCCGGGTCGAATGCCGTACTGACGGCGGCGCGCTGCGCGGGAGTTTCCCGCGCGCCGCTGGCGGTCGTCGCGGGGGGAGCTGCCTGATCGTCTGGATGGGCAGCCTGCTCATGCTTCTTGCAGGCGCTCAGACTGGCGATGACGGCCAGGACCCACGTCGCCGCTACTGCTTTTTTCACAGAGATACTCCTTGGTCGGGGGACGAACGAAAATAGTGTAACGGCGGGCTCGGTCGATCTTGTTGGGGAACCATGAACCCGCGTCACCGGCTGCGGGCGGAGGACCGCGCAGCAAAGTGCAAAGCTGGATCAGTGCGCAAGGTCGGGCGGCTGGAACAGCGCATCCGCTTGCGGGCCGTACTCGACGCGCTGGATGTCCCACTGCTGCGGTTGCTCCAGTCCGGTCTTGCTGCGGTAGGTGAGCACCAGACCGGTCTCGCGGTCCAGCCACATCGTGCCCTGCCGGGTCATTCCCGGGCCGCCCGGATTGACCATGCGATAGCGCCACTGCACTGCGGGCCGGCCTGCACGCAGACCGCTGTCGCTACGCCGGCAGTCGGCGAAGATGCCCAGGCCCGCGCAGGGGTGTTCCGGGTCGAAGCGCAGCGGCCAGCGCATGCCGGGCACCGGCATGGCGCCGCCCTGCTGGCCCACGATCCAGCCGGTTGGCGCGTCCTTCGCCAGGATCAGCGCATACGGCGTGCCGCTGGCATCCTTGAACTGGATGCGCAGCGCATCGTCGCGAAAATAGACCGTCACCAGCTGCGAGGCGCCGCGCGGCTGGATCCGGCTCAGGCTGCCCAACTGATTGGTCATGACCTGTGCCACGCCGGAGAAGGCGCCATCCGCGGCGCAGGCCGTGCCGACGATGGCCTGGCACAGCAGCGCAACCGAGGCCAGCAGTGGAAATCTCTGCATCACTGGTCCAGATTCCCCTGCTTATAGATCGGCGACTGCATGCGCACGATGGCGTAGCTCTCGATCGGAAGGCGCTTGCTGAAAGCTGGGAGCGTGGACGATTCGAACGTGTCAGGTTTCAGATATTCCGACTTTCCTCCCAGCACCCAGCCGACGAAAGGAACGACCAAGGGCGCGTCATAGACCACCTTGACCTTGAGGATGTTGGCGTCCTGGACGTTGACGCCGCTGCTGCCGACCGCGTCGCTGCGATAGGCGAGCGTGTCGTTGGGCAGCGCATAGCGGCCGTCGTACTGGCGCTCCCGAAAATTGTTCCACGCGGCGCGGGTCGGATTGATGACGGTAATGTGGCCGTGAAGCGTAAGGTCGGCCAACGCCTTGCCGTACGCCAGTTCCAGCGCGGCCTGCCCGGTATCGTGCGCGTACAGCGGCATCATGCCCTTGGCCAAGCCGTTGCGCATCTGCATGCGATCCACCCCGCTCACCGCGCCGGCACGCGCGGCCAGCAGCGCGGCGTAATCGAGGGTGGACTTCATCCGGTACAGCAGTATCGCCTGGATAACAGCCAACAACAGGAACAACAGCACCGGCGTGATGATCACCAGTTCCACCATGGATTGGCCGCGTATCGATGAGCGGCTGCGCGGTGCGCGGACGCGTGCTTTCATGACCAGGCTCCCGTGTCCGAAGGCGCGAGCGCGGTGGCGCGCCAGTGCCAGTGTTCGCCGCGTTGCGGTTGCAGGCGGTCCAGCGCACCGCCATGGAACTCGATGGTGGCCGCGGCGCGTCGGCACAGCGCGGCCCGGTACGGCCTGACGTTCTCGCGCCACTCCAGCACGGCGTCGTCGCGTGTCAGGAATACCAGGTCCAGCGGGTAGACCATGCCGATGGTGTGGACGCTGGCGCAGGGGCGGATCAGCAAGGCCTCCGATCCGTCCGCGGCCAGCGCCGGGCGCGCCAGCAGCCCGCGCGCGCGCGACCACCAGGTGTCCGCCGCCCACACGCGCGGGATCGACGTGCCGCCGCTGCGTTCGATGCATCCGCGCTTCACAGGATGCCCTCCTGCAGCATCTTCAAGTAGATGAAGTAGCCCAGGAACAGGAAGATCAGCGGGAAGAAGAACATGACCAGCGGCAGCATCATCTTCACCGGTGCCTCCAGCGCCAGCTTCTCGGCGCGCAGGAAGCGTTCCTCGCGGCGCTGGTTGGCTTGCGCGCGCAGCGTATCGCTCAGGTTGGCGCCGACCCTGTCGGCC
The DNA here is from genome assembly GCF_000331775.1 of Xanthomonas translucens pv. translucens DSM 18974. The sequence continues at coordinate 7,851 of NZ_CAPJ01000451.1, forward strand.
TGGATCAGCGCGCTGGTGAAGCTGGTGATCTGTGCGATGTCCATGCGTTCGGCCATGCGCCGCAATGCCTCGGCACGGGGCAGGCCGGCGCGCAGGTCGCGCAGCATGCGCGAGAACTCCTGCGACAGCGCGCCGGCGGGGCCCTTGGCCACCGCCTGCTCGATGCCGCCGGTGACGTTCAGGCCGGCCTCGACCGACATGGTGATGAAATCCAGATAGATCGGCAGGTCGCGCACGACGGTCTTGTGCCGCGCCTTGCGGCGTTCGCCCAGCCACAGGGCCGGGTACAGCCAGCCGAGCAGGCCGCCGAACATCAGGCACATCAGGCCCGAGCCGATGCCCAGATGGCCGAGCATTCCGGTGCACAGCAGGAAGAAGGCGATCACCACCAGCGCGCTGGCCATGCGCAAGCCGTAAAATTCTTCCGGCGACAGGGTGTAGTCCTGGCCGGCCGCCTGCAGGTGCCGATGGGTCTGCTCCAGTTGCGCGACCCTCAGGTGCGGGGCGATGCGCCGGGTCAGCACGGTCACCAGCGGCCACATCAACTGCATCAGCCGCGGCAGGGGATCGTAATAGGTACGGTCTTCGAGCTCGACTTCGCGGATCACCCCGCGCGTGCCGATGACCACCAGCGCGACGGCACCGGCGGCCAGAAGCGCGACGAGGGCGAGCATCCAGGTCATACGTCGATCGTCATGATCTTCTTGCACAGGCGGTAGCCCAGGTATTCCATGACCAGGCAGAGGGTGATCACCACCCAGCCGTGCCAGCTGTGGAACATGGGCTGCATGGTTTCGCTGTACATCAGGCTGAGATAGCCGATCAGGAACACCGGCAGCATCGCCATCACGATGCCTTGCAGGCGGCCCTGCGCGGTCAGCGACTTGACCTTCTTCTCCATGGTCAGGCGCCGGCGCAGCGTCTCAGCCAGTGTCGCCAGGGTTTCGGCCAGGTTGCCGCCGACCTCGCGCGAGATGTTGACCGCCGAGACGAACAGCTCGGCATCGGTGATGGGGACGCGTTTGCTGAAATTCTCCATCGCCTCTTCGGCGCGAATGCCCATGTGCTGTTCGCGCAGCACCAGCGCCAGTTCCTGCGCCAGCGGCGGCTGCCCGTCTTGGACCAGTATCTCCATCGCCGGCGCGAAGCCGACGCCGGCGCGCAGGCTGCTGGACAGCATCTGCAGCGCGTCGGGAAGCTGCTCCTGGATCTGCTCCAGCCTGCGCTTGCGCAGGAACGCGTAGATCTTGCGTGGCGTGAAGATCAGGAAGATGCCGATCAGCACCGCGATGATCAGGCTGCCGGTCAGCATCCAGATGATCAGCGGAACGAGCACCATCACCACCGCGCTGATCATGTAGACCTGCGCGGGATCCAGGAACAAAAACATGTCCGTCAGGTTCATACGCGCCTGGTCCATGAAGCTTTCGCGGTAGCGCTTCAGGAACCGCTCGCCGGAGCGCGCGATCAGCACGAACGCCATCACGGTCCCGGCGAACACCAGCAGGGCGATCAGCCAAAGTGCCATCAGCGCGCGCTTCCCTGGTTGCGGAAGATGCCCAGGTCCACCGACACGCCGCGTTCGGCGAGCTCTTCGTAGAACTCGGGCACCGCGCCGGTCGCGACGAAGTTGCCGGCGACCTTGCCGTCCGGGCCGTGGTAGGTGGTGGGTTTGAACAGGAACAGATCCTGCATCTGGATGGTGCCGCTTTCAATGCCGGTGATTTCGGTGATGTGGCTGACCTTGCGCGAGCCGCAGGGATAGCGGCGCTGGTGCACGATGAGGTTGACCGCCGAGGCGATCTGTTCGCGCACGACCGCCATGGGCAGTTCCATGCCGGCCATCATCACCATCACCTCCAGGCGCGACAGCGTCTCGCGCGGGTTGTTGGCGTGCGCGGTGGTCAGCGAGCCTTCGTGGCCGGTGTTCATCGCCTGCAGCATGTCCAGACATTCGCCGCCGCGGCACTCGCCGACCACGATGCGGTCGGGGCGCATGCGCAGCGCGTTCTTGACCAGGTCGCGGATGGTGATCTGACCCTTGCCCTCCATGTTGGCGGGACGCGCCTCCAGCGCCACCAGATTGGGCTGCACCAGCTTGAGTTCGGCCGCATCCTCGATGGTCACCACGCGGTCGCTATCGGGGATGAAGTTCGACAGGATGTTCAGCAGCGTGGTCTTGCCCGAGCCGGTACCGCCGGACACCACGACGTTGCGGCGCTCGCGCACCGCCATGATCAGGAAATCCAGCATCGCCTGGTTCAGCGAGCCGTACTTCAGCAGGTCCTCGCCCATCAACCGGCGCGTGGCGAACTTTCGGATGCTGATGCTCGGCCCGCGCAGGGCGACGGGCGGGATTACCGCATTCACGCGCGATCCGTCCTTGAGGCGCGCATCGACCAACGGCGAGCTTTCGTCGATGCGCCGCCCCAAGGGGGTAACGATCCGCTCGATCGCGGCCAGACAGGCGCGTTCGTTGGAGAACACCACGTCCGATTTCTGGATGCGCCCGGCACGCTCAATGAAGATGTCGTCGTGGGCATTGACCATGATTTCGGTGACGGTCGGGTCGTCGATCAGATCTTCCAGCGGCCCCAGTCCGATCGCCTCGTCCAGCACCTGCTTGGCCAGCCGGCGCGGGTTGATGTCGGCGGGCAGATCGCTGAACTCACGCTTGAGGATGTCGTCGATCAGGTTGATCGTGCTGTCGCGCAGCGCGCTGTCGCCCATGCTGCGCACATCCATACGCCGCAGATCCATCTGCTGCACCAGCGCCATGTGCAGTTTGGTTCTCCAGGTCGCGATGTCCGACGGCGGCGGGCCTGCCACGACCATGTCGGTCGCCGCAGGCACGGCAGGCGCAGCGGCAGAGGTGGCCTCGGTCGTCGATGCCGCCGCCTCCGCGGCCCTGGCCGCGCTACCGTCGTTGGCGGCCGGCGTCTGCCTGGCGATGCGCGCCTCGTCACCGCTGACCTTGAGCATGTACTGGCCGATGCGGATCTCGTCGCTGCCGTCGATCGGGCCCTGCTTGGCCAGCACCACCTTGCCGTTGAGCGTGATCGGCTCGCGCCCGCCCAGCGGCAGGATGAACACGCCTTCCTCCTCGCGCAGCAATGTGGCGTGTTTGCCGGCAATGTTCCAGCCCTGCAGCATGACCAGATTGGCATCGGCGCGGCCGATGCCGCACTCGCGGTGCATGCATTTGACCTGTCGCGTATCGCCTCCTGGGGTAGTGATCAGCACTGTGAACATGATGACGGTGGACCTTTCGCGCTGCGTGGGAATTACTTGATCAACTTGTCTTGTCTGGGGTTGATGTCGTCCTGCAACGCCTTCTCGATCGCGTCGCCACGCCGCAGATCCTGCAGGTTCTCCGGCGAGGTCGGGCTGACAATGCGCGGGGTCACGAAAACCACCAGTTCGGTCTTGTTGCCACGGAAGCCGTCGGAGCGGAACAGCTTGCCCAGGATCGGGATGTCGCCCAGCAGCGGCATCTTGTCCACGGCCTTGGATGCCTCCCGATCGAGCAGACCGGAGATGACGATGGTCTGGCCGGCATTGACGTTCAGTTCGGTCTCGACGCGCCGGGTCAGAAAGCCGGGCACGCCCTGCACCGACACCGACGGATCGATCCTGCTGACTTCCGCCATGATCGAGGTGTTGACCTGATTGGAGGAATTGACCGTCGGGTTGATGTTGAGACGGATGCCGTATTCCTTGTATTCGATCTGGGTCTGCCCAAGCACCGAAGGCACCACGATCGGAACTTCGCCGCCGACCAGGAAGGTCGCATTGCTGCCGCTCTTGGCGCTCAGCTTGGGCTGTGCCAGTACCCAGGCCTTGCCGCGGCTCATCAGCAGGTTGATCTTCGAGGCGATCGTTGTGGCGATGCCGAAGTAGCCCTGCGGCCCGGGCAGCTTGGTGGGCAACCGATCCTTGATGTCCTGAAAGGTCTGGTTGTCCTGCGGCAGCACGCGGAAGTAATTGTTCGTGGTCACGTCGCGGATCAGGCCGCCGATCGGACCATCGATGGTGCTGTCCCAGCGGATGCCCAGATCCTCCACGGCGTTCTTGTTGAACTCCATGATCGACACGTCCATCTGCACCATCGGCCGCATGCCCACCGGGTCGGCCCCGGCGAAGTTCAACACCTGCGGATAGATCTTCTGCAAGGCCTGGATCTTCGCCGTTGTAGCGGCATCGATGTCGTTGCCGGAGATCACCACATTGGCGCCGATGGCCCGCACGGTAACGCCCGGCGTATTGCCCAGCAGTTCACGCACGGTGTCCGCAGCACCCTCGGACTTGCTGCCGCTCACCGTCACGTTGACGTCGCGCTGGCTGCCATCGGACATCCACAAGTGCACGTTGGTGTCGCCGGGCTTGGTGCCGATCATGACCAACTCGGACTTGCCGACCGAGAAGACGCTCAGGACCTCGCCGTCGCCTACCGCGATACGGCGCAGTGCACCAGGCACGCGCCGCACCACTGCCTCGCCGGCATAGATGCTTTGCGACGGCTGGATGAGCGGCGCGATCGAGGGCTTCCTGTCGCCGGCCAGGGCGACGCCGCCGCCCGCCGTCGAGCCGCTGTTGCCCAGTTCCTGGATCGGCGATTCGGCCGCCTGCTTGAGCTGGTCTACCTGGCGGCCTTGCGCCATCAGCTGCGCCTGCTCTGCCGACGGGATTTCCGTCGTCTGGCCGGCCGCTGCTGCGGTGCTCTGCCCGGCGGGCCGTGTCGCCGCCGCGGACGTTGCGGCCTGTTGGGCCGATGCGTTCCATCCGCCGATGACCGCCAGCAGCAAGCCGGCCAACCATGGCGCCGATGTCCCGGCCTTGCTCCTGCGACGGCGTGTTGCTTGCGTCATGCTTAACCCTTTCCGCCAATGATGAACTCAACGCGGCTGCTTCCGCTGCCTGTGTTTGCCGGATCGCCCGATCCCAGCAATCGCAACAACTGACTTTCGCTCATGCCTGCCGCTGCACCGGGCGAGGTGTCCTGGACTTCGCGCAACAGCACTCTCACCGCACCCACCTTGGAGGCGACGGCCAACTGCTTGGCCTGGTACTGATCCAGCTCCAGGGTGACGCTGGAGAAGCCGGTGGACGTGTTGGATTCCTCGCCTTCCTTCGGCGTCGGCGCTTCGCCGATGCGGCTGCCGGCCGCCAGTACCTTGATCTTCTGCAGCAGCGGGAACACCTGCGCACCGGTTCCCGCCCCGCCGCTGTCGCCGGTGGTGGCGTCCTTGACGAAGAAGAGGTCGATGAGGTCGCCCGGCGCGATCATGCCCGAGATCGAATTGTTCTCGTCCACGCTCATCGTGTAGGCGACCTTGCCCTTGGGGATCAGCCGCGAGAACTGGTCGTACAACGGAACCAGGGCGCTGGCGCTCAAGGGCGCACCACCACGCGCCGGCGCGCGCAGCATCCTGCCTTCGAACTGTGCGTGGTTGTCAGGTGTCACTGCATCCGCAGGCGCGAACTCGGCTGGGATCGTACGCAAGGCCAGATCGCCGCCCTGCAGGATCGCCCCCTGCGGCAGATCGTTCACCGGCACCGCAACGTCGACCATCGGCCGATTGTCCTGGGTGCGTTCGGCCACGGTGGTGCGGATGTAGCTGACCGCGATGAAGGCGGCCAGGCCGGCCATGACCACCGCGATCAGGATGAAAAGGACGTTCTTGCTGAGTTTGGGTTTCTGCATGAAGAGGCGCCGTCGGGTGGGTCATCGCGAGGGAAGGGGATCAACCCACCGGCACGTCGGACGCCGAGATGGCGTAGACGAAGGCGGCATAGAGATCTTTCAGGGCTGTCACCAGTTCGGTGATCACATCGGGCTTGGCGATCAGCACGATCGCCAGGGCCACGACCACCACGGTGTATTCGATCGTGGACTGGCCGCGTTGCAGATGTCGGCCAGGCACGGCGAGCGCGTTCATTCGACCACCGCCACGATCACGGTGCCGGTCTGCCCTCGGCTCGCGGTGACCGTCACGCGATCGTCCTGCCGGGTGAAACGGGAAACGCAATGCGGGCTGCTCGCCGTACACGCCGACGAAGAGCCGTCGCGGGCATAGCCCTGCGCCGCGAAGTGCCGCGCGTAGTACTGTTGGTTCTGCAGCGGGGTATAGCGGTTGAGCATGCTCAGTGTCCTGACGTGACGCGGCGTATCCATGTAGACGATGTCCTCGGCGACCTGCGTGTCAGGTAGGCGCCCGAAGCCTTTGCCGACCTCGTCGGCGGGAAGATCCTTCTTCGGAATTTCCATCACCCCGATCTGGCCCTGCGTGCGATTGGCGTCGCCGCTCAGTTCCACCGTGATGTAATAGCCGCTCTTGGTCATGTGGCCGAGCACGGTCTTGCTGCCGGCCGGCGTCGCCACGACCAGATCGCCCCATTCCTTTCGATAGAACTGCTCGACCTGCCGCGGCGACTGGGCGACGCTGAAACGGCTGGCGCGCATCGCGATACCGTTGTAGAGCATGTGATCGGACACGACCTCCCCCGAGGCCGCGTCCGGGACCGGGACGTCGGGCCAGTCCACGGCGCGCACCGGCTGCGCCGCCAGACCGGACAGCAGCGCGCCCAGCGCGCTCGCGCGCATGCGATGGCAGACCCGCGCGCTCATGGCTTGACCGGCGAGTTTGCCAGCTTGTCCGAGGGCACGATGTCCGGCTCGATGGTGCCCAGTTCCAGGTCGCCGAGTGAGCCGACCATCGGCAGGATGGGCTTTAACGGCTTTACCATGTCGAAGATGCGATCGAGACCACTGAAGTACGACACCGGCGCCAACGGACGCACCGCGCTGACCACGCTACGCGGTCCGCTGCGCGGACCGGAAGCATTCCAGGCATCCGTCAACAGGGTCTGGTGGCGCTTGTCGACCAGATTGAGATTGTCCAGCGGTTCCAGGAAACGCGCAGGTCGCCCATCCGTTGTCTTCAGGTCGCGATAGTTCAGTGCCACCTCTGCAGTGACATAGCCGTTGCGATTGGGGGGGAACGCGTTCTCGGCAAAATTCCGCGGTACCAGCGCGGCCGCCTTGTCGACATAGCCGGGCGAACCGCTATTGCTGGTCCGCGTGATTGACAGGTCGCTCTTTTCCAGTAGCTTCCTGTTCGAAAAAATATTGAGCATCTGGTCGGCGAAAGCGCCACTGCTGCTAGACACACGACTAGTAATTGGCGTATCGGCATCGGCAAAGTTGCGGTCCAGCGCTCGTTGCTGCAACAGCGCGCGGCTCGGCGGTTGATAGTTGTTGGCCACGCTGGCCTCCCAGGCGGCATTGCGTGCAGCCTGCATCGCCATCTGCTTGCTATGCCCCAGTTTGGCGACGACGGGAATCAGCAGGAACAGCGGCACGATCACGGCGGCACACACCGCCAGCTCCACCATCCCCTGTCCGCGCATCCTGCGCGCTGGTGAAAAGAACGTCGTCTTCATCCTGAGTCCTCCTAGTTTTCTTCCTTCTCACCCGCCACGTTGGAAGGAATCAGACCGCTGCCGAGGCTGAACGACTTGACCTGCAGCAAGCAACCGTTGCCACCCTGGAGCGGCTTTGCGTCCAGTGGAATGGATTGCAGATAGTTGCCTGCGCCGTCAACCGTGCAGCCAGCAACATCGGCTGGCGAATCGGAAAAGCCCCACTTGGTGCCGCCAGACCACATGCACACTTCCTGCTTGCCGTTTTGCCAGCGCGTGCACGACTGTCCCTTGATCTGGCTCTCGCCCGCCAACTTCCAGCCAATTGACTGAACATTCTGACGCTCTTGGGTTCGGGCGTCGCTATCCAGCGCGGTGTACATGCCGCTCGTGTCTTCGACACTGCTCTTATCCGTGTGTTGCTCAAGCTTGATCATGCAGGTGGCTTGCGCGCTGTCGCCGTCGACGCCAAGCTTCCAACTGACCTGATGTGCGAACTGACGGTGGGCGTCGATCATGATCTCGACCTCGCCTGTTCCCAGCTTCGCCTCTTCTTCTGCGGAGAGCGCGCGCATAGGCATGCCTGAACTACGACAGGCATCCAGCTTCGCCTGATAGTTCTTGCGCTCCCAGTTTTCGCCTCCCATGCGCGATTCCCATGTCAGGACCACGTGGAGTGCGGGTAGTAACTTGACGCCACTTTCGGAGGACGAAGATTCTTCGCCGCTATTGCTTTCTGCCGCATCATGCGATTGGCAACCTGCGGTGAAAGCGAGAGAAGCCATGCACACAAGTGCCAAGGGTCGAAGTCGGTTGGTCGATAACATCATGGAGCAGTCACCAGGAATCTACGGTCAAAATCGGGAGTCTTCACCAAGCGTGCCTGCCAGTAAGGGCTGAACAGGCTACCTTTTTCGAACTTTCCATCGCCTCTGCCCCACACCGAGCGCCGGAAGGCGCTGAGTTCATAGGGCCGGTTGAAGTAGACCTGCGCGCTTGCCATCGCACGCAGTTGCTCGCCGTGCGCCTCGTCGTTGAGTTGCATGCGTCCGCTCCCGATCTTCAGCGCGGAACTGGTACGAGCCTTGGCGATCTGAGTGCCCACTTCGACGGTATAGATCGGCCCCGCGTTGGGGCCATCAGGACTTTGCGAATAGGTGTCCTTGACGTCGTGATACAGGGGGCTGATGCCATAGCGATAGCCACTGATGAATGCCCTGTCGCGCCTGAATTCCGGCGAGACAGCGGGGTCGCCTTCGATGAATCTGCCAGCGATATCGCTACTGCGGGTGCCGTTGTAGGCTTGGTAGCGGTGACCGTCATAGGGGGATTTCCAACCCTGCCCATTGTTCATGCCGGCGAAGAAATTCGGTTTGCGCCCGCTCACCGCCTGGGTACCGCCCCAGCCGATTGGAAACTTGAAGGTCTTCAAGAACAAGGGCAGCTGGAACTGAAAGGCGTCCACGCCCGACCAGCGATCATACTCGACCATGTCGGTGCCGCCATTGTTGTTGAACACCCCGAACGCGGTGCCGTCGCGCGCGCGCGTGAACGTGTCGCGAGACGCCATCACGACATTGCGATAACGCTCGCCGCCTTGATTGACGCGTCTCAGACCTGCGCCACGGCCAGGATCATAGGATTGAAGTTGGTTGCCGGCCAAGCGAACGTTGTTTGCAAGCAGGAATTTGCCGGCCGTCGTCAGGTCGGCATCTGGCACGTTGTCCTTGACCACTTTGCTTGCCATCGTGAAGACGTTGGCTTCTGACGCGAACGTACTTGTTGCTGCCTCAGCGGCCAACGAATAGGGGTGGTCGAGTGCCCGGTCCAGCCAGGTCGTGGTGAAATTCGCGGCCTGCAGAAAGATGGTTCGGAAGGCCTTGATGGCTCTGTTAAGCACGGTCATTGCGCGATCAATGGCGATCAGCGCTTCCTCTAGGCCAGGTACCCAAAACAGCAGAACTTCAGCGAACTTGTTGAATTTTTCGAAGTGGACCGTGGTGGAATGGACCATGGTCAGCCAGGAGTTCAGGCTGACGATCTGCGCGACCGCCACCTCATTGGCAACGCGTCCGCGATTCAGATAGGCCGCGAAATTGCGCGCGCGCGCCTGCTCGATAGCGATGCTGTACGCCGCGGCATCAGCGGCGTTGGTGAGTTCGACTTTCTTGCCGACCACCTGGCCAGTGTTGAATGTCACCAGCAAGCCAACGCACAGCACCATCAAAAACACCAGCACCATCGGCATGGACTGCCCTTCCACTCTGGAACGGGTGCACGCTGGGGCTGGCGCGGCACTCGTGGTCGGGGGGGCGTTGGCGACGATGATCACCATGCGGCTTCCTTCAGGCAATACACCGTGCAGAGCGCGACGCATGCGCATCGTGCCCGGTTGGGTTCCATGGATTGGGTTACTCACTAAAGTGCAGGGGCCTGCCTATGGCTGCTGTCTGCACAACCGATGACATGCCACCATCTGCCCTTGCTCGGGCAGATGGTGGCAAGGGCGTTACTTGTTGCCGTTGTAGGCGGCCATGCCCTTGTCCTTGTCGGCCTGGCCCTGCGCTTTGTCCGCGCGTGTGCCGGCGCGCTGGATCATCTGGTCGGCATCTTTGCCCGACAACTCCTGCGCCATACCTGCGACCTGGCTACGGACGGTGCCGCCGAAGAACGTGAAAACGCCGATCGCCGCGATCGCGATCAGGGCCACGATGATGATGTACTCGGTCATGCCCTGGCCGAACTGCCTGCGGCCGAAACGAATGTGCCTGCGTTGGTGCTTCATTGCATCCTCTCCTTGGCTTTGGCGCCCACTGGACCGGCTGCATACTGACGTCCGCGCGGTTGCGTGTAGGCGAGTGGGTTGCATAAGTGAAATGTGCACAGCTATGAAGTGATCTTTAGGTCCGCACATTTGATATTGCTGACAAATGTTTTCGGACGATGAAACTTCC
>NZ_CAPJ01000450.1 GCF_000331775.1 Xanthomonas translucens pv. translucens DSM 18974
GATCCGCGCCGGCGACTGGCAGGTGGCGCCGCTGCCGGCCGCGCTGCAGGACCGCCGCGTCGAGATCACCGGCCCGACCGATCCGAAGATGGTCATCAACGCGCTGAACTCCGGGGCCAAGGTGTACATGGCCGACTTCGAGGATTCGACCGCGCCGACCTGGCGCAACCTGGTCGCCGGGCAGCGCGCGCTGGCCGAGGCGGTGGCCGGCACGCTGAGCTTCAGCGCGCCGGCGCGCGACGGCAGCCCGGGCAAGCGCTATGCGCTGAAGCCCTACGACGAACAGGCGGTGCTGATCGTGCGCCCGCGTGGCTGGCACCTGGACGAGAAGCATGTGCTGGTCGATGGCCAGGCGCTGGCCGGCGGCCTGTTCGACGCGGCGCTGTTCGCCTTCCACAACGGCCGCGCGCTGCAGGCCAAGGACCGCGGCCCCTACCTGTACCTGCCCAAGCTGCAGTCGATGGAAGAGGCCGCGCTGTGGGAGGCCGCGCTGTCGCACATCGAGGCGATGCTAGGCCTGCCGCAGGGCCAGATCAAGGTCACCGTGCTGATCGAGACGCTGCCGGCGGTGTTCGAGATGGACGAGATCCTGCATGCGCTGCGCGAGCGCATCGTCGGCCTGAACTGCGGCCGCTGGGACTACATCTTTTCCTACCTGAAGACCTTCCGCCGCCACCCCGACCGGGTACTGCCCGAGCGCGGCCAGGTGACCATGACCCAGCCGTTCCTGAAGGCGTATTCGGAACTGCTGATCCGCACCTGCCACCGCCGCGGCGCGCATGCGATGGGTGGCATGGCCGCGCAGATCCCGATCGGCCACGACGAGGCCGCCAACGAGCAGGCGATGGCGCGGGTGCGTGCGGACAAGCTGCGCGAAGTCACCGCCGGTCACGACGGTACCTGGGTCGCGCATCCGGCGCTGATCCCGATCGCCCGCGCCATCTTCGACGAGCACATGCGCGCGCCGAACCAGCACGCCGTGCGCCGCGAGGACGTGCAGGCCGACCGCGACACGCTGATCGCGCCATCGGTCGGCACGATCACCCGCGCCGGTTTCGAGGGCAACATCGAAGTGTGTGTGCGTTACCTGGCGGCGTGGCTGGACGGCAACGGCTGCGTGCCGATCCACCATCTGATGGAAGACGCGGCCACCGCCGAGATCAGCCGCAGCCAGCTATGGCAGTGGCTACACGTGGGCGGCCTGCACCTGGACGACGGCACCGCGATCGACGTCGCGCTGTTCGACGCGTGCATGCGCCAGCTGCCGGCGCGCCTGGGCGAACGCGCGCTGCTGCCCGGCGGCAACCGCCTGGACGACGCCATTGCGCTGCTGGACACCTTGACCCGCAGCGACGAGCTGGCCGAGTTCCTGACTTTGCCGGCTTACCAGTTGATCGATTGATTGGAGCTGGGAGTGGGGAATCGGGAATGGGGAATCGTGAAAGCGCCATTCCTGCGCCTGACCTCTCCCGTGCCTTCCATGCGTTTCATCCGATACACCGCTCCACCGTTGCATCGCCGTATCCATTCCGAGGAGAGCGCAAGATGAGCACCACGTTGCAGACCGCCGCACAGATTCAGCACGCCTGGGACACCGATCCGCGCTGGGCCGGGATTACCCGCAACTACACCGCCGCCGACGTGGTGCGCCTGCGCGGCACCGTGCACGTGGAGCATTCGCTGGCCCGGCTCGGCGCCGAGAAACTGTGGAAGTCCCTGCACGAAAAGGACTTCGTCAACGCGCTGGGCGCGCTGACCGGCAACCAGGCGATGCAGCAGGTCAAGGCCGGGCTCAACGCGATCTATCTGTCCGGCTGGCAGGTCGCCGCCGACGCCAACCTGGCCGGGCAGATGTACCCCGACCAGTCGCTGTACCCGGCCGACTCGGTGCCGGCGGTGGTCAAGCGCATCAACAACACGCTGCTGCGCGCCGACCAGTTGCACCACGCCGAGGGCAAGGACGAGATCGACTTCCTGCAGCCGATCGTGGCCGATGCCGAGGCCGGTTTCGGCGGCGTGCTCAACGCCTTCGAACTGATGAAGGCGATGATCGAGGCCGGCGCGGCCGGCGTGCACTTCGAGGACCAGCTGGCCTCGGTGAAGAAGTGCGGGCACATGGGCGGCAAGGTGCTGGTGCCGACCCGCGAGGCGATCGAGAAGCTCAACGCCGCGCGCCTGGCCGCCGACGTGCTGGGCGTGCCGACGCTGCTGGTCGCGCGCACCGATGCCGAGGCGGCCGACCTGGTGACCAGCGACATCGACCCCAACGACCGCCCGTTCACCACCGGCGAGCGCACCGTCGAGGGTTTCTTCAAGACCAACAAGGGCCTGGACCAGGCGATCAGCCGCGGCCTGGCCTACGCCCCGTATGCCGACCTGATCTGGTGCGAGACCGGCAAGCCGGACCTGGCCTTCGCACGCCAGTTCGCCGAGGCGATCCACGCCAAGTTCCCGGGCAAGCTGCTGGCCTACAACTGCTCGCCGAGCTTCAACTGGAAGAAGAACCTGGACGATGCGACCATCGCCACGTTCCAGCAGGAGATCGCGCGCTACGGCTACAAGTTCCAGTTCATCACCCTGGCCGGGTTCCATGCGCTGAACTACTCGATGTTCAACCTGGCCCACGGCTATGCGCGCCGGCAGATGAGCGCCTTCGTCGAGTTGCAGGAAGCCGAGTTCGCCGCCGCCGATCGCGGCTTCACCGCGGTCAAGCACCAGCGTGAGGTCGGCACCGGCTACTTCGATGCGGTGACCCAGGCGATCCAGCAAGGCCAGTCCTCCACCACCGCACTGAAGGGCTCGACGGAAGAAGAGCAGTTCCACGGTGAAAAAGCTGCCTGACCTGTAGCCCGGCGGCCGTTGCTTGCCGATCCCCAGGGAGCGGAGAGCCCGGGTTCGCCCGGGCTTTTTTTTCCGCGCGGCGGCCTGCGCCCCTGCGTGATGCGGTGTCGATGCGGTGCGCCAGGCGGTCGCGCCACCGCGTGGCGCGAGCGCGGCGGCAGCAAGCGATTCCAGACCTTTTGCCGTCTCTGTCGGCTGCGAGATTGGCTGCGACCTTACGGTGAACGCCGTGTTCAGATGTTATGCTTCGCACAAGATGGCCGGCGACGCCAAGAGTAGTAGGTAGCTGGATGAGCTGCGACAGCGCCGCGTCCAATGCACGCGAGACAATTTCGACGATGGGTGTGGCCGCTCCCAAGCCCAATGAGCTGGCGGTGTTGACCGCCGCGGAACTGCGTCTATTCTCCGAGTTCGGCCGTTCGCGCACGGTGCGTGCCGGCGACGTGCTGTTCCGGCGCGGCGACGGCGGCAGCGCCATGTTCGTGATCGGCAGCGGCGTGATCGACCTGGATTTCGGCGAGGACCTGGTCGTCAAGCATCTCGGCCACGGCGAATTCTTCGGCGAACTGGGCTTGTTGATCGGCAGCCACATGCGCAGCGCCGACGCCATCGCCGCCAGCGACGGCGTGCTGGTCGAGCTGGATCACGACGACTTCCAGCGCCTGGTGGAGCGCGATCCGAGCCTGGTCGCCTACTTCCTGCGCCGTACCGTCATGCGCGTGGTGATGAACGAGCAGACCCTGATCCGCCAGCTGCGCCGCCGCAACCACGATCTGGAAGCGGCGCTGGACAATCTCTATGTCACCTCACACCAGCTCACCCAGACCGAAGAGCTGGTGCGCACGGACGAACTGACCGGCCTGCACAACCGCCGCGGCCTGATCCTGCGCCTGCAGGAGTGCCGCCGCGACGGTCGTTCGCTGGGGCCGGGCCTGCTGTTGATCGACTGCGACCGCTTCAAGCGCATCAACGACGAGCACGGCCACCTGATCGGCGACCGCGTGCTGCAGAACGTCGCCAACATCCTGCGCTCCGTCGCCGGCCAGGACGACATCGCCTGCCGCCTCGGCGGCGACGAATTCTGCCTGCTGGTGGCGACCGGCACCGTGGAAGACCTGCGCCGCATCGGCGAGTTCGTCATTGCCACCGTGCAGAACCTGCTCGGCGTACAGCATCCGGCGCCGCACATCTGCCCGGTCAGCATCGGCATCAGCCGGGTCGATCCGCGGTCCGACTGGAACGACTGGTACGCCAACGCCGACGCCGCGCTGTACGAGGCCAAGCGCCTCGGCGGCAACCGCTTGTACTGGCACGACCTCGCCGCCGCGCCCTCCTGATCCAGGCCCCCTCGAGCTGCCCATGAACGACGTCCGCCCGCCTCAGCCCGAGGTCCCGCAACTACGCACCCTGCTGTTGACCGACCTGTGCGATTCGATGGCGCTGGTGGAGCGGCTCGGCGACGCCAACGCCGCCGAGCTGTTCAAACTGCACGACGCGCTGGTGCTGGAACTGCAGCAGCGCTGGCGCGGGCGCCTGATCGACCGTTCCGACGGCCTGCTGCTGCTGTTCGAGCGCCCGATCGACGGCCTCGGCTTCGCCCTGGACTACAGCCGCGGCCTGCACGCGCTGGGCACGCAGCGCAAGCTGCAACTGAACGTGCGCGCCGGCCTGCACGTGGGCGAAGTGCTGACCTGGCGCAACAGCGATGCCGCGGTGCAGGTCGGCGCCAAGCCGTTGGAAGTGGAGGGCCTGGCCAAGCCGACCGCAGCGCGGCTGATGACCCTGGCACGTCCCGGGCAGATCCTGCTGTCGGCGGTGGCCGAGTCGCTGACCCACCGCGCCGCGCGCGAACTGGGCGAGCGCGGCGAGCGCCTGCTGTGGAAATCGCACGGCCGCTGGCGCTTCAAGGGCGTGCCCACGGCGCAGGAGATCTACGAAGTCGGCGAGATCGGCAACACCCCCTTGCGCGCGCCGAAGCCGACGCCGAAGGCGTGGCGGGACATCCCGTTGTGGCGGCGGCCGGCGGCGCTGCTGGCTGAGGCGACGCTGACCTTGGGGGCGGTCGCCGCGCTGCTGTTCTTCGGCCGGCCGGAGCCGGCCATCGCGTTCGCCGAGCGCGACTGGGTCGTGGTCGCCGACCTGCGCAACCTCACTGGCAACGCGATGCTCGATGCTTCGCTCGACCAGGCGTTCCGGATCAGCCTGGAGCAATCGCGTTACGTCAACCTGCTCAGCGACCTCAAGGTGCGCGACACCCTGTGCCGGATGAAGCGTAGTCCCGACAGCAAGCTCGATCGCGCGGTCGCCTCGGAGATCGCGCTGCGTGACGGCGCCCGCGCGGTGATCCTGCCGACCGTCGCCGAAGTGGACGGCCGCATCCGCGTTACCGTGGAATTGGTCGACCCGGCGACGCAAGCGACCGTGCATACCGAATCGCAGACCGGACGCGGGCTGGAGTCGGTGTTGGCGTCGGTGGACACGGTCAGCGGCCAGTTGCGGCAGCAGCTCGGCGAAGCCATCCAGTCGGTCGAGCAGGCATCCAAGCCGTTGCCGCAGGTCACCACATCCAATCTGGATGCGTTGCGTTCCTACGCATTGGGTCTGGAGGCGACGGGGCAGGGCAACTGGACGCAAGCGGAACAGCATTTCCGCGTGGCTATCGAGCTTGATCCGCAGTTCGCGCTGGCCTACGTCGGCATCGCCCGGGTGCTTGCAGCGGCCTCCGACCGCGCTGCGGCGATGCCGTATCTGCAGAAGGCACAGCAATACGCATCACGTCTGCCGGCACGCGACCGGCTCTATCTTGCGGCATGGGCGGACGAACTCCAGGACAGTCCGGCCGCCTTGGCAGGATGGGAGCAGTTGCTGCGCTTGTATCCGGACAGCTTCGCCGCACACGGCAATGCGTTCTGGCATCTGTTCCAGGCCAATCGGTTCGCCGACGCATTGCCGCATGCCGTCGCCGCCGACACCGTGCAGGATCCGTATCGGTCGATCGCCACCGACGACATCGGCCGCGTGTATCTGGTGCAGGGAAAGTTGCAGCAGGCCAAGGCACAGTTCACCCGGATTGCGCTGCAGCACAAGAGCGGACCCGGCCGGCGCCTGGCCAATGTGCTGGCGCTGCAGGGCAAGTATGCCGAGGCCGAGGCGCGGCTGCGCGCCATTCCCAAGAGCGACTATGCGAACGATGACATGGTGCCGCGCCTGGACCTGATCGCGCTGAAGCTGGACCAGGGCAAATGGAATCAGGTCGCCGTCGAACTCGGCGATGCGATCAAGGCCAGTCGCTCGGCCAACGACTTCACCCAGGCACAGTTCGGCTTCGTGCAGTTGTCGGTCCTGGCGTTGACGTTGCCGTCCGCCAAGGTGTTGCCGCGGCTGCGGCAATGGCAGAACGTCCAGCTGCAGATACAACAGAGGGTTCTTCCGGGCGAGCCATACGCGGCCGATCGCGCCGCGCTCATTCTCGCCTCCGCCTATCTGGCGCAACGGCTGGGCGACGACGCGCTGTCGGCGCGCACGCTGGAGGTTGTAGGCACTTGGGCGCAGACATCGGCGGATCCGGCACTGGGCAAGTTGCTGCGGGTCGTGCAGGCGGGTCAGCTCCGCTTGCGCGGCGAGTATGCGCAGGCGCTCGCGTTGCTGGCACCGCGCGATGACGATCTGCTGCAGTCACGGGTGGCGCTATACCTCACCTTGCAGGCGGCCGGGGAGCACCGGCAGGCGCTGGTGCAGGCGGATTGGATCGGCGAACACCGAGGCCTCGCCTATGGCGAAGCCTCGGTATCGCAGTCGCTGCAGGCCTTGAATGTCGCCGATACGCGCATGGCTTCACGTTGGGCGGCGCAAACCCTGTCGCAGATGGACAGGGTCCCGGATGCGCAGCGGCGGATCAAGGCGCTGTTCGCCGCATGGCCCAGCGCCACGATGCCGGCTTACTTGAGAGAGACGGTCGAGGCGACCTTGCCTGCTTCGAAAGCGAAAATGACGTGATGGTTGCCGCCCACCGTCAGGTGGCTGACCAACTCCTTGCGCGCCTTGGCGATTTCTTCCTTCGACGCCAGTTGCTGCGAGGTCATGCAGTAGAACGGCGCGCCTTGCTTGGGTGGCGCCGGGTCCGCGGCCAGCTCCTGATCGGCCGGCTTGTAGCCGAGGCTGGCCAGGGCGGCGACCGGATTTTCCTGGAAGCTGGCGCGGAACGCGTCGTCGCTGCTCAGCAGCTCCAGCAGGCGGTCGGCGATGTCGGCAGGCAACGGATCGTGGCGTGCGGTATTCATTAGGCGTGTCATCTCGCAGGGAAGGGCGGTATTGGGCGCGACGCGTAAGGCGCAACCACTATGTCTATCGGCATAATCGCCCACCAGTTGAATAGGTCTTTCCGCATGCGTGTGCGCCGCTGTTTCCATCTATTCATCGAGCCGCGCGAGGTCAGCCGTTTCGATATGGCCTCGCTGTTGGCAGGAGGCAACGGCCTGCGGCGCGAGCGGCAATGGGTGGCCCTGGCCCCGCATCTGGAGCAGGAGCTGGAGGTCGATGCGCTGGAGCGCGAGCTGCTGGGCGCGCTCAGTGCGGGCGATTGGACCGATGCGCAAGCATTGCCGTCGCATTGCGCCGTTGCCGGTACGCGTCTGCTGGAGGTTGGCCTGCTACTGCACGACAACGACGATGCGCCTGGCGGTTTCGCCGAGCGCGATGCGACCATGCGCGAGGCTTATTGGTGGGGGCCTGCCGCGCTGGTGCATCGGTTCGGGCGCTGGCAAGGCAGCGACAGCGTCGTGGCGATGGAGGCCAATGGCCTGACCACGGCGGCGGGCCTGTGCGAGAAGCTCGGTCCACCGCCGGCGGAAGTGGGCGAGCGCGGCGCGGCAGCCGCACGCCTGCCGCTGCCGCACGCGCGCGCGGACGACTTCGATGCGTTGCTCGCGCGCCGCGCCACCTGTCGCAATTTCGATACCGCGCGGGCGTTGCCGCTGGCCGCATTCGCGCAGTTGATGCAGCGCGTGTTCGCGGCACGCGCCAGGGTCGAGGCCGACGGTGTCGCCGCATTCCTGAAAAAGAACGCGCCCTCCGGCGGCGGCTTGCACGCCACCGAGGCCTATCTGATCGTGCAGCGCGTGCACGGCCTCGCGCCGGGCGTGTATCACTATCACCCGGTCGATCACGCCTTGGAACCGCTGCCGGCCCCGGACATCGCGCTGGACGTGCTGGCACGGACCGCCGTGGCCGGTCAGCATTGGTTCGCCGATGCGCCGGTGCTGGTGGTGATGGCGCCGCGGTACGCGCGCATGTACTGGAAATATCGGCATCATCCCAAGGCCTATCGAGCGTTGCTGCTGGATATCGGGCACCTGTCGCAGTTGCTGTACTTGTGCGCGACGCAGGCGCAGTGGGGCGCGTTCGTGACCTCGGCGATCAACGAAGTGGACATCGAGCAGGCATTCGGCATGGACCCGTTACGCGAAGGGCCGCTGGTGGTCTGCGGCTTCGGTTGGCGGGCGCCGGCATTGACTACCGCGGAGTTCGATCCGGCCGGCGCGGTATGGCAGGCCAGCGTCTCTCGATCGCCCTGACGAGGGCGCGCGCTGGCATGAGGCATTTCCCATCAGAGCCAGCGAGCATGGCCGCCGCACTGGTGCTGCGCCCCTGCAGCTGCGGTTCCGTCCGCGGTTAGTCGCTGCCTGCGCTCAGTGCGCCTGACTTTGCGTCGCTGTGGTTGCGGCCACGATCGCTTCGTCGGATGCAGCCGGCTTGGTTGGCTTGTCGCCATGTTCGAGCAGGTCCAAACGCTTGCCGCCGGGCAGCCGGTAGTCCAACTGCTGCTCCAACGCATCCAGCGCGGCGACCTGCACGCAGAGCGCATTGGCCCTGGCTTCCAGCGCCTTGCCGCGCGCGTCCATGCGCCGATCTATGTCCTTCTCCATCGCGTCGGTGCGTTTCTCGATATCGTCGGTGCGGTCGGTGAACACCGCGAACATCACCCCGCGGGTCAGCGCGCCGGCCATTTCCTCGGCGGCGGCGCTGACGTCGGCTTCGAATGCCTTGTCGAACGGTTCCTTCTGCCATTGGCCTTTGCCGAGGGTGCGGTCCAGGTGGGCGAGGGCGGCGTCGCGGTGCCGCTCGATCTTGCGCGCCTTGCTGCGGCTGCCGGTGATCGCTTCGACCACGCCGCCGAAGGCATCGAAGGTGATGCCGACCACTTCGCGGGCGATGCCGGCCACTTCGGGCATCAGGGCCTGCGCGCCCTGTTCCATCTGCCGCACGCGCTTGGCGTCGGCATTGCTGAGCGGCTGCGCGACGCCGTCCACCTGCAGGCGGCCGTCATGCAGGAACACGGTCTTCGGGGTGCCGGCGCTGCGCGTCAGGGCGACGCCGGTCCGGTCGACGATGACGTCGTAGGGCGTGGAAAAGCCGCATTGCTGCGAGGAGAACTGCGGGCCGGCACTGGCGCTGGCGGCGGCGCCGAGCAGGGAGAGCGTGTACACGGAAAGCAGCAGGCGCATGGCGGCGGTTCCTTTGACGATGACCGCAGCATCGTTGCTGGGCCGGGCCCTGTCTTCTGCGGGAAGTCAGGGTGCGGGAAGTCATGCCCGCTCGGATCTAGCCCGGACCCTCAGGCATCTTCCAGTGCTGGAGAAGCGGGCCTTGCGGGCCGGCGACGGGATCGCTGGGCGGGAACGGCAGCTGGGCAATGCGCCGGGTCGTTTCGGCGCTGGGCGCCTGCCGGCAGATGTCCCAGTCCTGCCCGGCGGGATAGGTGCCGACCACCAGGAAGTCGCTACTGGAGGCGATGCAGCAATGGCCGCTGCCGGCCGGCAGCAGCAAGGCGTCGCCTGCCGCCAGCGTGGTGTCGCGGCCGCCCGGGCCGCCGATGAGCCGCCGCGCGCTGCCGCTTGCCACGCCAAGCACCTCGTGCGCAGTGGAATGGGAGTGGTGGTCATCGTAGATGCCATCGCGCCACTGCGGCGGCCAGCCGTGGGCGGCGAAGCGGCGTTCGAAGCCGGCGGCGTCGCCATCGCGTTCGGCCTGGCGGTACAGCAGGACCGGCAGGAACGGATGGCTGGGGACCCAATCGTGCGGCGGCAGCAGCCAGTGTTCCAGGCGCATCGGCGAGTCCTCGCAGCATGGTGCGGCGGCAGGGAGTGGCCACCGTTGCGGAGCATGCTAGCCAGGCCGCGTGGTCGTGGCGTCAGGGCGCGCTGCGGCGGCGTCACCAGCGTTGCGCTGCACGTGCTCCCGCATCGACGGGCGCGGGAACACGAACGTCATTCGCTGACCTGCACACGGCAGCGCAGGCGGTGTCGCCAGCGCTGCCGCTGTGCGCCTCAATGCAGTGGTGCCGCGCCTGCGTCGGCACGATGATGCGTGCCCAGGTCCCCGACCATGGCCGCGCTGGCCGCATTCAGTCCGATCACCTGCACCTGGGCGCCATGGCGGCGGAACTTCAGCACCACCTTGTCCAGCGCGCCGATCGCACTGATGTCCCACAGGTGCGCCTGCGACAGGTCGAGGGTGACCCGTGCCGGCGCGTGCGCATAGTCGAACGCGGAAGCGAAGCTGCCGGCCGAGGCGAAGAACAGCTGGCCGCTGATGCGGTAGACATGGCCGCCCTCGGCGTCCTCGGTCTTGGCGATGTCCAGCATGCGCCCGACCTTGCGCGCGAAGAACAGCGCCGACAGCAGCACGCCGGTCAGCACGCCGCGCGCCAGGTCGTGGGTGGCCACGGTCACCGCCACGGTGGCGAGCATCACCACGCTGGAGCTCTTCGGATGCGTGCGCAGTTGCGCCAGCGAGCGCCAGCTGAAGGTGCCGATCGAGACCATGATCATCACCGCCACCAGCGCCGCCATCGGGATCTGCCGCACCCACGCGCCGGCGAACACCACCAGCATCAGCAGCGCGCAGCCGGCGACCAGCGCCGACAGGCGGCCGCGGCCGCCGGACTGCACGTTGATCACCGACTGTCCGATCATCGCGCAACCGGCCATGCCGCCGATCAGCCCGCTGGCGATGTTGGCCGCGCCCTGGCCGATGCATTCGCGGTTCTTGCCGCTGGGGGTGTCGGTCATGTCGTCGACGATCTGTGCGGTCATCATCGATTCCAGCAGGCCGACCACCGCCAGCGTCGCCGACACCGGGAACACGATCTTCAGCGTCTCCAGCGTCCACGGCACGTCCGGCAGCAGGAACGTCGGCAGGCTGTCGGGCAGCTGGCCCTTGTCGCCGACGGTGGGCACGGCAATGCCGAAATACAGCGCCATGCCGGTCAGCAGCACGATCGCCACCAGCGGCGGCGGCAGCGCGAGCGTCCGGGTCCAGCGATGGCCGAGCAGCAGGGCCGCGGCACCGACCACCGCCACGGCATACAGCGCACGCGCATCGAGGCTGCCGGCGGTCAACGCGGCGCCCAACACCAGCAGCCACAGGCCGAGTCCGGCAAAGGTGCGTTGCGACAGCCACGGCAGGCCGTAGATCACCAGCAGGCCCAGCGCCACCAGCGGGTATACCAGCGCGGGCACGCCGATCAGTTCCGGCAGCTGCGCCATGAAGATCAGGATCGCCAGGGCGTTGACGAAACCGGTGATCACCGAGCGCGACACGAAGCGCATCAGCGCGCCGAGCTTCAACAGGCCGGCGAGGATCTGCAGCACGCCGGTCAGCAGCGTCGCCACCAACAGGTACTGCAGGCCATGGTCCTTGACCAGGCCGACCATCAGCAGCGCCATCGCGCCGGTGGCGGCGGAGATCATGCCCGGCCGGCCGCCGACGAAGGCGATCACCACGCAGATGCAGAACGAGGCGTACAGCCCGACCTTGGGATCGACCCCGGCGATGATGGAGAAGGCGATGGCTTCCGGGATCAGCGCCAGTGCCACGACGAGGCCGGCGAGCACGTCGCCACGGATGTTGCCGAACCATTGCTGGCGCAGCGGGGGATAGAGATTCACGAGAACACGCTCCTGACGCCGCGCCCGTCGCGGGGCGGCGCGCACGAAATGGAAAGCCAGATAACCCGGGCGTCCCGCAGTGGGACGGCTCGAAAAAGCAAGCGCGGGTGTCAGGGTGGCGTCATGGCGTGGCGTGGCGTTGGGAGCGGAAGAGCGCACGCGGCGATGCGCTGCGTGCCGCGCCAGTATAAAACAGTTGCGCCTATGTCGGTCTTGCGCTGCTTCGCACTTGTGCGTGCTGCGCTGGATGCAGCGCTGCATCCAGCCTGCGGCCAGGCGGCGAAAAACAATCTGCCGTCCGATACGATCATCCCCAGCCGATGGCATGCCTGCCCAGGCCGAACCACGCAACGCGCCGTCCCCGTGCCGGGGAGGCTGCGGCTCACATCTCTTCACTCTTTGCGCGCAGAATGTGGCCATCAGATTGCGCGACGTGGAGCGCCAGCGAATGAACGACTCACGCATCGACCATGTCGACGCCGCCTTGTCCGCGCTGGACCAGGCCGATCCGCAACGCAAGGCCGCGCTGTGGCAGTGGGCGTATCTGGAGATGCTGCACGAAACCCTGAGCGCGATGCATCAGCTGTCGCACCGGGTCGGCGTGGCCGAGCTGGTCGCCGATGCCTGGCTGGCGCCGGTGGACGTGATCGCACTGGAGCAATCGTTCCTGGACCGTGCCACGCTGGCCGACCCGCGTGTGCAGGCCTTCGCGCTGGCGCTGGCCGAGGCGTCCTCGCGCCAGTCGCGCGCCGAGCTGTGGCGCAGCGGCTATGCCAGCGCGGTGCAGGCCACGCTGCAGGGCATGCAGGCGCTGGCCGGCAAGCACCGGATCGATGCACACTTGGCTGCGCGCTGGTTGTCGGCCTGAGCCGACGCCCAAAAATTTGCGGCGCGGGAGCGGGCGGGTGGCCTACGGCACGCAGGTCGCCAACTTCCCCGGCGATAACGGAGGCTGCATTTCGGCGCTGCCGCGACGCGGCGCCGGCCTCGTCGCCGCCACGGCGCTGACGCGCCCGACACGCCGCGTTCACCCATCCGCAACGCGGTGGCGGACAGCCTGGGCATATGGCTGTCCGCTCCCGCCACTCCGCGCCGCCGTTCGCTTCGCCGCCGCGCCGCCGGCGTCCGCCTGCCGCCGCACCGGTGGGCACATCCGAAGCGCGGGCCTGGTGGCAACACTTGCGCGCGTCGGTGCCGCGCTGGTTGTTGTTGGCCGTGCTGGCGTTGCTCGGCATGGGGATGGGTCTGCTGTACGGGTATGCGCGTGCTTGACCTCCTGTCCTCTTCGCGTGGAGAGCCGCGCATGGCGCCATCTGCCGCACACGATCATGTCCGTCGCTGCAGCGTGCGCCTGCATCCGCCCGGTGGGCACGAGACCGCGACGCATGCCTGGATCGCCGCCGAAGTGGCGCGGCTGATGCGCCTGCCGTTGCAGGATGCCGGCACGGTACACAGCGGTTTCCATGTGCCGGACGACACCCTGACCGCCGCACAGGCGCTGCAACTGGGCATGCGCGGGGCGGCCGATCTGCTCGGTGGCGTGGTGCCGCATGCGTTCGTCGCCACCAAGGCGATCAGCCATCCGCTGGTCGATCCCGGCGCGGCTGCGCCGCAGGGCTGGAACCACGCGCTCGGCGGCGCATTGGGCGCGGCGACAGTGCCCGGCTACACCGCGTTCGCGGCAGCCGACGCGCGCGTGGCGTATGCGCGCCTGTGCGGCGGCGGCCAGGTGCGCTTGAAGTTGCCGCATGGCATCGCCGGGCAGGGCCAGCTGTTGCTGCACGACGCACTCGCATTGGATACCGCGCTGGACGCGTTGGCGGCGGCGGATCTGGCGCAACAGGGCGTGGTGCTGGAGCGGCAACTGGACCGCTCGACGACCTTCAGCGTCGGCGAAGTGGACTGCGCCGGCATGACCATCGCCTATCACGGCACGCAATCGACCACCGACGACGCTGCCGGCCGCGAGACCTACGGCGGCTCGAAACTGTTCGTGATCCGCGGCACCCTGGACGGGCTGCTCGAACGCACGTTGCCACCGCAACAGCGCGAGGCGGTGTTGAAGGCGCGCCATTACGATCGCTGCGTCGCCGCGGCCTATCCCGGCTTCTACGCATCGCGCCGCAACTACGACGTGATCGACGGCATCACCCAGGACGGCACGTGCCTGTGCGGCGTGCTCGAGCAGTCCTGGCGCATCGGCGGGGCGACGCCGGCTGAGCTGGCCGCGGTCGCTGCCTTCCAGCGCGACCCGGCGCTGCACGCGGTGGTCGCTGCCACCGTCGAGCGCTACGGTGCAGTGGCGCTGCCGGCCGATGCCGAGGTCTACTACACCGGCGAGGATCCGCGCGTGGGCCGCCTGACCAAATACCGTTATGTGAGCGTTGCAGACTGACCATGGAAACCAAACTCTCCAGCATCGCTATCGCGGTGGACGGCGACGCCTTGAGCGGCACCTTGCTGACCCCGACCAACGGCATGCCCGGCGTGCTGTTCGTGCATGGCTGGGGCGGCAACCAGCATCACAATCTGGTGCGCGCGCGCGAAGCGGTCGGCCTGGGCTGCGTGTGCCTGACTTTCGACCTGCGCGGCCACGAAGGCATGGCGTCGATGCGCGAGACGGTGACGCGCGCACAGAATCTGGACGACATCAAGGCGGCCTACGACCGGCTGGTGGATTGCCCGCAGGTGGACCCGGAATCGATCGCGCTGGTGGGCCTGAGCTACGGCGGCTATCTGGCCTCGCTGCTGACCCTGGAGCGGCCGGTGGAGTGGTTGGCGCTGCGTTCGCCGGCGCTGTACAAGGACGCGCACTGGGACGGTCCGAAGGTGGCGTTGAACCGCGATCCGGACTTGATGCCGTATCGGCACCGCGCCATCGCACCGGACGATAACGTCGCGCTGGCCGCATGCCAGCGCTTTCGCGGCGATGTGCTGCTGGTCGAGGCCGAGCAGGACCTGATCGTGCCGGGCCAGGTGCTGAAGAACTACGCCGCCGCATTCTCCAATGCGCGTTCGCTCACCGTGCGGGTGATCAAGGGCGCCGACCATGCGCTGACCCGCAAGGAGCACCAATTCGAATACACCCGTTATCTGATCGACTGGCTCACCGAGATGGTGGTCGGGCGCCGCGTGGCGCTGGCCAAGAACGTGGTCGAGCGGCGCAAGCAGAGCCTCAAGCACACGCAGGGCGATGCGGCCACGTCGCCCGGCCAGGGTTCCAAGGAATTCCATGGCCAGATCGAGGCCAAGGAACGCACCTCCGAGGCCATGCCGTCGCGGTGAACCGCTGGCGCGGCGCAATGGCAGATGTGTGTGATCAGCACGCATCGCGCTGCAGTCGGTAGCGCGATGCGCTGTCCCGGATTTGCCGCGCCCGGCGTCAGTGGCTGCGACCGGATTGCTGCAGATGGTGCCAGGCATGGCGGACCAGCCAGCGCGCTTCGTCCCACGGCACCGCCAGCGATGGCGCCAGGTGGTGATAGGACTCCTGCAGCACACGATATAGCTGCGCCTCTGTGGCGCGCGGATAAGCCAGATAGACGTCGTAGCCCATCTTCAGCAGCGAGGCGTAGTCGGAGAAACCATGGCGACCGAGGCGGCCATTGGCATGCGCCTGCCGCCAGTAGGCCATTTCGGCCTCCAGATCGACGGTGCGCTGAGCGTGGGCAGGACGAGCGAGAGCGGAAGCGGTCTGCATGGGTAGGACTCCTCTCGAAGCTACCCCCCTGTCGCTACGATCCTAACGGATATTTCCCGAGATTTGCGCCCCCACGACGACAGCGCGCGCCAATCGCTGAACCGATCAGCGAGATGCGCGGACAGGGGTCTGGCCGCAGCATATGGCACGCCGGGATCGGCTTGCAGCGCGTACAGATCGTCGAAGACGGCCGCCGCATATCCGACGCCACGTCGAACAGGCGGTAGACGCCGGGCGCGAGCATACGCTTGAAACGCTGCTTGCGATCCATCAGGCCGCGCTCGCTGATGCCGTGCTGCGCGCACCATCGGCGCGGCAACGCGGCACAGAACGCTGCAAGTACGCGCACGGCGTCGCTGCGGTGGCAGCGGCGCATGCGTAGCGCGAGGTGCCGGAATCCAAGCGGCGACCGGTGGGCAAGCCACCGCGCCAGCAAAACTTCCCTGTGTCCGTGCGGCAACGGATTCGTCAATATCCGTTCCCAATTCTGGTGTTTTGGTTACTGTGGTCGGCTCCGCAGAGCGGGAAAATTCATCGGCAAATCGCCGGATTTTCCATTGCCCATGGCCGACCTGGCGCCATGCGCACTGTTAGGCTCGCGGTGCGTCCTGCAGCCGCCAGTCACTTACGTTTCGGTCACTGGATCCAAGCTGCGATCAAGCCCTTTCCCCCCATGGAGTCATCGAAATGAAAATTCGTCTGTATGCGTCTCTGCTCGCCTTGCTGCTCGCGTTCCCCGCCGCCTCCGCGTTCGCGCAAACCGCGGTCACCGCCAATCCCAACCATCAGCAGCTGCTGCAGGGATCGGATGGGCGGACCACGGCGAACAAGCGCCTGGTCTACGACTTCTGGCGCATCGTGTTCGAAGCCGGGCACACCGAGTACGCGCCGATGTACATGGCCCAGGACTATATCCAGCACAATCCGAATGTCGCCGACGGCCGCGATGCGTTCCTGCAGTTCCTGACCGCATTCGTCAAACCGCAGCCGATCAAGCCGCGCGTGCAACTGCCGCTGGTGGCGATCCTTGCCGAGGGCGACTACGTGACCCTGGTGTCGGTACGCACGCTGCCCGATCCCAAGGACGCGACCAAGACCTACACCACCACCTGGTTCGACATGTTCCGCATCCAGAACGGCAAGATCCAGGAGCATTGGGATGCTGCGACCAAATGACCCAGGCCGGGGCGTGCCGTAGCGGCGCTGCACCGCTGCGGCCTGCTCGACATGCCGGCTGGGCATGGGGAGGCTAGACTCGCAGACGCCGATCGCGGCCGATGGTCGCGCGCGGCTCCCTCCCTAGCCGACATCGCCGCCATGCCCTTGCTCGAACGTCCGACGCATCGCCTGCATTACCGCATCGACGGCAGCGAAGGCCGTCCATGGCTGACATTCTGCAATTCGCTCGGCACCGATCTGCACATGTGGGACGCGCAGATCGACGCGCTGGCACCGTACTACCGGGTGCTGCGCTACGACCGCCGCGGCCACGGCGCCTCGAACGCGGCGCCGGGACCGTATCGGATCGAGGACCTGGCCGGCGATGTACTGGCGTTGCTCGATGCGCTGTCGGTGGAGCGCACCCATTTCTGCGGGCTGTCGATCGGTGGGCTGACCGGGCAGTGGCTGGGCATCCACGCCGGCGCGCGCCTGCACACACTCACCGTGTGTGCCACCGCGGCCAGGATCGGTACCGAGGATGGCTGGCAGGCGCGCATCGCGCAGGTGCAGGCCGACGGACTGGCACCGCTGCTCGCCGGCACCCGCGAGCGCTGGTTCACCCCGGCCTTCGTCGAGATGCAGCCGGCAACGGTCGAGGCGATCCTGGCGCGCTTGCTGAGCACCGATGCGCAGGCCTATGCAGCCTGCTGCGCAGCCGTGGCCAGTGCCGACTTCCGTGGCGTCCTGGGCGAGATCGCCACGCCGCTGCTGGCGCTGGCCGGACACGACGATCCCGTCTGCCCGCCTGCCGATCTGCAGGCGATCGCCACGCAGGCGGCGCGCGGCAGCTTCGCCCAGGTGCATGGCCGGCATCTGTGCAATGTGGAATCGCCGCACGCCTTCAACGACGCGCTGCTGCGCTTCCTGTTGCAATAGCCGTGCAGACACGGCCGCTGTGTGATCGCGACCACGCAGCGCCGGTTCGCCAATCCCGACTCCTAATCCTGGCGCTAGTCCAGCTGCACCACCAGCTTGCCGAAGTTGCCGCCGCCGAGCATGTCGATGAAGGCCTGCGGCGCGTTCTCCAACCCGTGCACGACGTGTTCGCGGTAGCGCACGTGGCCGTCGGCCAGCCATGCGCCCATCTCGCGCAGGAACTCGGGATAGAGTTTGACGAAATCGCCGACGATGAAGCCGCGCAGGGTCAGCCGCTGGCGCAGCACCTGGCCCATCAGCGCCGGCAGGCGGTCCGGCCCCGGCGGCAGTTCGCCCTTGTTGTTGTAGGTGGCGACGGTGCCGCACACCGGCACCCGCGCGAAATCGTTGAGCAGCGGCAGCACCGCATCGAACACGTGGCCGCCGACGTTCTCGAAGTACACGTCGATGCCGTCTGTCGCGGCGGCACGCAGTTGCTCGGCGAAGTCCGCAGCGCGATGGTCCAGCGCCACGTCCAGGCCCAATTCCTCGCGCAGGTAGCGGCATTTCTCGGCGCCACCGGCGATGGCGATCACCTTCGCCCCGCGCAGCCTGGCGATCTGCGCCACGCTGGCGCCGACCGGGCCGGTGGCGGCGGCGACCGCCACGGTTTCGCCGCTCTGCGGCTTGCCGATCTCGTGCAGGCCGGCATAGGCGGTGAAACCGGGCATGCCGTACACGCCGAGCGCGGTACTCGGCGGCAACGGCGAGTGCGGATCGAGCTTGCGCCGCAGGCCGGCGCCATCGGCCACCAGATGCGTCTGCCAACCGCCGCTCTGCACCAGCACCAGGTCGCCGGGCTTGAGGTCGGGATGGTGCGATTCCAGCACTTCGGCGACGGTGCTGCCGACCATCACCTCGCCCAACTGCACCGGCGGCGCGTACGAGGGCGCATCGCTCATGCGCCCGCGCATGTACGGATCCAGCGACAACCAGCGGTTGCGCAGCAGCACCTGGCCGGGACCGGGCGCGGCCAGCGGTGCTTGTTCGATGCGGAAATTCTGCGCGGTCGGCGCGCCCTGCGGACGCGAGGCGAGGACCACGCGGGTGGTATGGGAAGCGGTGCTCATACGGGTTCCTTGCTGGCGGTATCCAGTTGCGCGAGATCGTCGGCCGACAGCGCCAGGCGCGCGGCGGCCAGCAGCTGCTGCAACTGTTCGAGGCTGGTGGCACTGGCGATCGGCGCGGCGATGCCGGGGCGCGCGATCAGCCACGCCAGGGCGACCTGTGTGGGTGTGGCCGAATGCTTGCTGGCGATGTCGTCGAGCGCGGCCAGAATGCGCAGGCCGCGCGCATTGAGGTAACGCGCGATCACGCTGTCGCCGCGCGCCTGGCTCTTCGCCGCATCGGCAGGACTGCGGTACTTGCCGCTGAGGAAGCCGCGCGCCAGCGCGTAGTAGCACAGCGTGCCCAGGCCCTGCTCGCGCACCAGCGGTTCCAGGCCGTCTTCGTAGCCGGCGCGGTCGTACAGGTTGTACTCGGGCTGCAAGGTCTCGTAGCGCGGCAAACCATACTGCGCGGACACCTTCAGCGCCTCGGCCAGGCGTTCGGCGCTGTAGTTGGAGGCGCCGATCGCGCGCACCTTGCCTTGCTCGATCAGCCGCCCGAACGCGGCCAGCGAGGCTTCCAGCGGCACCGACTCGTCGTCCTCGTGCGCCTGGTACAGATCGATCACGTCGGTCTGCAGGCGCTGCAGCGATTCGTCCACCGCCGCGGCGATATTGTCGGCGGACAGGCCCGGGCGTTCGGCCCACTTGCCGACCTTGGTCGCGATCAGCACCTTGTCGCGCTTGCCGCTGCGCTTGAGCCACTGGCCGATGATGGTTTCCGACTCGCCGCCGCGGTTGCCGGGCACCCAGGCCGCATAGGCATCGGCGGTGTCGATCAAGTTGAAGCCCGCTTCGACGAAGGCGTCGAGCAAGGCGAAGGAGGTCTTGGCGTCGGCACTCCAGCCGAACACATTGCCGCCGAAGGCGAGCGGCGCCGCGTGCAGGCCGGATCGGCCGAGTTCGCGCGTGTGCAGCATGGGGAACGCTCCGCTGTGGGAAGGGCGACAGGATAGTCGTCCAAGGTTTCGGTATCGGGGCGATGGTCGCGAAAACAGCGTTCCGTTTGCGTGATTCGCGCTAACGCGAAGACAACATTCTGGGGCGCGGACATGCATGCTAGGCTGGCCTCACATCGATAACGGACGTAGACGCCATGAGCCTTCGCACCACGCTTGCCTGCGCTTGTACCCTCGCCATTGCCGCGACGCTGGCGATCCCGGCCGCACAGGCGATCAAGCCTGCCGACAGCGCCAGCTTGCCCGCGCCGGATGCAGCCTTGCAGACCGCCATCGACGGCAGCTGGCGCGACCGCGTCTACGTCGAGCGCGACGCCTATCGCCACCCCGGGCAGACCCTGGCGTTCTTCGGCATCAAGCCGACCCAGACGGTGATCGAGATCACTCCAGGCGGCGGCTGGTATGCGGAAATCCTGGCGCCGTATCTGCGCGAGAGCGGCCAGTACATCGCCGCGGTGGTCGATCCGACCGCAGTGCCGGAAGGGCGCGGCCGCGACTATCAACAGAAAGCGCGCGCGACGCTGGAGCAGAAGTTCGCCGCCGCGCCGGCGCAATACGACCGCGCCAAGCTGGTGGCGTATTCGCCGACCGCGCCGGTGTTCGGTCCGGCTGGCTCGGCCGATCTGGTGCTGACTTTCCGCAACGTGCACAACTGGCGCATGTCCGGTCAGGCCGAGGGCATGTTCAAGGGCTTCTACGCGGTGCTCAAGCCCGGCGGCGTGCTCGGCGTGGTCGAGCACCGTGCCAAGGCCGACGTGCCGGCCGACGACAAGAGCGGCTACGTCGGCCAGGCGCAGGTGATCGCGATGGCCGAGGCGGCCGGCTTCAAGCTGGCCGGCAAGAGCGAGCTCAACGCCAATCCGCGCGACACCAAGGATTATCCGGGCGGCGTGTGGGCGCTGCCGCCGAGCAACGACCATGCTGCCGCCGACGACGCCAAGTACAAGGCGATCGGCGAGAGCGACCGGATGACGCTGAAGTTCGTCAAGCGCTGAGAACGGCCGGCGCGGGTAGCGGGAAAGGGAAACCGGCGTGGGAGAATCACCCGCGTCGCGCGCGCCGTCGATGCGTGGCCAATCCCGAATCCCTTTTCCCCAATCTCCGCTTCCATGCTGATCGCGTTCAACAAGCCGTTCAATGTGCTTTGCCAGTTCACCGATCGCAGCGACCCGCCGCGGCGCACGCTGGCCGGGTTCGGCCTGCCCGCCGACGTGTACGCGGCGGGGCGGCTGGACTATGACAGCGAAGGCCTGCTGCTGCTCACCGACGATGGCGCGCTGGCGCACCGCTACACCGATCCGCGGCACAAGCAACCGAAGACGTACTGGGTGCAGGTGGAAGGCGTGCCGCAGCCGGAGCAACTGCAGCGGCTGCGCGATGGCGTGGTATTGAACGACGGACCGACCGTGCCGGCGCAGGCCAGCGTGCTGGAGACGGCGCCGGACCTGTGGCCGCGCGACCCGCCGGTGCGCTTCCGCAAGACGGTGCCCGATGCCTGGCTGCAGATCGTGCTGCGCGAAGGGCGCAATCGCCAGGTGCGGCGCATGACGGCCGCGGTCGGCTTGCCGACCTTGCGCCTGGTCCGCGCGGCGATCGGCACGCACCGGCTGGAGGGGTTGGCGCCGGGCGCGTGGCGGGCGCTGTAGCGCCAGACGCAACGCCCTTGTAGGAGTAACTGTCTTCAGCCGCGATGAGCGGAGTGGTGATGAATTTTCCGAACTGGCATGCAGTCGGCACTGAAGTCCCTCCCACAAGCGGCCTCGCCGCTGCGAGGTGCCGGTGGAATCCTTATGGCAGCTGCTGCAGTCGCGACGCGCGTAGCGGCGGGCCTTCCGGCTTCGGAAGTTGCCGCGGCTGAAGTTGCTCCTACAGTGCACCCAGCAGGCGATCCGCAGGCGGTGTACGAGCAACTTCAGCCGTGACGCTTTTACCGATTGATCTGTCGCGGCTGAAGCCGCTCCTACAGAAGCGGGACTGTGCATCGAGGCTGTGCGCAAAAAAATAGCGGCCGGAGACATCGTCCCGGCCGCTGTTTTTTGGTGCATCGCTGTCGTCGCTGTCGCCAGCGACGCCGCCGCAATGCTTATTCTTCGGTGGTGTCCTGCGCGGCCGTGGCACGGCGCGAGGTGCGTGCAGCCGAACGGCGGGCACCGGCATTGCCGCGCTTGCTAGCTTCGATGCGCTGCGAATCGCCTTCGATCGGCGCGCTCCTGTCGCGCTGGCGCTTGCGGTAGATCGCATAGCCGAGCAGGCCCACGCCTACCGCGGCGGCCGCGATCGCGATGACCGGATTGCGCCGTACCGCGGTCCGCGCGACCCTGGTACCGGACTTCACCGCACCCAGCGCCGCACCGGTCTTGAGCGCGCCCATGGCCGCGCCGGAGTGCAACCACTTGTTGGCCTGCGGCCCGATGTGACGGAGGCTGTCGCCAGCATGGCTGGCGAGATCCAGTGCGCGATCGGTGATGATGGTGAGCTTGCTCATGGGGGCGTCCCTACTGGCAGGAATAAGAGACGCAGTGTCCCCTGGACACCGTATAGACCGCGTTAGCGCGGCGCTGTGGAATCGTCTGCCGGCTGAATGCGCATCAGGTGCCGCGTGGCTTGGCACGATGGCTGGCGGTGGCGGTCCACGGATCGTCCGGCCATGGGTGGCGGGGATAGCGGCCCTTCATTTCCTTCTTCACTTCCGGATAGGTGCTGGACCAGAAGTTGCGCAGGTCCTGGGTCACCTGCAGCGGACGCCCGCCGGGCGAGAGCAGGTGCAGCAGCAGCCGCACGCGGCCGTCGGCCACGCGCGGAGTGTCGGCCAGGCCGAACAGTTCCTGCAGCTTTACCGCCAGCACCGGCGGTTGCGGCTGGCCGGCGTGGTCGAGCGCGTAGTCGATGCGCCGCTCCATGCCCGAGGGTACGGTGATCCGCGTCGGCGCGTGGCGTTCGACGGCCTGTCGCTGGTCCCACGGCAGTAGCGACTTCAGCGCCTCGCCGAGGTCGTCCTCACCGAGCGCATCGAGCCGGGTCTTGCCGGCGAAGGCCGGGCGCAGCCAGCCGTCCAGGCCTTCCAGCAACGCCGCGTCGCCGAGATCGGGCAAGCCCAGCTCCGGCATCCACGTGCGCAGGGCGACCACGCGTGCGCGCCACTGGCTCATCGGCTCGCTCCACGGCAGGGCCTGCAGGCCGAGTTCGCGCACCGCCTCGGTCAGCGCTGCTGCCGCATGCGCCGGATCGACGCGGCCGGCGGGGCGGCTGTCGAGTACGATGCGGTCGAAACGGGTTTCGCGCAGCGCGCTCAACGCGCGCCGCTCGGCGTCCCAGCGGACCACGTCCTGTTGCACGAAGCGCTGCGGGAAATCCGCGCGCAGCCGCGCTTCGTCCACCGGCGCGGCGCGCAGCAGCAGCGCGTCCTTGGCCTCGTAACGCAGTTCGGTGGCGACCAGCCACGGCTCGCCGCGCAGGTCGCTGTTGTCGAACAGGCGCGCGCTGCGGCCGTTGGCCAGCAGGTAGCGCAACGGATCGGCAGGGTGCCGGGTGGCGATGCGGTCGGGGAAGGCGTGGGCCAGCAGGTCGCCGAGTTCGTGCGCTTCCACGCTGTCCGGCGCCATGGCGTCGCTGCGCAGGCGCCGCCGCCATTGTTTGGCCGCCGCGTCGATCGCGG
>NZ_CAPJ01000449.1 GCF_000331775.1 Xanthomonas translucens pv. translucens DSM 18974
CACGCTGGCGCAGATCGAGCGCGCCGGCCACGGTGCCGGCAGCCAGCTGGCCGACACTGCGGCCGATGACGTGGCCGCCATCCTGTTCACCAGCGGCTCCACCGGCGTGCCCAAGGGCGTGGTCTACCGGCACCGCCATTTCCTCGGCCAGATCGAACTGATGCGCAACGCGTTCGGCATGCAGCCCGGCGGCATCGACCTGCCGACGTTCCCGCCGTTCGCCCTGTTCGATCCGGCGCTGGGGCTGACCTCGGTGATCCCGGACATGGACCCGACGCGTCCGGCCCGTGCCGATCCGCGCAAGCTGCACGATGCGATCGACCGCTTCGGGGTGACCCAGCTGT
Source organism: Xanthomonas translucens pv. translucens DSM 18974 (assembly GCF_000331775.1). Next base: position 345 of record NZ_CAPJ01000449.1, read on the forward strand.
TCGGTTCGCCGGCGCTGATGCGGGTACTGGCCGACTATGGCCGGCCATTGCCGAACGTGCGCTGCGCCACGTCTGCCGGCGCGCCGGTGCCGCCGGAAATCGTCGCCAGGATCTGCAGCCTGCTGCCGGAGGACGGCAAGCTGTGGACGCCGTACGGCGCCACCGAATGCCTGCCGGTGGCGGCGATCGAAGGCCGCGAACTGCAGGACACGCGTGCGGCCACCGAAACCGGCGCCGGCACCTGCGTCGGCGCGGTGGTGGCGCCGAACGTGGTGCGCATCATCGCCATCGACGATGCGGCGATTCCCGAGTGGCCGGGCGTGCGCGAGGTGCCGGCGGGCACGGTCGGCGAGATCACCGTGGCCGGGCCGACCACCACCGATACCTATTTCAACCGCGATGCGGCCACGCGCATCGCCAAGATCCGCGAACGCCTGGACGACGGCAGCGAGCGCATCGTGCACCGCATGGGCGATATCGGCTACTTCGACGCTAAGGGCCGGCTGTGGTTCTGCGGGCGCAAGACCCAGCGCGTGGAGACCGCGCAGGGGCCGTTGTACACCGAACAGGTCGAACCGATCTTCAACACCTTGCCGTGGCTGCGCCGCAGCGCGCTGGTCGGGATCGGCGCGGCGGGCGCGCAGCGTCCGGTGCTGTGCTACGAACTGCAGGCGGGCGTGGCGCCGCCCGCGCAGCCGGACGCCGTGCTGCGTGCGCTGGCGCAGACGCATGCGCACACCGCCGGCATCGGCGATTTCCTGCGCCATCCGGGCTTTCCGGTGGATATCCGCCACAACGCCAAGATCGGCCGCGAGACGCTGGCGCTGTGGGCCAAGGACCGCGTGCGCTGAGGCCGCGGCGATGGGCGAGCGCTATCTGCTGGACGATTTGCGCATCGACGTGGCACGGCAGCGGGTCGAACGCGACGGCGTGGCGCTGGAATTGGGCGGGCTGAGTTTCCGCTTGCTGCATTACCTGCTGCGGCAGGGCCAGCGCGTGGTCGGCTTCGACGAACTGATCGTGCAGGTGTGGGCGCCGGCGCTGGTCAACGAGGAAACCGTGACCCAGCGCGTGCGCCTGTTGCGGCAGGCGCTGGGCGATGCCTCGCGGCAGCCGCGCTATCTGCGTTCGGTGCGCGGCCAGGGCTACCAGTTGTGCGCGCCGGTGCGCCGCGACGAAGACGGCGGCGACAGAGAAGACGTACCGGCATCGCGACGACCGCGTTGGCGTGGCATCGCGATCGCGGCAGCCGTCGTGCTCGGTGTCGGGACGCTGGCGGCGCTGGCGTGGTCGTGGTCTGCGCTGCTACCGAAAGCGGCGACGTCGCCGCTGCTGCAACGCGCCGAGTACTACGCCGGCATCGGCCAGCGCGACGACAATGAACGCGCGATCGCGCTGTACCGGCAGCGCCTGCAGCAGGCGCCGGACGAGCCGCGTGCGCTGCTCGGGCTCAGTCGCGCCTATAGCGCGCGCGTGTGCCAGTACGGCGGCGATGCGCAGTACGTCGCACTGGCGCGGCGCCTGGCAGCGCAGGTGATCGCGGCGCAGCCGCAGCTGTCCGCCGCGCATGCCGCACTCGGCTACGCGCACGATTGCAGCGGCGAGTATGCGGCGGCGCTGGCCGCCTACGAACGCGCGCTGCAACTGGATCCAGGCGCCGATGCGGTGCGCGGCTCGGCCGCGTATCTGTACGAACGCAAGGGCCAGTTGGCGCGGGCGTTGGCCGCCAACCTGCAGGTGCGCGATCCGGCGCGAGTGCGCTTCCTGCCGATCCAGATCGCCAGCAACCTCAACCTGCTCGGCTACGTCAGTGCCGCCGAAGCGCGCTATCGCGACAGCTTCCAGCTGTATCCGGACAGCGCGTTCTCCAACCTGGCCTGGCCGAGTTTCCTGTTCGCGCATGGCCGCAGCGCCGAAGCGCAGGCGGCATTGGACGAGGCACTGAAGCGCGGCACCGACTATGCCGGCCTGTACCTGCTGCAGGCGGAACTGGCGCTGGTGCAGGGCGATGCGGCACGTGCGCGCCATGCCAGTCTGCAGGCGCTGCGGTTGCGTCCGCAGGGCAGCCTGGCGCAGACGGTGGCATGGACGCTGGATGCGCAGCCACGGCCTGCCGCGCCGGCGCTGCGCGCGCGGGCGCAAGACCTGTTGCGCACTCTCGTGCGTGGCGCCGACCCACTCAATGGACTGGATGCGGCGCTGCTGCTGCAACTGGCCGGCGACCCGGCCGCGGCGCTGGACGCGCTGCGCCGCGCACAGGCCGCCGGCTATCGCGATGCGGCCTACCTGCGGGTGTCGCCGCTGCTGGCGCCGCTGCGCACGCAAGCCGGCTTCGCCACGTTGCTGGCACGCAACCAGGCCGACATCGCCGCCCAGCGCGCGCAGGTGCGCCAAGCCGGCCTGCTGCCGCAGGAAACCGGCGCGGCTACGGCAGCGCCTTGAGCACGTAGTCGGCGAGCAGCGCCTGCGATTGCGGGTGCATCTTCGGCGTGTTGTAGGCGCTGCGGGTGATCACCACCACCAGGCGTTCCTCGGGCAGCATGAACACGTAGTTGCCGCCATTGCCGGACATCGCCCACACCCCGCGTTCCATGCCGCGCACCGGGAAGCGGAAGCGCCACAGCAGATAGCCGTAGTCGGCGTCCTCGCGCGCCTGCGCGTGCACCGTGGTCATCGCCCGCACCCACTTCGCCGATAGCACTTGCTGGCCGTGCCAGCGGCCCTGGTCGAGCAGCAGCTGGCCGAACTTGGCCAAGTCGCGGCTGCGGTAGCGGGTGCCGCCGCCGCCCATGCCCACGCCCTCGGCGGAGCGGCCCCAGTGGACGTCGCTGATGCCCAGTGGCCGTTGCAGCGCCTGCGCGGCGAAGTCTTCCAGGTGCTGGCCGGTGGCTTTCTCCACCAGCGCGCCGAGCAGGAAGCTGCCGGCGGTGCAGTAGGAAAAGGCGCGGCCGTGCGGGCTGTCCGCTGGGCGGCGCATCCACGTCGCGTAGCCCTTGATCGGCAGGTCCAGCGCGAACTGGGTCCAGTCGGCACTGACGTACATGCGTTCCTCGTTGCCGCTGGAGAACGCGTTTTCGTCGTCGCATTCCAGCTGCGAACTCATGGTCAGCAGGTCCTCGACGGTGAGCGCGCGCTTGCGCGGATCCGCTTGCTGCCAATGGCGCTCGCCGAAGTAATCGTAGACCTTGGCCTGCGCGCCGGGCAGGCGGCCACGGTCGATCGCCGCGCCGACCAGCAGCGCGGTGATGCTCTTGGTCGCCGAGCGGGTGTCGTGCAGGGTCTGCCGCTCGGCATCGCCGAAGTAGCGCTCGTAGACCAGCGCGCCGTCGCGTGCGATCAACACGCTGGTGATGCCGGGTGCCTTGCCGTCGGCAATGGCCTGTTCCAGCGCCGCGAGCGTGGCCAGGTTCCAGCCGCTGGCTTTGGCGTCGGCGACCTTCCAGCCGTCGTCCAGCGCCGGCGGCGCGGTGGCGGTGGTGAGGGGGGTGGCGGCGTGCGCGGCAGGTGCGGGGAGGACGAACAAGGTGCAGAGCAGGAGCGGAAGGCGCGACATGGTGGAACTCCGGAAGGAAGCGGTCCGCGCACTGCGCCAGCACCGCTGCTGAAGTGCCTGATGCCACGGTGAAGAATTATGAAGTTCCTAAATATCAATAGCTTGAAGTGCGCAGCGGCGTCGCCAGCCGCCGCACGGATCGCCTTCCCCGGCGACCCCGGCCCGGCTATCGTGTGCGCCCTGGTGCGATCGGTGCGGCGCGATGAAGATAGTGGTGACGGGCGGTGGTGGATTCCTGGGCCAGGCGCTGTGCCGCGGTCTGGTCGCGCGCGGGCACGAGGTGGTCAGCTACAACCGTGGCCACTATCCGGAACTGCAGGCGCTGGGCGTGGCCCAGGTGCGCGGCGACCTGACCGATGCGCAGGCGCTGCACCACGCCGTCGCAGGCGCTGAGGCGGTGTTCCACAACGCGGCCAAGGCCGGTGCCTGGGGCAGCTACGACAGCTACTACCAGCCCAACGTGGTCGGCACCGAGAACGTGCTGGCCGCCTGCCGCGCGCACGGTGTGGGCCGTTTGATCTACACCTCCACGCCGAGCGTGACCCATCGCGCCACCGACCCGGTGGAAGGCCTGGGCGCGGACCAGGTGCCGTATGGCGAGAACTTCCAGGCGCCGTACGCGGCGACCAAGGCCATCGCCGAGCGCGCGGTGCTCGCCGCCAACGATGCGCAGCTGGCGGTGGTGGCGCTGCGGCCGCGGCTGATCTGGGGACCGGGCGACAACCAGATCCTGCCCAAGCTGGTCGCGCGCGCGCAGGCCGGGCGCGTGCGCCTGGTCGGCGGCGGCGGCAATCGGGTCGATTCCACCTTCATCGACAATGCCGCGCAGGCGCATTTCGACGCGTTCGAGCATCTGCGCGTCGGCGCGGCCTGTGCCGGCAAGGCGTACTTCATTTCCAATGGCGAGCCGCTGCCGATGCACGAGCTGCTGAACAAGTTGCTGGCCGCGGTCGGCGCACCGCCGGTGACCAAGACCCTGTCGTTCAAGGCCGCCTACCGGATCGGCGCCGTCTGCGAAACGCTGTGGCCGCTGCTGCGCCTGCGCGGCGAGCCGCCGCTGACCCGCTTCCTGGCCGAGCAGCTGTGCACGCCGCATTGGTACAGCATGGAACCGGCGCGGCGCGATTTCGGCTATGTGCCGCAGGTGTCCATCGAGCAGGGCCTGCAGCGCCTGGCGTCATCATGGCGCCGCCACACTGCCGTCACTCCCTGACGACCGGCGGTTTCCGAAGATAGCTGCGCGCCGATTCGGCACGACAGTTTCTGGACATTGCCATGCTGCATTACGCCATCATCTTCTTCGTCATCGCCATCATCGCTGCCGTGCTCGGCTTCAGCGGCATCGCTGGCGCCGCTACCAACATCGCCTGGATCCTGTTCGTGGTGTTCCTGATCCTGGCGGTGATCTCGATGTTCCGTCGCGGCAAGGTCTAGTCGCCCGCGCTGCACCCCGAACGGCCCGCCGCAGCGGAGAATATCCGCTGCGGCGGGCCACTCGTTTGTGTGCGCGCCGCTGGCGCCAGATGCGCGTCATTGCGTGGCCGCTGCGCTGCTATGCGCCCGCTCCCGGCAAGGCCACGGCGCTGCGCAGTGCCGCATCCTGCGCGTGGCGTTCCAGCGCCAGCTCGATCAGGCGCGTGATCAGCGCGCGATAGCTCAGCCCGCTGGCCTGCCACAGCGCCGGATACATGCTGATGCGGGTGAAGCCGGGCAGGGTGTTGAGTTCGTTGACCACGATGCGGCCGTCGCCGGTCAGGAACACGTCCACCCGCGCCAGGCCGGCGCACTCCAGCGCGGCGTAAGCGCGCAATGCGACGGCGCGGATGCGTTCCTGGATGGCGGCGTCGAGCGCCGCCGGCACCACCACCTCCGCGCCGGTCTCGCTGATGTACTTGGTTTCGTAGGAATAGAACGCGTCGTGCACCACCACCTCGCCGCAGACGCTGGCCTGCGGCGCGTCGTTGCCGAGTACCGCGCATTCGATCTCGCGTCCGGCGATCGCCGCTTCCACCAGCACCTTGTGGTCGTAGGCCAGGGCCAGCGTCAGCGCCGCAGCGAAGCCGGCCGCATCGTGCACCTTGCTCACGCCCACCGACGAACCCTGGTTGGCCGGCTTGACGAACAACGGCAGCCCGAACTGCGCGGCCAGCGCGGCGAAATCGGCCTGCGCCGCATCGCGGCGGCGGATGCAGGCGAACGGCGCCACCTCCAGCCCGGCGTCGCGCAGCAGGCGCTTGGCTACGTCCTTGTCCATCGCCAGCGCCGAGCCGAGCACGCCGGAGCCGACGAACGGCAGCCCGGCCATGCGCAACAGGCCTTGCAGCGAACCGTCCTCGCCCAGCGTGCCGTGCACGATCGGGAACGCCACGTCGATCTGCTCCAGCGCCTGCGCCGGCTGCAGCGCGCGCAACGGCTGCGCATCGTCGCCGGGAATCACCGCTACGCCGTGGCCGCTGGGCTGCAGCGCGATCCGCGCCGGATCGTCGGCATGCAGCAGGAACCCGTCGCGCTCGTTGGCGTGCCAGCGGCCGTGCTTGTCGATGCCGATCAAGGTGGCGTCGAAGCACTGCGGGTCCAGCGCATCGACGATGTTGCGCGCCGATTGCAGCGAGACCTCGTGCTCGGCCGATTTGCCGCCGAAGAGGATGCCGACCCGGATCCTGTGCATGCATGTCCTCGCCGCAGGGGCGTCGCTTTTTGGGTCCTATCGCATGAATGTTTTCCGCGCTGCAGCCCAGGCTGGCGCGCCGTCGCATGGCCGTGCGCTGCGGCCTTGTAGAATGCGCCCATGTCGCCGACTCCTTTCGATGCCCTCAAGCCCCTGGCCGGCCGCGCGCTGGAAGCGGTGCTCAACCGCGCGCTGGCGCTGGACCCGGATACCCGCGAGGCGCTGCGCAGCCTCGACGGCCAGCGCGTGGCGCTGACCCTGGACGCACCGGCACTGGCGCTGCAGATCCGGGTGGACGGCACCCGCCTGCAGGTCGGCCCGGTGGACGCGGCGCAGGAGCCGGACCTGGCGGTGCGCAGCACCCTCGGCGGGCTGTTCGCGCAGCTGCCGTTCCTGGCCCAGGCGCGGCGCGGCGCCAGTCCTGGCGGGCGTCTGCGCGTGTCCGGCGATGCCGAACTGGCGCGGCGCCTGCAGCAATTGGCTGGGCGTTTCGATCCGGACTGGCAGCGGCCGTTCACCCAGGTGTTCGGCGACGTGCTCGGCGTGCAGTTCGCCAATGCCGCGCGCTCGGCGCTGCAGCAGGCGCAGCGCGGGGCGCAGGACCTGGCGCAGAGCGCGGCCGAGTTCGTCACCGAGGAATCGCGCGACGTGGTGTCGCGCGCCGAGCTGGAAGCGTTCTACGACGATGTGGATGCGCTGCGCGACGATGTCGAGCGCATCGCCGCGCGGGTGGCCAGGCTGCCGCCGGGGCGCGGCGCATGAAGGCGATGTTCCGCGCCAGCCGCATCGGCCGGGTGATCCTGCGCTACCGGCTGGACGATCTGCTCGACGCCACCCCGGCCGAGCGCTGGCTGCGCCTGGCCAAGCCGTTCGTGCCGCGCGCCAGCCCGGACATCGCCGCGCAGTCGCGCGGCGCGCGCTTGCGCCTGGCGCTGCAGGACCTGGGCCCGATCTTCGTCAAGTTCGGGCAGATCCTGTCCACCCGCCGCGACCTGATGCCGCCGGACGTGGCCGAGGAGCTGACCCTGCTGCAGGACCGGGTGCGCCCGTTCGACGGCGAGGCCGCGCGGCGCATCGTCGAGCAGGCGCTGGGCCAGCCGATCGGCGTGGCCTTCGCCAGTTTCGATACCACGCCGCTGGCCTCGGCCTCGATCGCGCAGGTGCATGCGGCGACCCTGCACGATGGCCGCGAAGTGGTGGTCAAAGTGCTGCGCCCGGACATCGAGCGGCAGATCGATGCCGACATCGCCTTGCTCAAGTCCGCCGCCGCGCTGGTGGAACGCGCGCACCCGCGTGCCGACAAGATCCGCCCGCGCGAGGTAGTGGCCGAGATCGAGACCACCCTGGCCGCGGAGCTTGACCTGCAGCGCGAAGGCGCCAACGCCAGCGTGTTGCGCCGCTTCTGGCTGCATTCGGACGACATGTACGTGCCGGAGGTGATCTGGAGCCATACCGCCGAGCGCGCGCTGACCCTGGAACGGGTGCGCGGCATTCCCTCCGACGACATCGCCTCGCTCGACGCCGCCGGCATCGACCGCAAGGCGCTGGCGGCCAAGGGCGTGCGCGTGTTCTACACGCAGGTGTTCCGCGACAACTTCTTCCATGCCGACGCGCATGCCGGCAACATCTGGGTCGACAGCGATCCGGCGCGGCGCATCAACCCGCGCTTCATCGCGCTGGACTTCGGCATCATGGGCCAGCTGTCGCAGGAAGATCAGTACTACCTGGCCGAGAACTTCATGGCCATCTTCAACAAGGACTACCGGCGCATGGCCGAGCTGCACGTGGAGGCGGGCTGGATGCCGGCCAACGTGCGCATCGACGAGCTGGAAGCGGCGGCGCGCTCGGTGTGCGAGCCGTACTTCACCCGGCCGCTGTCGCAGATCTCGCTGGCCGAGGTGCTGATCAAGCTGTTCCGCGTCGCCCAGCGCTACCAGCTGACCCTGCAGCCGCAGCTGATCCTGCTGCAGAAGACCTTGCTCAATATCGAAGGTGTGGGCCGCCAGCTGGACCCGGAGCTGGACATCTGGGCGGTGGCGCGGCCGGTGCTCGAGCGGATCCTGGTCGAGCGCTACAGCCCGCAGCGCGCGCTGCAGGAACTGCGCAAACGGCTGCCGGAAATCATGACCCACGCGCCGGACATGCCGCGCCTGGTGCACAGCTGGCTGCGCCAGCAGGTGGAAGGCGGCCACGAGCTGTCGATGCGGTCGCGCGACCTATCCGACCTCAACCTGATCCTGCTGCGCATGCAGCGCCGCGTGGTCACCGCGATCACCGGCGTGGGCCTGCTCACCGTCGCCGTGCTGCTGTACGCGCTCCACGCGGGCGGGCCGCAACTCGGCGGCACCTCGCTATGGGTATGGATCGCAGGCGGCATCGGCGTGGTCAGCCTGCTCTCGGCGTGGTGGCGGCGCTAGCGGCGTTGGCCGCGCAGGACGCGGTCAGCGGCTGCTGAGGCGGCCGCGGCCTGCCTGCCGCGCGGCTCAATGCCCTGCTGGCACGTTGGCCACCTTGGCAAAGAAATCGTAGATGCCCTGATCGCTCATCCTGCGCGCGTTGGCCAGCTCGCCGGCCTTGGTGGTGTACAGCGTCTTGCCGTCGGCACCGACCACCACCGCGGCCGGGATGCCCTTCTGGATCGGGTCCCCGTAGGCCTGGCTCAGTTCGAGGTTGTGGTCGAAGTTGCCGACATCGATCTTGACCACTTCGAAATGCGCCTTCACCAGCGTGGCGTTCCTGGCCGTGTGCAGCGAGGTGTCGAGCGCGCGGCAGTCGCCGCACCAGTTGGCGCCGAAGATCAGCAGGGTCGGCTTGTGCGCCTGTTTGCCGGCGGCCAGCGCCTGCTTCACCTGCGCCTTGGCGTCGGCGGTGGCGTCGTAGGGCAGGTCCAGCGCATGCGTCAGCGGCACCACGGTCAGTAGCGACAACAGCAGCCAGCGTTTCATCGGGATTCTCCGCAGCGTGGGGGAGGGTCATCGTCGAGCCGTGGCACGGCGACGTCAACGGCCTGGCATGGGACGCTGCGTGATGGGCGCATTGTGGCCAGGGGCGCCGGGCGCGGATAATCCGGCGGTGCGCATGTCCCCCGATTCCCTGCAGATCCTCTATCTGGACCCGTTCCTGGCCGTAGTCGATAAGCCGGCCGGGCTGATGGTCCACGACAGCAAGCTGGCCCGCGGCGAGGACGACTTCCTCGCCGATCGCCTGCGCGCGCAACTGGGGCGTCCGATCTTCCTGGTGCACCGGCTCGACCGCGCCACCAGCGGTTGCCTGCTGCTGGCCTTCGACCGCGACACCGCCAGCGCACTGGGCAAGGCGCTGATGGCCGGGGAGGTGGACAAGGACTACCTGGCGATCTGCCGCGGCTGGCCGGCCGAGGAGCGCTTCGACGTCGATCACGACCTCGACGGCGGCCCCGGCAAGCCGTTGAAGAAACCGGCGCAGACCCGCTTCCAGCGCCTGGCCTGCGGCGAGCTGCCGGTGCCGTCGGGCGAGTTCGGCACCTCGCGCTACGCGTTGTTGCGCTGTAGCCCGGTGACCGGGCGCTTCCGCCAGATCCGCCGCCACCTCAAGCATCTGTCGCATCACCTGATCGGCGACACCAGCCACGGCGACGGCCGCCACAACCGCATCTTCCGCATGCAGGGCGTGCAGCGGATGCTGCTGCACGCCGAACGGCTGGCGTTCCCGCATCCGGACGGGCGCCGGATCGAGGTGAACGCACTGCTGGATGCGCAGTTCGTGCGCGCGTTCGGCTTGTTCGGGTGGTCGGCGGCGCCGTGGGTGCGGGGCGAGGCGGAACGATTGGCGGATGCGTCAGGCGAGGTCGCTGGCTAGCGCTGTTCCAGAGGCTTCGCGGCGGCGCGCTTCGTGTAGGAGCGGCTTCAGCCGCGACCGGCACTACCGGCAATGCTCCATCGCGACGACGCATGACCGCCGCCACCCGGCGTCGGTCCGACGATGTCTTCTGCGCGGCTTGAAGCGTCCAGGCGCGGTCGGGACATTTCGGTCCGGATCTGTGCCGCAAGCGCAACGCCAGCCGCTTCGCTCGTCGCGGTTGAAACCGCTCCTGCGGAGAACAGGGCGGGCTAGGGCTTCTTTGCCGGCGCCGGCGGCGGCGTGTTGACGGTCTGCTCCAGGTCCTTCTGCAGGTCGGCGAACAGCGGAGTGATCTTCTGCTGGATCGCGCCCATCAGGTTCTGCATCAGCTGCGGGGTCTTGTCGAGCATGCTCTGGCCGGCCGGGCTCTCGTAGAACTCGGCCATCGCCAGCACGTCCTGCCTGGAGAACGACTGCTTGTAGAGGCTCACGTACAGCGGGCGCATTTCCTGCCACGACAGTGCCTTGCGCACGGTGGCCTGGGTGCGCTCCTGGATTTGCTGCACTTTCTGCTGCTGCGCCGCGTCGAGCGGGCGCTGCGCGGTCAGCTGCGCGAATTGCTGGCGCTGCATCGCCTCGATCTGCGGCAGCATGCTGTCGAGCATGTTCTGCGCGCGCGAGGCCGACAGCAGGCGGTTGACGTCGCCGTCGCTGGGCGGTTCGGCCAGCGCGGGGCTTGCGGCCAGGGCCAGCAGCGCGGCCAGCAGCAGGCGCTGCGGCCAGCGGCGGGAAAGCAGCGGGGTCGGGTTCATCGAGCGTCCTGCAAGGCTATGACCGGCGGCCAGGATACGGGAATCGCCGTGGCCTCGCCGTCTGCGCCGGCCCGCGTAGCTCGCCCAGCTCCGGCCACGCGCCGCGACCGCTGGCGCGGCCCGCGTCTTCACGTCGCGGCCGCGGTCCTGGAAAATCAAGCCGTCTGGCGGATGCCCTACAATTCGCGGATGAGTCATGGTGCCATCCACATTTCGAGCAGCCTGGCGATTCCGGAAACCGAAATCGTCGAGCGCTTCGTGCGCGCCAGCGGCGCCGGCGGGCAGAATGTCAACAAGGTTTCCACCGCGGTGGAACTGCGTTTCGACCTGGCCGGCTCGCCGTCGCTGCCGGAGCCGCTGCGTGCGCGGCTGCTGGCGCGGCGCGACCGCCGCATCACCGCCGAAGGCGTGCTGGTGATCGACGCGCAGCGCTTCCGCACCCAGGACCGCAACCGCGACGATGCGCGCCAGCGCCTGGCCGAGTTCATCGCCGCCGGGCTGTCGGTGCCGAAACGGCGCATCGCCACCAAACCCTCGCATGGCGCCAAGCTGCGGCGCCTGGACGCCAAGCGCGAGCGCAGCCAGATCAAACGCGGCCGTTCGCCCGGCCGCTGGGAGTGACTTTTGAGCGAACGCAATTTTTCGTTGCCACCCGCGACCCCGAACATGCCGATGGTCAAGCCCAGCCGCTTCGCCCGCTGGTTCGGCCGCACCGCGCTGCGCGTGACCGGCTGGCGGGTGGTGGGCGAGTTCCCGGACGTGCCGAAGCTGGTGATGATCGTCGCCCCGCACTCGTCCAACTGGGATGGGTTCCTGGGCTTCGCGGTCAAGTTCGCGGTCGGCTTCGAGGTACGCGTGATGGGCAAGACCCAGCTGTTCTGGTGGCCGCTGGGGCCGCTGCTGCGCAAGCTCGGCGGCATCCCGCTGGACCGCAAGTCGCCACGCGGGGTGGTCGAGCAGGCGGTGGCGCTGATCCGGCAGGCGCCGCGCATGTGGTACGTGATTACCCCGGAAGGCACGCGCAAGCGGGTGGAGAAGTGGAAGGTCGGCTTCTGGAAGATCGCCCACGGTGCCGAGATCCCGATCTTCCCGGTGTACTTCGATTATCCCAGCCGCACCGTCGGCCTCGGCCCGCTGTTCCACACCAGCGCCGACATGCATGCCGACATCGCCGCGATCCGTACCTGGTACCGGCCGTGGCGCGGTAAGCATCGCGATACGTTGTGAGGCGGGCCGGCACGTCGATGCGAATGCGGCTCCTGCAGTAGCGGCTTCAGCCGCGACAGGGATCTGTCCGCAACGCGCCGCCCAGGCCGCTGCGCCAGGGCTGCCGGCGCCCACCCCCAGATCCAATGGCACATGCCGCCCCCGTGCAAACCGCGTAGCGTGCGCGGCTGCCCCGCCACCATGTCCCTGTCAGGAGTTCCCCCCATGTCGCGTACTCTCATTTTGGCCGCCGCCATCAGCCTGGCGCTGGCCGCCTGTTCCGGTAAGGAGTCTACCCCCGTGCCCGCCGCCCCCGCCTCGCAGTCCCCCGCTCCCGCCGCCGCCAATCCGCTGTTGAGCGCCAGCACGCTGCCGTTCCAGGCGCCGCCGTTCGACAAGATCAAGGACGCCGACTACCTGCCCGCGTTCGAAGAGGGCATGAAGCAGCACCTGGCCGAAATCCGCAAGATCGCCGACAACGCCGAGCCGGCCAGCTTCGCCAACACCATCGAGGCGATGGAGCGCAGCGGCGAGACCCTGACCCGGGTCCAGCGGATCTTCTTCGGCCTGGTCCAGGCCGACACCAACGACGCGCGCCAGAAGATCCAGGAAGCGGTGGCGCCGAAGCTGGCCGAGCACCAGGACGAGATCAGTCTGGACCCGAAGCTGTTCGCGCGGATCAAGGCGATCTACGACCAGCGCGACACGCTGAACCTGGAGCCGGAGCAGAAGCGCCTGGTCGAGCGCGACTACGAAGAGTTCGTGCGCGCCGGCGCGCAGCTGTCCGATGCCGACAAGGCGACGCTGCGCAAGCTCAACGTCGAGGAAACCACGCTGGCCACCCAGTTCCACACCAAGCTGGTCGCCGCTTCCAGCGCCGGTGCAGTGGTGGTGGACGACAAGGCCAAGCTCGACGGCCTGTCCGAGGGCGACATCGCCTCGGCCGCGCAGGACGCCGCCGCGCGCAAGCTCGACGGCAAGTATTTGCTCGCGCTGCAGAACACCACCCAGCAGCCGGTGCTGGCCTCGCTGAAGGACCGCGCGCTGCGCACCCAGGTGATGGCCGCCTCGCAGTCGCGCGCCGAGAAGGGCGACGCCAACGACACCCGCCAGACCATCCAGCGCCTGGCCCAGCTGCGCGCGCAGAAGGCCAAGCTGCTCGGCTTCGGCAGCTACGCCGCCTACAGCCTGTCTGACAAGATGGCCAAGACCCCGGCCGCGGCGCTGAAGCTGCTCACCGACACGGTGCCGGCGGCCACCGCCAAGGCGCGCAGCGAAGTCGCCGAGATGCAGAAGGTGATCGATGCGCAGAAGGGCGGCTTCAAGCTCGCCGCCTCCGATTGGGACTTCTACGCCGAGCAGGTGCGCAAGGCCAAGTACGATCTGGATGAGTCGCAGATCAAGCCGTACTTCGAGCTGGACAACGTGCTCAAGAACGGCGTCTTCTACGCCGCCACCGAGCTGTACGGCATCACTTTCAAGGAACGCACCGACATTCCGACCTACAACCCGGACATGAAAGTGTACGAAGTGTTCGACCAGGACGGCACCTCGATGGCGCTGTTTTATACCGACTACTACAAGCGCGACAGCAAGTCCGGCGGCGCGTGGATGGACGTGTTCGTCGAGCAGGACGGCCTCACCGGCGCCAAGCCGGTGGTCTACAACGTCTGCAACTTCACCAAGCCCGCGCCCGGCCAGCCGGCGCTGCTCAGCTTCGACGATGTCACCACCATGTTCCACGAGTTCGGCCACGCGCTGCACGGCATGTTCTCCAAGGTGAAATACCCGTCGATCGCGGGCACCAGCACTCCGGCCGACTTCGTCGAGTTCCCGTCGCAGTTCAACGAGCACTGGGCCTCGGATCCGAAGGTGTTCGCGCACTACGCCAAGCACTACCAGACCGGCGCGGCGATGCCGGCCGAGCTGGTGGAAAAGATCAAGAAGGCGCGCACCTTCAACCAGGGCTATGCGACCACCGAATACCTGTCGGCGGCGCTGCTCGACCTGGCCTGGCACACCCAGCCGGCCGATGCGCCGCTTCAGGACGTGGACAAGTTCGAAGCCGACGCGCTGAAGAAGTTCAAGGTGGACCTGGCCGAAGTGCCGCCGCGCTACCGCAGCACCTACTTCGACCACATCTGGGGCGGCGGTTACTCGGCTGGTTATTACGCCTATTTCTGGTCGGAAGTGCTCGACGACGACGCCTTCGAATGGTTCAAGGAGAACGGCGGCCTGTCGCGCAAGAACGGCGACATCTTCCGCGCCAAGATCCTCTCGCGCGGCAACAGCGTCGACCTGACCACCCTGTACCGCAATTTCCGCGGCAAGGACGCCAGCGTCGAACCGCTGCTGGAAAACCGCGGTCTGAAGAACTGAGTCGAACCTCGCCGCCAGCGGTGATCGAGAACGGGATGGCCCAACGGCCATCCCGTTTTTCGTTGCGGCCGCCGCGAAATGGCCGCGGCAACCCTGCAGGAGCGGCTTCAGCCCCGACCGCCTCCGAAACCCAAGACGCATCCTCGCCCGACGCCCTATGGCGCAAGCGCCGCCCCCTGCCTTCCGTCACTGGTACCCGTGCCGCGCCGCGCGCACTGTCGCGATGGCAATGCCGCGATGTCCTCCCGCCTGAATCCCACAGGTGTTTCATCACCGCGACCGACCCGCAAGACGCCCGCCTGCACCGCGCCGCGCGCTGGACGCGCAAGGAACTGCTGCCGCTCGCGGTGATGCTGCTGTTGCTGACCGCCGCACGTTCCTCTGCGGCGCAGTCGTCCCCCGCCCTCACCCCTCCGACCACACCGCCAACTCATAGCCGTCGCGGTCGGCGAAATGGAAGCGGCGGCCGCCTGGGAAGTCGAACAGCGGGCGGACGATACGGCCGCCGGCGGCCTCGATGCGTGCCTGGGTGTCGGCCAGGTCGTTGGAGTACAGCACCACCAGCGCGCCGCCGGGTTGCGCGGTGCCGTGGAAGAAGCCGCCGGTGAGGCGGCCGTCGCGGAATTCGCAGTAGTCCGGGCCGTAGTCCTGGAAGGTCCAGTCGAAGGCCTGGCCGTAGAAGGCCTTGGCCGCGGCGATCGAGGCGACGGCGAATTCCAGGTAGTCGATGCGGTGTTGCTGGTCGGCGCGGTGCATGGTGGACTCCGTGACAAGGGTGGCCAGTCTCCACTGCCGCGCCGCCGCCGGCTTGGCGAAAACGGCCAGCTCAGCGTGCGTGTTGCCACACCAGTTCGCGTGGGCTGAGGCCGCTCAGTTGGCGGCTGTCGCGGACCAGGTGCGGGGCATCGCCGTAACCGGCCTCCAGTGCCGCCGCGGTCAGCGTGGCGTGGCTGCGGGCGATGCGCAGGAAGCGCTGCAGGCGCAGGATGCGTTCCAGGGTCTTGGCGCCGTAGCCGAGCGCATCCTGGCAGCGGCGCCGCGGCGAGCGTTCGCTGATGCCCAGGCTGCGTATCAGTTCGGTCATGCGCGGTGGGTCGTTGCCGGCCAGCTGCGAACACCCAGGCCATTGGCGGGTCCCCCGCGAGCGGGCGGCTGGCGCACAGCGCGTGCAGCAACGCCAGCGGCTCGGCGCCGTCCTCGAGCCGCGTTTGCCAGTCGCGGTCGCGGCCATCCCACAACGCGTCCAGCGCGATGCGTTGGTCGGCGATCGCATGCAGCGGCACGCCCCAGCAGGCGCGCACCCGCGCCGGCGGTCAGGCGCACCCCGCTCAGTACGCTGCCCGGCGCCAGCGTCGCGACGCTGGCGCCGCGGTCCGGTCCGGTCCGGTCCGGCCACGAACAGCACGCGGCCATCCCAGATCAGGTCCACGCAGCCATCCGGCAGTACCTGCGTCGGCAGCGGATCGGCATCGCCCTGGCGAAAGCGCCAGCTGCAGCGCAGGCGATCGCACAACGCCGGTGGCGCATCGATTTCGGCGTAGCGGGAGGGCGTTGGCAAGGCAGTGATCGGATCGACCGGCGGCGACGCGGCAGTCTACTGCAGCGCGTACCGCGGCCGATCCATCCTGCGTCCCGCCCGGCGTGGGTTCAGGCCGGAGGCGTTGCCTTGTCCTCTTCGATCTGCACCGTGATCTCGCCCGAATGCGACGTAGCGCGTTGCCCTGGCCGCAGTTGCTGCACCGCCTCGCCCAGCGTCAGCGGGTTCGACGGCGCAGCACCGTGCGTCTGGCACAACTCCCTGGCCTTTAGCAGCATGGCGTGCACGTCTGCGTCTCCCAGCTTTGCGTTGATGGCCTTGCTGGTCCTGGTGCCGCTGTATTGCGCCATTGCTTCCTGCGCGCCGCCCATGATGCCGCGCGTGATCTGCTTGCCCAGCCCGATGTCCGGGCTGGCTTCGCGCCGATTGTTCTTGACGCTGATGGCCACATGCTGGTTCAGCGCACCGACCGCCGCCATCGCCCCGGACAGCGCGGCCACGCCCGCTACCTGCGGGATGGGGACGTTGCGCGTGCCTCCCTGCGCGGCCGAGGTCAGCTTGCCGATCACCGAGGATGCCGCACTGCCGAACACGCCCAGATGGAACGCCTGGCCCAGGCGCTGGGCGGTCTGCGCGGAGAATTCGCGCATCGTGTACTTGGCGCCGATATCGCGGACCAGTTGTTCGGAAATGACCGACGTTGCCGACCCGGCCAACAGCCGCGCCGCGGCTCCGTCGTGCGCCAGGTCGGCCAACCTGCCTTCGCGCAGGCAATCCAGGTCCTTTTCCAGTTTGACCAATGCCACGGGCTTGTTGCCGTGGCCCAGCTCCAGATCGACCTCGTGCCCGGCTTCTGTGCCGGCCGACCCGGCGCTTTGCAGTGCTTGGCTGAGTTCTTTGTGCACGGCGGTCAAGCCGCTGGTCACCCGCTTGACCAGCGCCTGGGTGGGCGACTGGATCAGCTTGCGCAGCTTGCCCTCGTCGATGTCCTGGCCACCGAGCGGCTCGCCGCGTTCAAGCTTTTGCTTACCTTCCGGGGTGAACACATCGGCGTGCAGCAAGTTCAGCGTGTTGTTTGCCTCCTGCTTGGCGCGTTCGTCGAATCCCGCCGCCACATGCTGCATGCCGGTGACCACAAGCGAGGCGACGGCCTGTGCGCTCGGCGACAGGGCGCGTATCGCCGGGGTCTTGCTGATCAGCCCCAGCGAACTGGAAAGGGGCGAGCGCAACGTACGCGGTATCGACTGCCAGCGATTGCCCTTCCATTGCCGATCGTGCGCACCCTGGGTCATCACGAAATCGCCCTGCGTCTTTTGCAGGGCGCTCTGCGCGCGCAGCAGCGCCTGGGCGGCCTGCACGGCGTCGGCATCGGTGGCCAACGCGCCCGCATCGTGTTCCGGGTACTTGCTGGCCACCGCGCCGAAATTGTTGTAGCACGTGCTGAAATCGGCCAGCTTTTCGCTCAATTTGATCGCCAGGTCCGGCAACCAGTGCTTGTCGTTGATCTGGCTCTTGTCCGGCACGATCACATGTCCGCCATGTTCGCGGATCGATTCGCACAGGCTGACCACGGCCGACTGCTGGGCGGCATTCATCGGCGCGGCGATGGCCGCGGTCGCGAAGCCGAAGCTCGCGCCCGCCCAGGGATTGCCGGTGGCGTAGTTGATCCATGGCGAAGCGATGTACTGCATCGCGTTGTTGAGAAAGCTGCCGGACGGATTGGGCATGCCCGACAGCAACGCGGTGCGGCGCAGCGTGTGCACATCGGATTCCTGCAGGCCTTGCGCCTGGTACCAGCGCATCACATCCTGCTCGCTGACCTGGCCGACCAACTCCGCACTGGTCGCAAGGTTGCGCGGGGCGCCTGTCGCCTCCGAAGAGCGCAGCGGCCGCAGTGCGCTGATGAGTTGTGCGGCGAGGTCCTTGTCCACCGGGCGTTGCTTGTCTTGCTGCAACTGCGTGTGGAGCCGTTGCAATGTCGCCGACACGGACGCGTGCGTTGGCGCAGCGGTCGCCTCGGCGGTGACGGATGCAGCGCTCAGCGCGGTTGCCGCGGCCGTGGCCTCGACGCCGCGCGGGCTGCTACGCTGGCTGGTGCTGCGCGAAAGGCCTGCCAGAGCGGCAGGGCCGCTTTCCAGCTGTGCGTGAGCCGGCGCTTGTGGCGCGTGTGGCTGTATTTCCGATTGCGCGGAACTTGTGGAGGCGTCCGATGGATTGGTCGTGATGTTGAGGTTGAGGAGTTGGCGTAACTTCATGGTTGCATATGTCCTGGCGATGCGGCGAAGGCAGCGGCTCTGGACACGGATCGCAAGCAGACGGTCCCCCCCCGAGCCGGGCTTAATGCCAGGTATCGTGTGTTACGTACCGTGGGGGTAGCGCTCGATGGCGATTTGCGAGCGTCGGTGCGTAGCGCATGGAGTCTTGGTCGCCTGCAGATACATTGGCACACTTCATTCAAACACCCTGCCAGCGTCGCCTTGCTGCGGCGTGCGAAGTGATGTGCGCTTGTCAGAACACCTTGCCGCTGCCCATCGGACTCTTGAGCGGATCCGCTTTCGCGCTGCCAGCCGATGCTCGCGTGGCGGCAGCGCGCCATGCGCGGGTCCCGCGTAACGGACGGTGTCGCGGGCGGTGTTGGGCGTGGCGATGCGGGAGCCGTGCCTAGCGCTCCGACGGCCCGCTTTCGTCGTAGCCGCGCGAGGTGAACAGGTCCGGCTGGATCAGTTCGATGAAGGCGCGTGCCTGCGGCGACAGGTATTTGCCCTTGCGCACCACCACCCCGTAGCTGCGCGTGGGGAAATAGTCGCCCAGCACGCGCGTGACCAGCCTGCTGCGGTCGGCCTCGGTGACGCAGATCGAACTGACGATGGAGATGCCCATGCCCATCGCCACGTACTGCTTGATCACCTCCCAGCCGCCCACTTCCAGCGCCACGGTGTACGGCACCCGCGCCTGCTGGAACACCAGGTCGACCAGGCGGTAGGTCACCTGGCGCTTGGGCGGCAGGATCAGCGGGTATGGCGACAGGTCGTCCAGGGTGAGCTTGGACTTGTTCGCCAGCGGGTGGTCGCGTGGGGCGATCAGCAGTTGTTCGAAGCGATACACCGGCGCGTAGCTGAGGTCGGCCGGCACGTCGAGCATCGAGCCGACCGCCAGGTCCACCGCGTCCTCGCGCAGCAGCTCGGTGCCGTCGGCGCTGATCGCGTTGTGCAGGGTCAGGCGCACCTCCGGGTGGCGGGCGCGGAAGTTCTCCACGATCTTCGGCAGCAGATACAGGATGGTGGAGCTGTTGGCGGCGATGTTCAGTTCGCCGGCGTCCAGCCCGCGCGCCTTCTCGCGGAAATCGGCCTCCAGCCGGTCCAGGCTTTCCACCAGCGGCTGCGCCATTTCGTACAGCAACTGGCCCTCGCGGCTGGGGATCAGGCGGCGTCCGCTGCGCTCCAGCAGCACCACGCCCAGTTCGCGCTCCAGCGCCTGCAACTGCAGGGTCACCGCCGGCTGGCTGACGAACAGCGCCTCGGCCGCCCGTGAGACCGAACCCAGGCGCACCGTCTGGCAGAACGCGCGCAGCGGCTTCAGCCGGTCGGATTTGTAAGGAAAACGCGGAGTTGCGGTGCCGCGCGTGGTCATGATGTAACAACTATAAGATGTGCTTATTTAATGCATTGATAAAACTGTATTGTCAAATACATGCTGCGGCAGCACGGTGAGAGCCCGGAAACATCGAGGAACCCCGCCATGTCCGCCGCTGCCTTCGCTGCTTCATCCCCGTCTGCCGAGCGCTCCACCCCCGGCATCACCCTGACCGCCGCGCTGGCCGGCCAGGACGCCCTGCTGCCGCCGGCGGCGCTGGCCCTGCTGGTGTCGCTGCACCGGGCGATCGAGCCCGAGCGGCAGGCGCGGCTGGCGGCACGCCGCGAACGCCAGGCCTG
>NZ_CAPJ01000448.1 GCF_000331775.1 Xanthomonas translucens pv. translucens DSM 18974
ACCGCCAGCAGCCGCGCGCCGACCCGCGCCGCCGCGCGCCGCAGCGGCGCGTGCTCGCCCTGCGGGCGCAGCGAGATCAGGGTCCAGGCGGCGGCAGCGGTTGCATGTGCGCTCATGCCAGGCATTATGCGAGCCCCTACCGACAGCACAATCGCACCATGGCAGCGGATCTTCCTTTCGATGCGTTCCTGCAGCAGTTGCAGCGGCAGTTCGATGCGATGCCGCCTGTGGCGGCGCTGCAGGTCGCGCTGCAAGGCTATGCCGAACAGCGCTTGCATGTGGTCGCGCCGCTGGCGGCCAACCTCAACGACAAGGGCAATGCCTTCGGCGGCAGCCTCGGCTCGGTGATGACCCTGGCCGGCTGGGCGCTGGTCAATTGCGAACTGCACCGTGCCGGCCTGCAGGCTGACGTCTACGTCGCCGACACCCAGGTGCGCTACCTGGCGCCGCTGTACGCCGACCTGCACGCACAGGCCGGCGCGGATGCGGGCGCCGACTGGGACGCGTTCGTGCACACCTTCCGCCAGCGCGGCCGTGCCCGGATCGGCATTCAGGCCCAGGTCGGGCCGGCCGCTGCCGCCGCGGCGGCGACGCTGAGCGGCCGCTTCGTCGCCATCGTGAAAGAGTAGGATGCGCGCACCGCTCGCGCCTACCCGTGGATCCGCCATGCACTCGACGTTCCGCGCCCTGGCGCTGCTGCTGGCGCTGGGTTTGGCCGGCACCGCGCTGGCCGGCAGCCGCAGCCAGCAGAACAAGCTCGACGACTTGCAGACCGCCTACGGCACCGCGATCCGTTGGAGCGAGTTCGAGTCGGCCTGGGAAGCGGTGGACCCGGCCTACCGGCAGGCGCACCCGCTGACCGATCTGCAACTGGAGCGCTACCGCCAGGTGCAGGTGTCCTCCTACAAGGTCGGGCGGGTCGGCGTGCTGGACGGCGACGCGGTGCGCGACATCGAACTGGGCGTGATCAACCGCAATACCCAGGCCGAGCGCATCGTGCGCTACCGCGAGCGCTGGCGCTGGGACGCGCAGGCCAAGACCTGGTGGCTGCTGGACGGGCTGCCGGACTTGTGGAACGGCCAGTAGCGCCGCCCGCCAGCTGTGCGACAATCGGCGCCCGCTTCCAGCCCCTTATTCCTGTGAACTTCGAAGAACTGCTGGCCTTTGCCGGCCGCAACCCGATGCTGGCCCTGGCCCTGGTCGGCCTGACCATCGCCCTGATCGTCACCGAAATCGCGCGCCTGTTCCGTGGTTTCAAGACCCTGCGCCCGGCCGAACTGACCCTGCTGATCAATGCCGGCAACGCGGTGCTGGTCGATCTGTCGGCCGCGTCCGATTTCGAGAAGGGCCATATCGCCGGCAGCCGCAACGCCACGCCGAGCCAGTTCGGCCCCGAGCACAAGCTGGTGGCCAACGCCAAGGCCGCGCCGGTGGTGCTGGTGTGCCGCACCGGCAGCACCGCCGATGCCGCCGCCAAGCAGCTGAAGAAGGCCGGCTTCGAGCAGGTCTACGTGCTCGACGGCGGCATCGCCGCCTGGCAGCAGGCCGATCTGCCGCTGGCCAAGGGCCGCTGATCGCGCCTCCCGGCCGGGCGCCGAGCGCCGCGGCTGGCATGTGATAATCCCGAATCTTTCTGTTACCTGAATCCACCGGAGTCAAGCAATGTCCGACGTCACCAACAACGGCGCCACGGCGCCGGCCGAAGCCGCAGCCGGCCCCGCCTTCACCATCGAAAAGATCTACGTCAAGGACGTGTCCTTCGAGTCGCCCAACGCGCCGGCGGTGTTCAACGACAACGTGCAGCCGGAGCTGCAGCTCAACCTCAACCAGCGCGTGCAGCGCCTGAACGAGCAGGCCTTCGAAGTGGTGCTCGCGGTGACCCTGACCTGCACCGCCGCCGGCAAGACCGCGTATGTGGCCGAAGTGCAGCAGGCCGGCGTGTTCGGCCTGGTCGGCCTGGACCCGCAGGCGGTGGACGTGCTGCTCGGCACGCAGTGCCCGAACATCCTGTTCCCGTACGTGCGTTCGCTGGTCAGCGACCTGATCCAGGCCGGCGGCTTCCCGCCGTTCTTCCTGCAGCCGATCAACTTCGAAGCGCTGTACGCCGAAACCCTGCGCCAGCGCGCGCAGCAGGACGAGAGCCAGTCGCTGGCCGACTCGGAGCCGGCCGGCAACGCCTGAGCGCGTCCGCCGTTGCCCATGCGCGATCAGCCCGCGAAGAAGATCGCCGTCCTCGGCGCCGGCTCCTGGGGCACCGCCCTGGCCGCGCTCCTCGCCCGGCACGGTTTTCCGACCGTGCTGTGGGGACGCGACGCCGCCGTCGCCGAGGCGATTCAGCAGCGCCACGAGAATCCGCGCTACCTGCCGCAGATCCCGCTGCCGGCGGCGCTGCAGGCCACCACCGACCTGGCGGCGGCCGTGCACGGCGCCGACTGGATCCTGGTGGTGGTGCCGTCGCATGCGTTCACCGAAACCCTGCACCAGCTGGCACCGTTGCGCCCGCCGCAGGCCGGCGTGGCCTGGGCGACCAAGGGCTTCGAGCCTGGCTCCGGGCGCTTTCTGCATGAAGTCGCACAGCAGATCCTGGGCGAGGACGTGCCGCTGGCGGTGGTGACCGGGCCGTCGTTCGCCAAGGAAGTGGCGCTGGACCTGCCGACCGCGGTGACCGTGCACGGCGATGCCGCGTTCGCGCAGCAGGTCGCCGACGCGATGCACGGCCCCACTTTCCGCGCCTACACCGGCGACGACATGGTCGGTGCCGAGCTGGGCGGGGCAATGAAGAACGTGCTGGCGGTGGCCACCGGCGTGGCCGACGGCATGGAGCTGGGCCTGAACGCCCGCGCCGGCCTGATCACCCGCGGCCTCAACGAGATGCTGCGGCTGGCCGCGGCGATCGGCGGCAAGCCGGAAACGCTGATGGGCCTGGCCGGACTCGGCGACCTGGTGCTGACCTGCACCGGCGACCTGTCGCGCAACCGGCGCCTGGGCCTGGCCCTGGGCCGCGGGCAGACCCTGCAGGACGCCGTCCGCGCGATCGGCCAGGTGGTCGAGTCGGTGCAGACCGCCGACGAAGTGATGCGCCAGGCCGAACGCCATGGCATCGACCTGCCGATCTCCAACGCGGTGCGCGCGGTGCTGCACGGCGCGATGACGCCGGCGGCGGGCCTGCAGCAGTTGCTGGCCCGCGAGCAGAAACCTGAGTATCCGACCACGCTGTTCAGCTGACCTCGCCTTGTTCCAGACACGAAAAAGCCCGGCCGAAGCCGGGCTTTTTCGTGTGTACGGCCATCCAACCTGCATGGCGCACAAAAAAAGAAGCCCGGTCCTGGGACCGGGCTTCGAACCACGCGCAGCGGGAGAGAGAGACGCGGCGCGCAGTGCTACGCGGTGCTGCTTACCAGCTGAAGCGCGGGCCGACGAACCATTCCTTGTCGCCGTCGCGGTTCATCTTCAGGTCCGCGCTCAGGCCCCAGTTCTGGTTGAGCTTGGCCTGGGCGCCGAGGCGGCCGTAGAACTCGCCGTCCGGGTTGATGCCGTTCTTCTTGGTGTAGTCCTCGTAACCGCCCAGCGCATACACCTCAAAGTACGGGTTGAACGCGGTACGGATGCCGGCCTCGGCGCTGTAGCCGTTGAACTTGCTGCCGAATTCCGGGTCGAAGCGGTTGTAGGCCACGCGGGTCACCAGGTCGGTGCTGGTCGAGATCTCGTGGTTGTAACCGGCGCCAATGCGCCACTGGTCGACGTCGACGTCGCCGAAATCGGTCTTCTGGCGGTTGAAGTCGCCGAACACGCTGAAGTTCGGGTTGATCGCGTAGGAGCCCTTGATGGCCCAGCCATCCGCGTCGCCGCCGCTGGCGTCGGTCTTGATGTAACCGCCTTCGACGTAGTTGTAGGACAGGCCTTCGGCAGCGGAGGCAGCGAACGGCAGGGTGGCCAGGAGGGCGAGAGCGAGCAGAGAAGTCTTCATGATCGGGATATCCTTTTATTGGTTTAGTCGGCGCTGAGGCGTGGGCCGTTCGCTGCCGATATGTAAATTATCCGTTAGTCACCCGAACTTCCCCTGAATTTCAAACTGACCGGTATATAAATCAGACAGTGTGTTCAGGAACTTCTGGGGTGGAATTGCTTGACGCGGTCGCCGCGGCTGAATGCGCTTCCGATGCGACGCCGCAAAGCCGGTCTGCGCCGCACGGTCTGCCGCCCTATAGAAAAGCAAGGCGTGCACGCACCGCTGGCCTCAGCGTTGATGCGCGCCTTGTCCGCGCGCCCGACGCGCAGTCCGGCCCGGGGAAACGCGTTCGCGATCGACCGGCGCCCTGCCGTGCGCTCAATCCGCGCCGGGGAAGCCCAGCTGCCGCCATGCTTCGAACACCACCACCGCCACCGCGTTGGACAGGTTGAGGCTGCGGTTGTGCGGGCGCATCGGCAGGCGCAGGCGTTGCGCGGGCGGAACCTGCTCCAGCACTTCGGCGGGCAGGCCGCGGGTCTCCGGGCCGAACAGGAACGCATCGCCGTCGGCGAAGGCGGGCGCGTCGTAGCGGGTGCTGCTGCGGGTACTCAGGGCGAACAGGCGGCGCGGGGCGATGCGCTGCAACGCGGCGTCCAGCGAAGCGTGGACCTGCAGGCGTGCGTACTCGTGGTAATCCAGGCCGGCGCGTTTGAGCTGCTTGTCCTCGAGCTCGAAGCCGAGCGGCTCGATCAGGTGCAGTTGCGCGCCGGTATTGGCGCAAAGGCGGATGGCGTTGCCCGTGTTGGGCGGTATTTCGGGTTGGAACAGCAGGACATGCAGCGTGGGCGTGGCGGTCATCGGCGCAGTTTACGCGCCGGCTCCGGCCTGCGCCGGCGAAGCGTCGCCGGCTCAGCGCGCCAGGCTGGTGGTCAGGTCCTGGCCCAGGTTCTGCAGGCTCGGCTGCAGCTGCAGCATCGCGCTGTCCAGGGCGCCGCCGACCACGCTGCCGATCGCGAACACGCGATGGGTGTCGGCGCCCGGACGCACCTGCAGCGTGGCCAGGGTGACCACGCGCTGGCTCGTGGCCTGCTCGGCATCGCGCTGGGCGATCTGCTCGGCGGACGGACGCACCTGCACCGACGCCAGCGTGGCGATGCGGCTGGACAGTTCGGCGTCGCGCTGCGCCAGCTGCTCGGCGGAGGGGCGGACCTGCACGCTGTCCAGGGTGGCGATGGTCGGCGCGGCGATCGCCGGCGCGGCGAGCAGGGCGGCGATGGCGAAGGTCAGGGCGAAGGAAGCGGTTTTCATGGCGGGCCTCGTTGGTGTTGTTGAGTTATGGTGTGGTAGTAAGGTATAACACCAAATCAAGATGTGCAAGACCTTTCTCCTGCTTTTTCTATTTATTAAGCTTTTGTTCACTTTCTGATTTGGCGGTGTTTTGTTGCGCCCAGTGACAAAGCAGATCCTGTGCCAACTTCAAGGCGTTGTTATTCAAGGCTTTTGGGGTGAGCCGTGTGTCCGCGGGCGGACACACGGTCGCTTGCGTACGTCCGTCTTCGGCTTGCCGGTCACCTCTCGGGCAGCGGCGTCGGCGCCTCGCGTTCAGCATCGACGGTGCCGGCGATGCTCAGGAACGGACCGAACGGCATACGCGGGCATGGCGCCGGCCCGTTACGATCGAGGCCTGGCTGTCCTTCCACTCATCCCTCAAAAGGAACTTGCATGACCGTGTCGATCCGCCCCCGTGGCGCGCTGCTGGCCATCGCCCTGTCCACCGCGCTCGGCACGCTGAGCTACGCGCCGCCGTCGAGTGCGGCCAGGCCGCCGGCTGCGGCGAAAGTGGATATCGCCTACGAGCAGTTCACCTTGCCCAACGGCCTGCGCGTGGTGGTGCATACCGATCGCAAGGCGCCGATCGTGGCGGTCAACCTCTGGTACCACGTCGGCGCCAAGGACGAGCCGGCCGGGCGCACCGGTTTCGCGCACCTGTTCGAACATCTGATGTTCCAGGGCAGCGAGAACCACAGCGGCGAGTTCTTCGAACCGTTCAAGCAGGTCGGCACCACCGACCAGAACGGCACCACCAATAGCGACCGCACCAACTATTTCGAGAACGTGCCGAGCACCGCGCTGGACATGGCGCTGTGGATGGAGTCCGACCGCATGGGCCACCTGGTCGGCGCCATCGACCAGGCCGCGCTCGACGAACAGCGCGGCGTGGTGCAGAACGAGAAGCGCCAGGGCGAGAACCAGCCCTACGGCCAGGCCTGGGACAAGCTGAGCCGCGCGCTGTATCCGAAGGGCCACCCGTACCATCACAGCGTGATCGGCTCGATGAACGATCTCAACGCCGCCTCGCTGGCCGACGTGAAGCAGTGGTTCCGCATCTGGTACGGGCCGAACAACGCGGTGCTGGTGCTGGCCGGCGACATCGATGTGGCCACCGCGAAAGAGAAGGTCGCGCGCTATTTCGGCGACATCCCGGCCGGGCCGAGCATGGCGCAGCCGCAGGTCGACGTGGCCCAGCGCACCCAGTCCACCCGCGAGACGATGACCGACAAGGTGCCGCAGGCGCGCATCTACCGCGTCTGGAACGTGGCCCAGACCGGCACCGAGGACATCGACCGCCTGCAGCTGCTGGCGCAGTTGCTGGGCGGGGCCAAGTCGTCGCGGCTGGACCGTCGCCTGGTGCACGAGGACAAGCTGGTCGACCAGATCAGCGCCGGCGCCTGGCCGTCGCAGCTGGGCTCCAGCTTCGGCATCATCGCCACGGTGAAGCAGGGCGTGGATCCGGCCAAGGTCGAGGCGGTGATCGACGAGGAACTGCGCAAGCTGCTCGACAATGGGCCGGACAAGGACGAGCTGTTGCGTGCCAAGACCGCGTTTCGCGCAGGCTTCGTGCGCGGCATCGAACGCATCGGCGGGTTCGGCGGCAAGGCCGATGCGCTGGCCGAGTGCACGGTGTTCACCGGCGATCCGGGCTGCTTCCGCACCTCGCTGGCCACGATCGAATCCACCCGCGCGCGCGACCTGAAGGCGGTGGGCCGCAAATGGCTGGGCAAGGGCGATCACACCCTGGTGGTGCAACCGGGCGAGCGCGTGGCGCTGGCCGAGGATCCGGCGGTGCAGCCGGCGCCGCTGAATGCGCCGCCGGTCGATCCGAAGTACCGCGCGCTGCCCAGCGTCGTCGATCGCAGCGCCGGCCCGCCCAAGACCACCCAGTTCCCGCAGTTGAAGTTCCCGGCGTTGCAGCGCGCCACGCTGAAGAACGGCACCCAGCTGATCCTGGCCGAGCGCCACGACGTGCCGGTGGTGCAATTCAGCTACGAATTCCATGGCGGCTTCAGCGCCGACCAGGGCCGCAAGTCGGGCACCGCCAACTTCACCATGGGCATGCTCGACGAAGGCGCCGGCGAGCGCGACGCGCTGGGCTTCGCCGATGCCGCCGACAGCCTGGGCGCCGCGCTCAGCGCCGGCGCGGCGCTGGACGGCAGCAATGCCTACCTGTCGGCATTGAAGGAGAACCTGGCGCCGTCGCTGGCGCTGTACGCCGACCTGCTGCGGCGCCCGCGCTTCGAACAGAAGGAGATCGAGCGAATCAAGGCCAGCTGGATCGCCGGCATCCGCCAGGAGAAGGTGCAGCCCAACGCGGTGGCGATGCGGGTGCTGCCGCCGCTGCTGTACGGCGCCGGCCATCCGTATGCGATCCCGTTCAGCGGCAGCGGCACCGAGGCGGAGATCGCGGCGCTGGAGCGCGCCGACCTAGTCGATTTCCAGCGCGACTGGATCCGTCCCGAGCAGGCCACGCTGATCGTGGTCGGCGATACCACGCTGGCCGAGGTGGTGCCGCTGCTGAATGCGCAGTTCGGCGACTGGAAGGGCGAGGGCGCGGCGCCTGCGCTGCGGGCGCCGGCGGCGGTGCCGCGTCCGGGCAAGCCGCGGGTGTACCTGATCGACCAGCCGGGCGCGGTGCAGGCCAACCTGTTCGCCGCCGAACTGGTGCCGCCGACCACCGAGGCGTCCTCGATCCGGTTCGACATCGCCAACGGCGTGCTCGGCGGCGACTTCACCTCGCGGCTGAACATGAACCTGCGCGAGAACAAGCAC
Source organism: Xanthomonas translucens pv. translucens DSM 18974 (assembly GCF_000331775.1). The sequence goes on from NZ_CAPJ01000448.1 coordinate 8,057, forward strand.
TGGTCGTACGGTGCGCGCAGTTCGGCGGCCAATGCCCTGGGCCAGCGCCCGTGGTCGGCCGCCGCGCCGGTGCAGATCGACAAGACCGCGCCGGCGCTGCAAGAGATGCAGAAGGAGATCAGCGCCTTCGCCAGCGGCAAGGCGCCGCCGACGGCGGACGAAGTGGCGCGGATCCGCAACATCCAGACCCTGAGCCTGCCCGGCGCCTACGAGACCGCCAGTGCGGTGCTCGGCGCGATCGGCGGCATCGTCCGCTACGGGCGGCCGGACGACTACGTGTTCAAGCGCAAGGCCGAGATCGAGGCGATGACCCCCGCGCAGGTGCGCGAGGCGGCGGCGACGTTCGATGCCAACGCTCTGACCTGGGTGGTGGTGGGCGACCTGAAGCAGATCGAGCGCCCGGTGCGCGCGTTGAAGCTGGGCGAGGTGACGGTGATCGACGCCGACGGCAAGCCGCAGGGCGCGCCTGCGCCGGTCGCGCCCAAGCGCTGAGGCGGTGGAGGGTACGGGCGGAGCCTCGCGCGCTCAACTCCGCGAGACGCTTCGCGCCGTACCCTCAGCCCAACCCCTCTCCCGGCGGGAGAGGGGCTCGGCTGCTCCCTTTCCGGTGCGTCCGGCGGTCCCGCATCCATCGGCGTCATTGCCAATTCAGCGATCTGCGGCACAATCCGGGTTCCTTCAGCCTGCGGTCCCTGTCCATGCGCTTACCGATCGCGTTGTTCCTGCTCGCCAGTCTTGCCGCCTGCACCTGGGTGCCGATGGCGCCGGAAGGCAAGACCGTGCGCGTGCTGCCGCCAGGGCAGGCGCCCGCCGGCTGCGAGAAGCGCGGCGAGGTGGTGGTGTCGGTGAAGAGCAACGTCGGCTTCTACCAGCGCAACCCGCTGCGGGTGCGCGAGGAACTGGAAACCCTGGCCCGCAACGAGGCCCCGGGCGTCGGCGCCAATACGGTGCAGGCGATGGGCGAGCCGGTCCAGGGCGACCAGCGTTATGCAGCCTACCAATGCAGTGTTCGCTGAACCGGTTAAGCAATACGCTCTGTTTCAGTTTGTTAAAGATGCGGTAAAACCGGGCAACCGCTAGAATTGGCGCCCCTTCGCCTTATCCCGGCGTACATCTCGATGCTCTTCAACAATGTCTCCATCGCGGGACTGGCGCATATCGATGCGCCGCACACGCTGACCTCCAAGCAGATCAACGAACGCCTGCAGCCCACCTACGATCGCCTCGGCATCCGTACCGACGTGCTCGGCGACGTCGCTGGCATCCATGCGCGGCGCATGTGGGATGCGGACATGCAGGCGTCCGATGCGGCCACCCTGGCGGCGCGCAAGGCGATGACCGACGCGGGCATCACCGCCGGCCAGGTCGGGCTGCTGGTCAATACCTCGGTCAGCCGCGACTACCTGGAACCGTCCACCGCCAGCATCGTCTCCGGCAATCTGGGCGTGGGCGAGGAATGCGTGACCTTCGATGTCGCCAATGCCTGCCTGGCCTTCATCAACGGCATGGACATCGCGGCGCGGATGATCGAGCGCGGCGAAGTCGACTACGCGCTGGTGGTGGATGGCGAGACCGCCAACCTGGTGTACGAGAAGACCCTGGAGCGGATGACTTCCCCGGACGTGACCGCGCAGGAATTCCGCGACGAGCTGGCCGCGCTGACCCTGGGCTGCGGCGCCGCGGCGATGGTGATGGCGCGCGCCGAGCTGGTCCCGGACGCCCCGCGCTACCGCGGCGGCGTGACCCGCTCGGCCACCGAGTGGAACACCCTGTGCCGGGGCAACCTGGACCGCATGGTCACCGATACCCGCATGCTGCTGATCGAGGGCCTCAAGCTGGCGCAGAAGACCTTCGTCGCCGCCATGCAGGCGCTGGGCTGGGTGGTGGACGAACTGGACCAGTTCGTGATCCATCAGGTCAGCCTGCCGCACACCCAGGCCTTCATCAAGAATTTCGGCATCGACCCGAAGAAGGTGATGACCATCTTCGGCGAGCACGGCAACATTGGCCCGGCCAGCGTACCGATCGTGTTGAGCAAGCTGCGCGAGTTGGGGCGGCTGAAGAAGGGCGACCGGATCGCGCTGATGGGCATCGGCTCGGGCCTGAACTGCTCGATGGCCGAGGTGGTCTGGTAGGGGATTGCGCGAAGACAGGCGCCGCCGGTCTTCGCGATGTGCCTAAAACATGGTCGAAACGATACATGTCGTTGCGGTCATGTATATCAAATGGGCTTTCTTTGCACATGGACGCGGCCATGCCTAGCCATGCGCTACAGCCTACGTTGCTGAAAGAGCCAGATCTCGCTCTTGGGTTGCGGGCCTGGACCTGAATCGCTCGATGTCCAAGCAATGCGATGGCTGGCTGTAAGCATCAATGAGGCCAGGACGTGTTAAAAAAAATGGATTTTTAGTACGCGTCATTGCATCATGTTCGCTCCCCGAACATGATCGACGCAGCCATGGAAGAAGTGTCCAAGTTCAAGGCAGCGTTCCCGTACAACGATCTCCCGCTGCTTCCGCCAGCGGGAGACATCGAGACACGCAGCCTGCTCAAGGCCTGCATCACTGCCCGCACCGCCTTGGCCGAACTGAAACAGGCCACGGCATTGCTGCCCAACCCCGCTGTGTTGATCAACACGATTCCAATTCTCGAGGCTCAGGCCAGTTCCGAGATCGAGAACATCGTCACCACGACGGACGACCTGTTCCGCTACGCCGACGATCAGGACAAGGCACAGAAGCCTGCCACCAAGGAGGCATTGCGTTACCGCAGTGCGCTCTATGAAGGTTTCCAGTCGTTGCAGCAGCGCCCCCTCTGCACGGATACCGCGGTCGTCGTCTGCAGCCGCATCAAGGCGGTGCAGATGCAGATCCGCCGCGTCCCCGGGACGGCCTTGGCCAACGACCAGACCCAGCAGGTCATCTATACCCCGCCGGTGGGGGAGACACTGCTGCGCGACAAACTGGCCAACTGGGAACGCTTCATCCATGAGCACACGGACATCGATCCATTGATCCGCATGGCGGTCGCGCACTACCAGTTCGAAGCCATCCATCCCTTCACCGACGGCAACGGCCGCACCGGACGCGTGCTGAACCTGCTGATGCTGATCGAACAGGGATTGCTCGACCTGCCGGTGCTGTATCTGTCGCGCTACATCATCCGCCACCGCAGCGACTACTACCGCTTGCTGCTGGACGTGACCCTGCATGGCCGCTGGGCCGAGTGGATCCAGTACATGCTCAGCGCCGTGGCCGAGACGGCGGCGTGGACCACGGCAAAGATCCAGGCGATCCGCGGGCTGGAGGCGCAGGCCCGCGACTACATCCGCGACCAAGCGCCCAAGGCCTATAGCCAAGAACTAGTGGACGTGATCTTCAACCAGCCCTATTGCCGTATTCAGAACGTTGTGGACTTGGTGGGTGTGACCCGGCAGACCGGAGCCCGTCACTTGAAGGAATTGGTAGAGATCGGTGTGTTGCATGAGCAGCGCATGGGCAAGGAGAAGCTGTTCCTGCACCCGACATTTCTTCGCCTGCTGTCTAATGACGATAATCGACTTCCTGCCTATCGCAGGCCGGCGTGGAACGTGGAATCGAGCACATGACCAGCAAGTACGACCAACTCGACCGCCAGACCTTGATCGGTCTGCTGCAACGGCGTGATGCCGAGCGCCAGCTGGGGCTGGTGTGGGAGCGAGAGGAGATCGAGGTTGACCAGGCGCTCAACGACGATTTCGTGGCGCTGTCGCTGGACGCCGGCCTCAGCCATGGCGCTGCGCCGTGGGACAACCTGATCATCGAGGGAGACAACTACGACGCCTTGCGTGCCCTGCGCATGACCCACAAGGGCGCGATCCGCTGCATCTACATCGACCCGCCTTATAACACCGGCAACAAGGATTTCGTCTACAACGATCACTTCGTCGACAGGACCCACCGGTTCCGGCATTCGCTTTGGTTGGAGTTCATGTACCAGCGTTTGCAGCTGGCCAAAGAGCTGTTGGCCGATGATGGGGTAATCTTCGTCAGCATTGATGACAATGAGCTGTTTCGGCTTGGAATGCTAATGGACCGGGTATTCGGGGCTGTCAATAAAATTGGTGTGGTCATTTGGAAGAATGTAACGGATAACAATCCAAGTCGTGTTGTGACAGAGCATGAATATCTACTGTTCTATGCGAAGAGTAAGGATAACGTCGCATCTGAGTGGAAGTCGTCCGACAATCTAAAGAAGGATGCGATGTTGAGGATCGAGGCACAGCTTTTGGAGAGCTGCCCTGACCAACAATCGCTCCAGAAATCTTATAGTGAATGGTTTCGTGTGAACAAGGATCAGTTGCCGCCTTTAGATAACTACAAATTTATCGACTTTGGTGGAATTTATGCTGGAAGCCGTAGTGTGCATAACCCGGGAAAAGAGGGTTACAGGTATGACGTCATTCATCCGGAAACTAAAAAGCCCTGTACGCAGCCATTGATGGGATATCGATTTCCTCAAGAAACGATGGCTGAGTTGTTGGAGGGTGGGCGAATTTTGTTTGGTAAAGATCACACCAAGTTAATTGAGTTAAAAATTTATTTGAGGGATTACAAGTCAAAGCTTTCCAGTGTAGTTGACCTTGACGGTAGAGCCGGGCCGAACGAACTCAAGGCTATGTTTAATGACGAAAAGGTGTTTAACAATCCGAAGCCATCTGAACTGATCGAAAGATTCTTGTCGTTCGCGACGGAGAAGAACGATCTTGTTCTGGATTTCTTTGGTGGCTCCGGTACAACAGCCCATGCCGTTACCAAGCTCAACGCCGAGGATGGTGGTCAACGCAAGTTCATCCTGGTCAGTAGCACCGAAGCCACGGAAGACGCGCCGGACAAGAATCTTTGTCGCGATGTCTGCGCGCAGCGGGTGCGTCGTGTGCTTGGCGGCTATACCAGCACCAAGGGACAGAAAGTGGCTGGCTTGGGTGGCGGTTTCGCCTACCTGCGCGCCAAGCGCATCCCCAAGCACCGCATGGCGTTGAAACTCGACCACGCCGAGGTCTGGAGCGCATTGCAACTGCTGCATGGATTGCCACTGTCGCCCTGGCCGGGTGACGGTTTTGCCGGCGACGGCGAGTTGGCCTATCTGGCGGACTTCCATGCCGCGCACGTGCAGCGCCTGCGCGATTGGCTGAAGGTGCGCGCCATCGCCGTGCCCCACGTGTATAGCTGGTCACCGCAGCGGCTGGTCGGCTTGCTGGGCGACACCGCGGCCGAGCTAGCCCTGCTTCCCCTGCCGCAACACCTGCGCGAACGCTTCGGACGTTGACATGCCCATGCCCCTGAAAGATTTCCAGTGTCTTCTCTGCGACGGCATCGTCGCCCAGTTCGGCCAGGTGCGTGCGTTGTACCGACAGATCGCCGCTGCCGCACCGGAACGCATCGACGAGGCACGGTGCAAGGATGCCGTCATCGTGCTGCAGGCACCGACCGGCGCCGGCAAGACCCGCATGGCCATCGAAGTGCTGCGCCGGCTTTCGACCGAGGAGCGGGTACTGTGGTTCTGGTTTGCGCCGTTCACCGGCTTGGTGGAGCAGTCGCGCAATGTCTTGGCGAATCAGGCGCCGGAGTTGGCATTGCTCGACCTGGAGGTTGACCGGCAGTTGGACGCGGTGCGCGGCGGCGGCGTGTTCGTGGTCACCTGGGCCTCGCTGGCGGCCCGCAATGCCGAGAGTCGGCGCGCCCGTCAGCGCGGCGACGTGGGTATGTCAATCGACGGGGTGATTGCGCTGGCGCGCGAAGCGGGAGTGCGTATCGGCTGCGTGGTGGACGAGGCGCACCATGGCTTTCAGCGCGCGACGCAGGCACGTGCATTTTTCTGCGATGTGCTCAAGCCCGATTACGCCTTGTTGATGACCGCCACGCCACGCGACGCCGACATGGCCGCATTCGCGCGGGCCACTGGCTACTTCGTCGGAGAGCCGGCGGATTGGGCCTCGGTCAGCCGTGCCGACGCGGTCGACGCTGGCCTGCTCAAGCGCGGCGTGCGCATGGTGCGTTTTATTGCTCGCGATGGCGATACCGCGCAACTAGTGGACTTTGAGCATCTCGCTCTGCGCGAATGCACACAGACGCATCGCGCCATCGGTAGCAGTCTGGTCCAGGCCGGTATTACGCTGACGCCTTTGATGCTGGTGCAAGTACCCGACGGTAAGGCTGCGCAGGAGGCGGCACGGACCTATCTTGTGGAGCAACTGGGGTTCGACGCAACAGCCGTACGCATACACACGGCCGACGAGCCCGATCCGGACCTCCTGTCCTTGGCGCAAGATCCGACCGTGGAAGTGCTGATCTTCAAAATGGCGGTGGCGTTAGGTTTCGATGCGCCTCGTGCGTTCACCCTGGCGGCGCTGCGCGGTGCGCGCGATGTGGGTTTCGGCGTGCAGGTGATCGGCCGTATCGTGCGCCGGCATGCGCTGTTGCAGGCACGGGCGGATTTGCCGCCATTGCTGGATCACGGCTATGTATTTCTTGCCAATTCCGAGTCGCAGGAAGGTTTGCTGCAGGCCGGCGCGCAGATCAACACGCTCACCACGCAAGCCCCCGAACTGGGGACGCAGACGGTGGTCACCATGATCGGGGATGGCGCGGCCTTGCAGGTGGTACGCAGCGGAGAGCCGCTGAGCTTGCTGGTATCGAGCGCCGGCGTGCAGATGCTGGAGGCCGACGAGGGGAGCGCAGCGATCGGCCAGGCTGGGACTGCAGGTGAAGTGGTGGACATGCTGGCCGGCACTCCGTTTGCGGGAATGGCGGATGCCGCCCAGGCGGCGTTGGAGATGTTCGGTGGCGAAGGGGCCTGGCCCGCACGCGCCACACCGGTGGCAGATGCGTTTGTTCTGGCCCAGGACAGCATGTATCGATATCCGCGTCGTGCCGATGCTCCAGATCGCTTGCGCGGGGAACAATTGCCTCCGGTCGCGGTAGATTTCGAGGCCCAATTGGCTGCGTACGTCGATTTCTCGGCAGAGGTATTGGCCGACCGCCTGCGCGGGCGGGTGCAGGTGCAACGTCGCGACACTGACTTGTTTGCGGGCGACAGGGTGGCCGACGACGGCATCGACCTGTGGGCCACGCTGTCGCCCGAAGCGGTGGCCGATAAAGCAGAGCAGATTCGTCTGCGCTTGGTGGACGCCAATGATCGTGAGCTGTATATCCGACTGCTGGACAGATTCATTCGGGCCATTGAGGCATCTGGCGCCGAGATCCCCGACAACGAAGAGCTGCAGATGCGGCAATTGGACCTTTTGCTGGTTCGGCGCCCGGGGCTGTTGCGCGATGCCTTCAGGCGCCTGCGCATGAGCCATGTCATGGACGTGGATGTGCCGCTGCTCGCCGAGTTGGTCAGTGCTCAACCGTTGCGTCGCGCAGATCGCGCACTCTATGGCGTTTATCCCGCTGGCCTGAATCAAGACGAATTGGCCATCGCGGAGCGGTTGGATGGCAGCGACCAAGTGAGATGGTGGCACCGCAATCTCCCCAAATCGGGTGTCGGCCTGTACCGGTGGGACGAGGGAAATGGCTTCTATCCAGATTTCGTGGTCTGCATGGCACAGCGCGCAGCGCCGGGGATCGCGTTATTGGAATTGAAAGGTGAGCACTTGTGGGGTGCTCCAACTGAAGTGGACAAGAGTCTGGCGGCGCATCGGGACTATGGCCCAGTGTTCATGGTCGGGCGTAAGCGCGGCGAGCGCGACTTCTTTTACCTGCGGGAGCTGGGCGGGCGCCTGCAGAGTGCAGGTTCCTTCGATCTGGATCGGATGCGATTTACATGAACTACCCCGGCTACCCCTTCACCCCGCAACGTTTCCAGGTCCGTCCGGGGCTGGCGATGTCCTATCTCGACGAAGGCCCGCGCGATGGCGAGGTGATCGTGATGCTGCACGGCAATCCGTCGTGGAGCTATCTGTGGCGCTCGCTCGTGGCCGGCCTGTCGGACCGCTACCGCTGCATCGTGCCCGACCATATCGGCATGGGCCTGTCGGACAAGCCGGACGACGCGCCGGGCGCGCAGCCGGGGTACGACTACACCTTGCAGTCGCGGGTGGACGATCTCGACGCGCTGCTGCGGCACCTGGGCATCGACGGCCCGGTGACGCTGGCGGTGCACGACTGGGGCGGCATGATCGGCTTCGGCTGGGCGCTGTCGCACCACGCGCAGGTCAGGCGGCTGGTGATCACCAACACCGCTGCGTTCCCGTTGCCGGCGGCCAAGCCGATGCCGTGGCAGATCGCGATGGGCCGGCACTGGCGCCCCGGCGAGTGGTTCATCCGCACCTTCAATGCGTTTTCCGCCGGCGCGTCGTGGCTGGGCGTGTCGCGGCGCATGCCCGCCGCTGTGCGCCGCGCCTACGTGGCGCCCTACGACAGCTGGGCCAACCGCATCGCCACGATCCGCTTCATGCAGGACATTCCGCTGTCGCCGGCCGACAAGGCGTGGTCGCTGCTGGAGCGCTCGGCGCAGGCGCTGCCGTCGTTCGCCGACCGCCCGGCCTTCATCGCCTGGGGCCTGCGCGACATCTGTTTCGACCATCACTTCCTGGCCGGTTTCCGCCAGGCGCTGCCGCAGGCCGAGGTGATGGCGTTCAAGGATGCCAACCACTACGTGCTGGAAGACAAGCATGAGGTGCTGGTGCCGGCGATCCGCAGCTTCCTGGACACGCATCCGCTGGGCTGACGCGCCGCGTCGGCGCGCAGCGGCCCGGTGCAGCGCCGGCCTCGGGATCTGTGGCGGGCGCCCATCGCGCCGAGGCGGCGTGGTTGGCCATGGTGCGCGTCGCAGCGCAGCGGTCGCCGGCAGGTTCTGCGCAAACTGCAAACGATGGCAATTCCGTAACGAACAGGTCCCTGTACAGTAAGGCGTAGCGCATGCGGTTCGCCGCAGGCAAGCGATTCATGCAACCGGACCGGAGACAGACGAAGTGAGAGCGATCGCAATGTCGATGTTGATGATGTCGATGGGCGCCACGGGCGCGCACGCGGAAAACCTGACCACCTCCCCCGACGGCAAGAGCCTGGCGGTCAGTTTCGGCCAGCCCACCTACAAACAGGTGCTGCATTACCGGAAAATGTACGACAAGAAGCCGTTTCCCGATGCCGAGCTCTATTACTACAGCAACGGCATGTACAAGCTCATCTCGCAAGGCGAGAACCATTACGGCGTCTACGTGCTGCAAGGCAGTTTCGACGACGAGAACTATACCGTCCGCTTCATTTCCCTGCCTTCCGAGGATTGGGGCAACAAGACCGCCTTCCACCAGTTGACCTTCGTCCGCGGCGATGACAAGAACATCTTCATCCAGAACGCGATCGTCGACACCGGCGAAGCCATCGCCCAGCAGAACGGTACCTACACCCTGGAAAAGAACACCGTGACCAATCCGGTGCCGACCAGTTGGAAGAACCGCTGACGCGCGCCCGGCCGCGCTGACAGGGCGGGCATCGGACGCGCTGCGTTGCGCGCGGCGGCAGCGCGCCATCAGGCGTCCGGAAGATTGCGCTCGACCACGCCATCCCAGTCGGCCGCGGTCAGCAGCGGCAAACCATGCGCCAGCCGCGACTTGTCGCACTGCGCGCTGCGTTCGCCGAACTCCAGCGAGGCGGGCACCGCGGCGCACACCGACGGGCGCCGGTCGTGGATCGTGCAGCGGCTGTAGCGGCCGATTTCGGCATCCAGCGCCACGCAGCGCGGCTGCGCCTGCGAGGTGCCGCGCATGACCCGTTCGTGGGTGCGCAAAGGGTCGGTGAGGTCGAATGGAACCCTGCCGCCCAGGTCGGGATCGGCTTCGCTCCAGTGGAAGCTGACGCGGAAGTAGGCGCAGCAGGCGCCGCAGGTGAGGCAGGGATGTGCCATGGGAGGCCGGGCCTTGCGCGGCAAACAAGCGTTGGGGGGCGCGGCATTCTGACCGAACCGGCGCGCGCCGCAAGCGCCGCGGCGTTCAGGTGCGTGGCGCCGCCGCGCCGGTGGCTAACCGGGATGCCCGATCCCCGTCCTGGGGCTGCGGCATGTTGGGTAAACGCTGGCCGGTAAAGGCATGGCCGGCGCCATCGGCGATAATCCGCCGATGACCACGACCTGCAACATCGCCGCGACGCTGTCGCCGTTGGCGCGCGAGCATCCCGACCAGATCGCCATCCGCTGCCCGGGCCGCCGTGGCGCCAATGGTCTGGCCGCCTACGACGTGACTCTGAGCTATGCGCAGCTGGATGCGCGCAGCGACGCGATCGCCGCCGGGCTGGGCGGCGACGGCATCGGCCGCGGCACCCGCACGGTGGTGATGGTGCGGCCGTCGCCGGAGTTCTTCCTGCTGATGTTCGCGTTGTTCAAGGCCGGGGCGGTGCCGGTGCTGGTGGATCCGGGCATCGACAAGCGCGCGCTCAAGCAATGCCTGGACGAGGCGCAGCCGGAGGCATTCATCGGCATCCCGCTGGCGCAGCTGGCGCGGCGCTTGCTGGGCTGGGCGCGCTCGG
>NZ_CAPJ01000447.1 GCF_000331775.1 Xanthomonas translucens pv. translucens DSM 18974
GGTGCATCGGCCAGCCCGGGCGCAGCACCTCGGCGGGGTCGAAATGCGCACCGGCCAGGCTTAATTCCAATTCGCGCACCGCCGGCACCAGTTGCGCCAGGTCGCGGCCGACCTTCTCGGCCAGCTCCGCGGCCAGGGCGTGCGGCAGCGCCGCGTGGGCCGGGGGGTGCCCGGCGGACAGTTCCAGGGCGATCACGCCGCGGGCATTCATGCTGGCAATGGCTTGGCTCATGGCTTGGCGGTTGGCCCGTCGCGGGCGCAAAGCTACACTCGCTTCATTATGCCTGCGCTACCGTGCAGGCCACGTCCCCGACCCCTCGCGCGAGGTAATCCCATGCCAGTAGCCCGCCCCGTCGCCATTCTCGGCGGCGTCCGTATTCCGTTTTGCCGGCAGAACACGGCGTATGCGGATGTCGGGAACCTCGGCATGTCGGTGCGCACGCTGGGCGCGCTGGTCGAGCGCTACGGCCTGCACGGCCAGCAGCTGGGCGAGGTGGCGATGGGGGCGGTGATCAAGCACTCCAGCGACTGGAACCTGGGCCGCGAGGCCGCGTTGTCGTCGGGGCTGTCGCCGCTGACCCCGGGCATCACCCTGCAGCGGGCCTGCGGCACCAGTCTGGACAGCATCATCACCGTGGCCAACAAGATCGCGCTGGGGCAGATCGAGTCGGGCATCGGCGGCGGTTCGGACACCACCTCGGAAGTGCCGATCGTGTATGGCAAGAAGCTGCGCGCGCGGCTGCTGGCTGCCAACCGCGCCAAGAGCACCGGCGACAGGATCCGCGCCCTGACCCGTAGCTTCAAGTTCACCGAACTCAAGCCGGAGTTTCCCGGCGTGGCCGAGCCGCGCACCGGCAAGAGCATGGGCGACCACTGCGAGGACATGGCCAAGCAGTGGAACATCGCCCGCGACTCGCAGGACGCCTGGGCGGTGTCCTCGCACCACAAGCTGGCCGCCGCCTACGAGCGCGGCTTCTTCGCCGATCTGATCGCGCCGTTCCGCGGTGTGGAGCGCGACAACATCCTGCGCGCCGACACCTCGCTGGAGAAGCTCGCCACGCTCAAGCCGGCGTTCGACAAGGTCAGCGGCCGCGGCACCCTGACCGCGGCCAATTCCACCCCGCTGACCGACGGCGCCGCGGCGGTGCTGCTGGCCTCGGAGGAATGGGCGCAGGCGCACGGCCATGTGCCGATGGCGTACCTGCGCGATGCGCAGGTCGCGGCGGTGGACTTCGTGCACGGCGAAGGCCTGCTGATGGCGCCGACCATCGCCGTGCCGGACATGCTCAAGCGCCACGGCCTGAGCCTGCAGGACTTCGACATCTACGAGATCCACGAGGCCTTCGCCGCGCAGGTGCTGTGCACGCTGCGCGCCTGGGAGAGCGAGGACTACTGCCGCACCCGGCTTGGCCTGGAGGCGCCGCTGGGGCAGATCGACCCGGCCAAGATCAATCCGCTGGGGTCCTCGCTGGCCACCGGCCATCCGTTCGCCGCGACCGGCGCGCGCATCGTCGCCACCGTCGCCAAGCAACTGGTCGAACGTGGCGGCGGGCGGGCGTTGATCTCGATCTGCACTGCCGGCGGCATGGGCGTGGTGGCGATCGTCGAGCGCTGAACTGCCGAGTGCGGTCCGCGCGCCATGGGCGCGTCGGGCCGCGAAAGCGTGCAGGGTGATCGCGCAGGGGGCGCATGCCATGAGCCAGCAGGACAGCTTCAATCCGTATCGGGCGCCTGACGCCGTCAGCCAGACCACCCCCCTGCCGCCGCCGGACGAGACGCTGTGGCGCGACGGCGACGACCTGCTATGCCTGCGCGATACGCCGTTCCCGGCGCAGTGCGTCAAGTGCGGGGCGGCGCTGCGCAACGACGAACTGAACAAGCGCAGCTTCTACTGGCACCCGCCGGGCTGGTACGCGCTGATCCTGGTGAGCATCGTGATCTACGCCATCGCGGCGTTGGTCGCGCGCAAGCGCAGCAGCCACGTGCTCGGCATGTGCGGGGCGCATCGTCGCCGGCGCGACCGCTTCATCCTGCTCACCGCCGGTGCGTTCGTGGCCGGACCGCTGCTGGGGTTCGCCGTCGGCGACGACGCCGGGCTCTGGCTGGGCCTGGGGCTGTTCCTGGTCATGCTGGTCGTCGGCCTGCTCGGCGCGCGCATCCTGGTGCCGCGGCGCATGGACGAGCGCTATGCGCGCTACAAGGGCGTGGGGCCCGCATTCCTGGCGCGCCTGCCGGCGTTGCCGGCCGCGTTGCGGCGCTGAGCCGGTCGGTTCGACCGGCCAAGCGCTGGCCGCGCAATCGTTGAGCGAGGACACCGGCGCCGGCTGCAGCCGAGGCCGGCCCCGGTCAACGGCGCGCCATCGCTGCTGCCGCCGCGCTCATTCCAGCGGGCGCGGGAAACCATGCTCGTCGCGGCGCTCGGCGCTGTCCGGATCCGGATCGATCGGCACCACCGGCGCGCTGGCCGCGGGCAGCGGCTGGGCCAGTTCGCCGCGTTGTACGCGCAGCGCGTTGGCATAGCAGCGCTGCGCCATGAGCGTATCGCCGGCCTCGGCATAACCATCGCCGAACGCCTCCCAGGCCTCGGCGCCGGCGCCCAGCGCCAGTGCGCGGTGCAGGAACTCCTCCGACTGCGGCCACTGCTGTTGCTGATGCGCCAGGCGCGCCAGGGTCAGCAGCAGCCCCGGGCTGTCCGGATGGCTCTGCAGCCAGCGCTGCGCGCTGGCGCGGCGCGAATCGTATTTTTCCACCGGCAGGCGGCCGTACAGCGCTGCCAGGCCGTCGTCCCAGCGCGTGTCCAGCGCCTGTTCCACGCTGCGCAGCGCCGCGTCGTCCCAATGCAGGGCAGCGGCGCGGACCGCGTAGGCCTGGACCACGGCCGGTTCGCTGCGCAGCGACTTGGGCAGGCTTTCCCAGCGTTCGGCCAGCGCGTTGGCGTCGTCCGCCTGTTGCAGCGCCGCGGCGGCCAGGCGCGATTCCAGCGCGCCGATCGCCTCCAGCGGCAAGGCCTGCTGCTGGCGGATCGCACCGAGCTGGCCGTAGGCCTCGCCGGCACGGCCGATGCTGGTCAGCGCCTCGGTGCGCAGCAGCAAGCCGCGCGGCGGCAACGGCTGCGCCGCGGCCACGTCCAGCGCATTGATCGCATCGACCGGACGTTGCTGGGCCAGAAGACGTTCGCCTTGCAGCAGCGCGTGCGCGCCGGCGTCGCGTTCGCTCAGGCGCTGCAGGTAGCGGTTGGCCGCCTCCGCGTCGGCGCGCGCATCGGCCACGCGCACCGCTGCGACCAGGGCGATGGCGCTGACTTCGGGATCTTCCGCCGCGGCATTGAGCTGTTTCTCGGCGCGCGCCCACTGGCCGTTGTGCAATGCGGTCAGGCCTTCGATCAGGCGCGCGCGCGACTGCTTGCGGCGATGCCGGCCCCAGGCGCGGAACGGGAAGCTGAGCAGGTTCCACAGCAGCAACAGCACCAGGAAGGCGATCACCAGCAGCAGCGCCGCCTGCGGCAGCGGCGAGATGTAATCGTTGCCGCCGGCGCGCACGATCACTTCGCCTAGGTCGCCCAGCTTGTCCTGCGCCAGCCACTGCGCACCGATCACGCCCAGGGCGATCACCACCAGCAACACGATCAGGGAACGGAGGGATTTCATGGTTGGCTCCTTGCGTCGCGCATGTGGCGCAACTGCTGCAGGGTGGTACCCAGCTCGGGGACGGCCGGGCGCAGGGCGGCGTTGCGCAGGGTTTGCAGCGTGGCGCGGCGTTCGCGCAGTGGCGGCGAATCCGGCCACAGGCGTTGCAGCCAGGTGCCGGCGCGGGTCAGCGCGCCGCGGTAGCCGCGCGCGTCACCACGTTCCAGTGCCGCGCGCGCCAGGCTCAGCTCCAGTTGCAGCGCGTCGCGCGCGGCGACCCGCTCCGAACGCGCGACCAGCACGCCGCCCTGGGCGGGGCGGATCTTGACCAGCGGCGATAGCAGCCGTTGCCACAGCGGCAGTTGCGTAGGCTCGGGCAGCTGCGTGGGCAAGGCCTCCAGGCTTGCGGCGAAGGCGTCCAACTGCGCCGACAGCCGCGCTTGCGGCCCCTCGTCGAGCGCGTCCAGCGCGGTACGTTCCTGCAGCAACACCTGGCGCAGGTTGAGATAGTGCGGATCGTCCACGCCTTCCAGCACGCCGCTGGCCAGCGCATAGGCGCGGCGGGCGCCCTGCGCATCGCCGGCCACGTCCAGACGCTGCCGACCCTGGCTCAACAGTAGCTCCACCTCGTCCAGGCGCAGCGCCTGCGCGCCGTGGCGGTTGGAGTCGGCGAGCTTGGCGACGTTGTCTTCGAGCAGCGCGCTGCGCTGGCTCAGGCCGAGCATCTCGTCGCGCAGCACGCGGTTGGTGCTGGCCGCGTCCTGCACCCGCTGCACGGTGGCGCGCTGGTCGCGGCGCAGCGTTTCCAGATTCTGTTGCAGGGCCTGCAACTGCAGCTGGGTCTCGGATTGTTCGGCCAGCGCGCGCGCATTGCGCGCTTGCCACCAGTCCCAGCCGCGCCAACCGGCCAGCGCGAGCGCCGCCAGCATGGCCAGGACCAGCAGCAGCCAGATCCAGCGCGTGGAGCGGCGAGGCGTGGACAAGATTTC
>NZ_CAPJ01000446.1 GCF_000331775.1 Xanthomonas translucens pv. translucens DSM 18974
TGCGGCCGAACCTGCGCCCGCCGCCATGCCCGCCCAGGCCGCCGCCAGCGCCGCGCTGAGCCCGACCCAGGGCAACCAGGTCGCCGGCGAGGTCAAGTTCGAGACGGTCGATGGCGCCGTGCACGTCACCGGCACCATCACCGGACTCAAGCCCAACAGCGAGCACGGCTTCCACATCCACGAGTTCGGCGATTGCAGCGCGCCCGACGGCAGCAGCGCCGGCGGCCACTTCAACCCGGCCAAGTCCGAACACGGCCAGGCCAGTGCCGATCCGCACCATGGCGGCGACATGCCGAACCTGAAGGCCGACGCCGACGGCAAGGCCACGATCGACGCGCCGGTGTCCAACAACGTCAACATCGGCAAGGGCGATGGCTTCGACATCCTCAACCACGCGGTGATCGTCCACGCCGACCCGGACGACTACAAGACCCAGCCCACCGGCAATGCCGGCGGCCGCCTGGCCTGCGGCGTGATCAAGGGCAACGCGACCGCGGCGGCCCCGGCGGGCGCCGCGGCGGCGCCGTCCGCACAGTAAGCGGCAGGTCGTCGTACGCCGATGCAAGCGCGCCGCCGGTGGCTTCGGGCCACCGGCGGCGACGGGCTCTGACGTCGGAAAATCCGCCGGCTTTGGAGCCGCCAGCCGGATTGAAACCGCTTCTACAGCCCCGGTGCAGGCGGCCAGAGTCTGCCTGTGCAGGAAATGCGTCCGCTTGTGTAGAAGCGGCTTCAGCCGCGACGAGCGGCGTCGGGAAGTTGGCCGGCTTCGGCAGCAGTCGGGACTGAAGTCCCTCCCACAGTGCACCCAGCCAGCGCGGCGAACGCCTGTGTGGGAGCGGCTTCAGCCGCGACGCACCAAGCGATGGATGCAGACGGCGTTGCACAGCCTCAGCGCCGACGCGCGCATCGCAGGACCAGGCGGCCAGAGCGCCGCAAGTTCGCTGGCCCCCCCGTCACCCGTGCCACCCCCGCGATCAAACGCGCTTCACGCCGCCAGCAACGCCTGCCTCGCGTCCTGCCCGGCTTCGCAGTGCACGTACAGCACCGGCATGCCGTGCGCTTCCAGCACCGCGGCCAGTTGCCGCTGCCGGGCCAGATAGTGTTCGTAGACCCGCTGCAGGCGCTCGCAGTCCTGTCGGTCGTGGGCGTAGTACGCGCACCAGCCGGCCGGGTCGAACAAGGCCATGCGCACTTCGCCGTCGCGGTAGCGCAGCAGTGGCTCGGGTGGGCTGGCCAGCCATTCCTCCTGCTCTGGCGCCAGCAGCGCGGTCTCGATCAGCGGCCACAGCGGCGCCAGGCCCTGGTTGTCGTACTGCATCGACATCATCGCGGCCAGGTCGTTGACCGTCAGATAGCGCGCATGTTCGATCTGCGCGCCGAACGCCTGCTGCGCCAGCAGCGCGGTGTCCGGTTGCGCCATGCCCTGCGCCAGCAACAGGTCTTCCAGCGCCTCGGCCACCGGTGGCAGCGTCTCGGCCGGCCCGCTGAGCAGGAACGGCACCACCCGCAGCGCGCCGCC
>NZ_CAPJ01000445.1 GCF_000331775.1 Xanthomonas translucens pv. translucens DSM 18974
GGCCCGCCGCGCCTGCCGTCCGGCCACTGGCGCGCCTATGCCGCGCCGCTGGCGGCCGCGTTCGCGCTGCTCACGCCGGTGGCCGTGCGCCTCGGCTACACCGAAACCTGATGCCCCCACCGGAGTTTTCGCATGCGTCTTCGCAGTGACAGCATCCAGCCCGGCCAGCCGATCGCCGCGACCTACGCGATGGGCCAGGCCGATGGCTTCGCCGCCAACCGCAATCCGCACCTGGCCTGGGACGACGTGCCGGCCGGCACCGCGGCGTTCGCGCTGCTGTGCCTCGATCCGGACGTGCCGACCGTGGCCGCAATGGTTGGCCGCGACGACGTGCAGATCCCGGTCGAGCAGCCACGCACCAATTTCGTGCATTGGGCTGCCGTTGAGATTCCGGCCGATCTACGCGAGATCGCCGAAGGCAGCGCCAGCGACGGGGTTGTGGCCAAGGGCAAGCGGCAACCGCCTGGCTTGCCCGGCGCGCGGCAGGGTTTGAACAGCTATACCGACTGGTTTGCCGGCGATGCGCAGATGGGCGGCGACTACTATGGCTACGACGGCCCGTACCCGCCGGCCAACGACCTGCGCCTGCACCGCTACTTCTTCCGCCTGTTCGCGCTGGACGTGGCCACGCTGGACCTGCAGGCCCGCTTCACCGCCGCCGACGCACTGCGCGCGATGCAGGGCCATGTGCTGGCCGAGGCCAGCTTCCATGGCACGTACAGCCTGAATCCTAAGCTCGCCTAAAGCCCCTCTCCAGTTGGGAGAGGGGTTGGGGTGAGTGTCCCCGGCGCGAAGCGTCTCGCGCAGTTTGGTTGCACGAGGCCGCGCCCGTCCCCTCATCCGGCGCTGCGCGCCACCTTCTCCCGCAAAGGGGGCCATGGTCTCGCTGGGAGAAGGGAACAGCCCTCAGGCCGCCGGCAGCCACAGCAACAGCGCCGCACCCAGCACGATGCGGTACACCGCGAACGCAGTGAAGCGGTGCGACTTGATGTAGCCCAGCAGCCACTTCACCACGATGAAGCCGGTCACCACCGCGGCGGCGAAGGCGATGGCCACGTCGCCCCAGTCCTCGCTGCCCACCATGCCGTTCTTGTACAGCTCCAGGAACGAATAGCCGCTGGCCGCGAACATGGTCGGGATGCCGACCAGGAACGCGAAATCGGCCGCGGCCGAGCGCTTGCTCAGGCCCAGCAGCATCGCCAGGAAGATCGTCGCCGCCGAGCGCGAGGTGCCGGGGAAGACGCCGGCCACCACCTGCGCCAGGCCCACCGCGATGGCCACCTTCCAGGTCACCCGCTCGCGCTCGGGCATGCGCGCGGCGAAATGCTCGGCCACCAGCATCCACACGCCGCCGATCACCAGCGCCCAGGCCACCGGCTGCACCGACTCCGGAAGTTGCCAGCCGGCCTTGCGCACCACCAGGCCGACCACCGCGGTGACCAGGAACGCGGTGCCCAGCTTGAGCACGTAGTCGCGGTTGGCGCGGTCGCCCAACCCGGTGGCCAGCGTCCACAGCCGCTGCCGGAATACCAGGGTGGTGGCCAGGATCGCGCCGGCCTGGATCACGATGTTGAAGAAGTCCGAACGGCGGCCGAGCCATTGCTCGGCGATCAGCAGGTGGCCGGTGCTGGAAACCGGCAGGAATTCGGTGAGGCCTTCGAGGATGCCCAGCAGCAGGGCGGAGAACATGTCGCTCATGGGGAGGGTTCGGCTCGTGGGGGAGGAAAAAGCCGGGCAAGGATAGAACATTGCCTTGAGCACCATATTGGTGCCTGAAATGACCGCGGAACCACTTTGGTGCATGCATTTCGCCCCGTTGGCGTGCTTCCTTTACCAAAATCAAGGACTTGTGAATCGATCACAGTTGGCACGGTGATTGCTGTCACTGGGACCAAGTCATTCACCAACCCGAGGTTTCATCGATGTCTGCGGAAAATATTGAGAAGCTGGTCAAGGACAACAAGGTCGAGTTCGTCGATCTGCGGTTCGTCGATATGCGCGGCGTGCAGCAGCACGTGACCTTCCCCGTCAGCATCATCGAGCCGGCGCTGTTCGAAGAGGGCAAGATGTTCGACGGCAGCTCGATCTCGGGCTGGAAGGGCATCAACGAGTCGGACATGGTCCTGCTGCCCGACGCCGACACCGCGTTCATCGACCCGTTCATGGCCGATCCGACCCTGGTCCTGACCTGCGACATCCTCGACCCGGCCACCATGCAGAGCTACGACCGCGATCCGCGCGGCGTGGCCAAGCGCGCCGAGGCCTACCTGAAGTCCAGCGGCATCGCCGACCAGGCGTTCTTCGGCCCGGAGCCGGAATTCTTCATCTTCGACGGCGTGCGTTTCGGCAACGAAATGGGCCACACCTTCTTCAAGATCGATTCGGAAGAAGCGGCCTGGAGCAGCGGCAGCAAGATCGAAGGCGGCAACAGCGGCTACCGTCCGGCGGTCAAGGGCGGCTACTTCCCGGTGCCGCCGACCGACTCGCTGCAGGACCTGCGCGCGGAAATGTGCAAGACCCTGGAGCAGGTCGGCATCGAGGTCGAGGTGCACCACCACGAAGTGGCCACCGCCGGCCAGTGCGAGATCGGCACCAAGTTCAACTCCCTGGTGAAGAAGGCCGACGAGTTGATGATGATGAAGTACATCATCAAGAACGTCGCCTACCGCAACGGCAAGACCGCGACCTTCATGCCCAAGCCGATCGTCGGCGACAACGGCTCGGGCATGCACGTGCACCAGTCGCTGGCCAAGGGCGGCACCAACCTGTTCTCCGGCGACGGCTACGGCGGCCTGTCGCAGATGGCGCTGTGGTACATCGGCGGCATCTTCAAGCACGCCAAGGCGATCAACGCCTTCACCAACTCCGGCACCAACAGCTACAAGCGCCTGGTCCCGGGCTTCGAGGCGCCGGTGATGCTGGCCTACTCGGCGCGCAACCGCTCGGCCTCGTGCCGCATTCCGTGGGTGTCCAACCCGAAGGCGCGGCGCATCGAGATCCGTTTCCCGGATCCGCTGCAGTCCGGCTACCTGACCTTCGCCGCGCTGATGATGGCCGGCCTGGACGGCATCAAGAACCAGATCGACCCGGGCGCGCCCAGCGACAAGGATCTGTACGACCTGCCGCCGGAAGAAGAGAAGAAGATCCCGCAGGTGTGCTCCAGCCTCGACCAGGCGCTGGAAGCGCTCGACGCCGACCGCGAGTTCCTCAAGGCCGGCGGTGTGTTCAGCGACGACTTCATCGACGGCTACATCGCGCTGAAGATGCAGGAAGTGACCAAGTTCCGCGCCGCCACGCACCCGCTGGAATACCAGCTGTACTACGCCAACTGAGTTCCACGGGCGGCGATGGCGAAGGTTCCCCCTCCCTCCTTCGTCATCGCCGCCACCTACCCGGCTGGGGAGCCGTGCCGGTGGTCCGCGCCCGAACGCAGTGGCAACAGCGGTGTTTCCAGGGGATGCACCACGAAAGACAGCGCTTGCGTGCCGTGGGCCACGCTCCCTCCCACGTCGCCGTTGCCGTCGCACTTCGCGTGCGCCGCGCCACGGCGTGATCCGCGGGACGCACCGCGCAGCAGGACGGCGCCGTTCGCGGCGCCGATGACATGCAAACCGCCGGCCGGCGTTCGGCGGCCGGCTCCTTCCACCAACGGGGTATGCGCATGAAACTGATCACCGCCATCATCCGGCCATTCAAGCTCGACGAGGTCCGCGAGGCCTTGTCGCAGGCAGGCGTGTCCGGCATCACCGTCACCGAGGTCAAGGGCTTCGGCCGGCAGAAAGGCCACACCGAGCTGTATCGCGGTGCCGAGTACGTCGTGGACTTCCTGCCCAAGATCAAGATCGAGACCGTGGTGACCGACGAGCGTCTGGACGCCGTGGTCGAGGCGATCCAGACCGCGGCCGGGACCGGCAAGATCGGCGACGGCAAGATCTTCGTCACCGCGATCGAACAGGTCATCCGGATCCGCACCGGCGAGATCGGCGCAGATGCGCTCTAACCCCACCTTGGAGCCCCTCATGAAGACAGGTCTTTTCTCCGGGTGGAAGGCCCGGTTCTACGCGGTATGCATGCTGATGCTGGTCAGCGCGATGGCGGTCGGCGTGCCTGCCACGGCCTTCGCCCAGGCCGAAGTGACGCCGGTGCAGAGCGCGGACGTGGTCACCGAACAACTGACGCCGCCGCCGGCGCCGGCCGCTGCCGCGCCGGCCGTCGCCGCGCCGGTGGTGGACAAGGGCGACGTCGCCTGGATGCTGACCTCCACGCTGCTGGTGCTGCTGATGGTGGTGCCGGGCCTTGCGCTGTTCTACGGCGGCATGGTGCGCTCCAAGAACGTGCTGTCGGTGCTGATCCAGGTCGGCGTGGTGTTCTCGCTGATCGCGATCCTGTGGGTGCTGTACGGCTACAGCCTGGCCTTTGCCGACGGCGGCCTGTACATCGGCACGCTCAACAAGGCGCTGCTGCATGGGGTGGACACCACCACGCTGGCCGACACCTTCTCCAAGGGCTTCAAGCTCCCGGAGTACGTGTTCGTCGCCTTCCAGCTGACCTTCGCCGGCATCACCGGCGCGCTGATCGTCGGCGCCTTCGCCGAGCGCGTGAAGTTCGCCGCGGTGCTGCTGTTCATCGTCATCTGGTTCACCTTCGGTTACCTGCCGCTGGCGCACATGGTGTGGGCGGCCCCGGGCTTCCTGTTCACCAAGGGCGCGCTGGACTTCGCCGGCGGCACCGTGGTGCACATCAACGCTGGTATCGCCGGCCTGGTCGGGTCCTACTTCGTCGGCAAGCGCCTGGGCTTCGGCCAGACCGCGCTCAAGCCGCACAACGTGACCCTCACCTTCGTCGGCGCCTCGTTGCTGTGGGTGGGCTGGTTCGGCTTCAACGCCGGTTCGGCGCTGGAAGCCAACGCCACTGCGGCGCTGGCCTTCCTCAACACGCTGCTGGCCACCGCCGCCGCGGTGCTGGCCTGGTCGCTGGTCGAGAAGCTGGTCAAGGGCAAGTCCTCGGCGCTGGGCGTGGCCTCGGGCATGGTCGCCGGCCTGGTCGGCATCACCCCGGCCGCCGGCACCGTCGGCCCGTTCGGCGCGATCGCCATCGGCGTGGCCGCCGGCGCGATCTGCGTATGGGGCGTGACCGGGCTGAAGAAGCTGCTCAATGCCGACGACACGCTGGACGTGTTCGGCGTGCACGGCGTCGGCGGCATCGTCGGCGCGATCCTGACCGGCGTGTTCACCGACAAGGCGCTGGGCGGTGCCGGCTATGCCGAAGGCGTGAGCATGGGCCACCAGGTGCTGGTGCAGGCCACCGGCGTCGGCGTGACCGTGGTCTGGATCGGCGTGGTCTCGGTGGTCGGCTTCCTGGTCGCCAAGCTGGTGTTCGGCCTGCGGGTCTCGGAAGAAGCCGAGCGCGAGGGTCTGGACATCACCTCGCACGGCGAAGCCGCGTACGAGTCCTGAGCAAGACCGGCCCGCGACCTGGTGTCGCGGGCCGTTGCGGCAATCCCGCCTGCTCCGGTGTGCACCGGTGCTGGCGGCCAGTGGCCATCGCCGGCGCTCCATGGGGCGGAACGACGGTAGTTCTCTTCGCGATCCGAGGTATTCCCGCGTGGCCGCTAGCCTCGCCCGACCCCTACGCATTGGTTCCACCGTTGCCTGCGGCGCCTCGTGCCCGCCGGCGGCGGTGGCTGCGCCAGGCCGCGCCCCGGCGTCGGCATGCGTTGCCGGCCCATTCCGGCAAATGGCCCGTCCGGCCAGGCGTTCAGCGCCTTCCGGCAGCCTTTGCACTACATTGGTGCAATGCACATGACCGCGCCTCCTCCCCCGCTCGACGCGCTCGGCACCCCGGTGGTCTGGGCCGATGCCGACGGCCGTCTGCTCGGCGCCAATCCGGCCTTCGCGCGCTGGCTGGGCGTGAGCGTGCGGCGCCTGCTCGACCAGCCGCTGGCCTCGCTGGAAGTGCAGGGCGACGCGCTGGCGCGGTTCCTGCTCAACGACGAACGCGACGTACTGCGCCTGCACCGCATGGCGCTGGCCATTCCCGGCGAGACCCCCCGCTTCGCCGAGGGCTGGCTGTCGCGGATGGACAATGGCGGTTGGCTACTGGAAGCGCACCCGGTCGACGAATTCCCCACCCCGGATCCTGCCCAGGCGTTGCCCAGCGCGCTGAGCGCGGCGCTGAAGGGGCTGGCCCACGAACTGCGCAATCCGCTGGCCGGGCTCAAGGGCGCCGCGCAATTGCTGGCGCGGCGCGCGCAGCATCGCGACGAGGACGAGCGCGAACTGATCGACCTGATCGGCGCGGAGATCGAACGCCTCAACAGCCTGCTCGACCAGCTGCTGTCGCCGGCGCCAGCGCGGCCGCACGCCATGCTCAACATCCACGCGGTGCTGGAACGGGTGCTGCGCCTGGCCGAGAACGAGGGCGGCTGGTCGGTGCGCCTGCAGCGCGACTACGACCCCAGCATTCCCGAATTCCTCGGCGATGCCGACCGCCTGACCCAGGCGGTGTGGAACCTGGTCCGCAACGCGATCCAGGCCGGCGCCGCGCAGGTGACCCTGCGCACCCGCGTCGAGCACGCCCAGCGCATCCGCGATCGCGTGCACGCGCGCGGCGTGCGCCTGGAGATCGTCGACGACGGCCGCGGCGTGCCGGAGGAACTGGCCGAGCACCTGTTCCTGCCGCTGGTCAGCGGTCGCGCCGAAGGCAGCGGCCTGGGCCTGGCGCTGGCGCAGCAGGTGGCGCGCGAGCACGCCGGTTCGCTGAGCTTCCGCTCCCGCCCCGGGCATACCGTGTTCACCCTGCTGCTGCCGCAGGCCGCAGCAGACCCCGCATAGGAGCATTCCGATGACCGAATCCCTGGAAGGATCGCAACGCATCTGGGTGGTCGATGACGACCGCTCGGTCCGCTTCGTGCTGTCCACCGCCTTGCGCGATGCCGGCTACCGCGTGGACGGCTTCGACAGCGCCGCCGCGGCGCTGCAGGCGCTGCAGGCGCTGGCGCAGCGTCCGCTGCCGGACCTGCTGTTCACCGACGTGCGCATGCCCGGCGACGACGGCCTGGTGCTGCTGGACAAGCTCAAGGCCGCGCATCCGCAACTGCCGGTGATCGTGATGTCTGCCTACACCGACGTCGCCAGCACCGCCGGCGCGTTCCGCGGCGGCGCGCACGAATTCCTGTCCAAGCCGTTCGACCTGGACGACGCGGTGGCGCTGGCCGTGCGCGCGTTGCCGGAGGCCGGCGGCGTCGTCGAGGCCGCGTTGCCGGTGTCCAGCCAGGGCAGCGCCGAACTGATCGGCGACACCCCGGCGATGCGCGCGCTGTTCCGCGCCATCGGCCGCTTGGCGCAGGCGCCGCTGTCGGTGCTGATCAACGGCGAAACCGGCACCGGCAAGGAACTGGTCGCGCATGCGCTGCACACCGAGTCGCCGCGCGCGCGCAAGCCGTTCGTCGCGCTCAACACCGCGGCGATCCCGGCCGAGCTGCTGGAAAGCGAACTGTTCGGCCACGAGGCCGGCGCCTTCACCGGCGCGCAGCGGCGCCACATCGGCCGCTTCGAACAGGCCGACGGCGGCACCCTGTTCCTCGACGAGATCGGCGACATGCCGCTGCCGCTGCAGACCCGGCTGCTGCGCGTGCTGGCCGAGAACGAATTCTTCCGCGTCGGTGGCCGCGAGCTGATCCGGGTCGACGTGCGGGTGATCGCCGCCACCCACCAGGACCTGGAAGCGCTGGTCGAACAGGGCCGCTTCCGCGCCGACCTGCTGCACCGGCTGGACGTGGTGCGGCTGCAGCTGCCGCCGCTGCGCGAGCGGCGCGCCGACGTGCCGCAGCTGGCCGAGAACTTCCTGGCGATGGCCGCGCGCAAGCTCGACACCCCGCCCAAGCGGCTGTCGTCGGCGGCGCTGGACGCGTTGCGCGGCTACGCCTGGCCGGGCAACGTGCGCGAACTGGAGAACGTGTGCTGGCGGCTGGCCGCGCTGGCGCCGGCCGAAGTCATCGACGCGCACGACGTGGACGGTGCACTGCTGCGCGGCAGCCGCCGCGAGCGCAGCGGCGACGGCGGCGAATGGGACGCGCAGTTGTCGGCCTGGGCGCAGCAGCGCCTGACCGACGGTGCCGAGGGCCTGCACGCGGAAGCGCGCGACCGCTTCGACAAGGCGCTGCTGGAAGTGGCGCTGCGCTTCACCCAGGGCCGCCGCGCCGAGGCCGCCGCGCGCCTGGGCGTGGGTCGCAATACGGTGACGCGCAAGTTGGGGCCGGGGCGGCGGCGGCGCTGAAGTGGCTTGGGACTCGGGACCCGGGACTCGGCAGAGCATGGCAGCTGTTGCTTCCGAAGTCTGCGGAGCGATCAGAAGCAAGGCGCCGTGCTTTTCCGAGTCCCGAGTCCCGAGTCCCGACAAACCGGCGCGCAGCGCCGGTTAGACTTCCCAGCCACCGGCGCCGCCTTCATGAGCTGTGAACGGCCCTCCCTCTAGTTTCGCTGCACAAGGAGCCAATGCCGATGCGTTACAGCTTGCATGCCATCGTGGGAAGCGCGTTGCTGGTACTGGCCGGCTGCAGCAGTGCGCCGCCGGTCGCGCCACCGCCGCCGCCGCCGAAAGCGCCGCCGATGCCCAGCAGCGGCACGGCGCAGCAGGCGCAGGCGGTGCTCG
>NZ_CAPJ01000444.1 GCF_000331775.1 Xanthomonas translucens pv. translucens DSM 18974
GGCCGGCAACGGCCTTCGCCGAGTCCGCCGGCGGCGCCGCGCCGCGCCACTACGCCACCATCCTGGACCACGGCGAGGAAGCGCTGGTGGCACGGGTCAACCTGATCCGCAGCGCCAGCCGCAGCATCGACCTGCAGACCTACATCTTCGACAAGGACGACAGCGCGCGGCTGGTGATGGACGAGCTGCTGGCCGCGGCGCGGCGCGGCGTGCAGGTGCGGGTGCTGATCGACCAGCTGTCGGCGATCTCCGACCTGCAGATCCTCGGCGCGCTGGCCGGGGCGCACCAGAACTTCTCGCTGCGCATCTACAACCCCACCTTCGGCCTGGCCAAGCCCAACTACCTGCACTACGCCGCCAGCGT
Source organism: Xanthomonas translucens pv. translucens DSM 18974 (assembly GCF_000331775.1). The sequence goes on from NZ_CAPJ01000444.1 coordinate 365, forward strand.
GCTGTGCTGTTTCCGCCACTTCAACCAGCGGATGCACAACAAGCTGCTGGTGGTGGACGACGCGATCGGCGTGGTCGGCGGGCGCAACTACCAGGACGACTATTACGACTGGGACAGCGAGTACAACTTCCGCGACCGCGACGTGCTGGTGGCCGGGCCGGTGGCGCGCAGCATGGCCGCCAGCTTCGATGCCTACTGGGCGGCGCGGCGCAGCGTGCCGGTGGCACGGCTCAACGACGTGGGTAAGCTGCTGCTGCGCGAGGGCGTGCCGCAGCTGCCGCCCGCCCAGTTCCTGCGCCCACAGCGCGTGCAGCGGGTGAGCGAAGAGGCCGCCGATCCGGCCTTCGTGGAGGACGCCTTCGTGCTGCCGGCGCTGCCGGTCAGGCACGTGGACTACGTCGCCGACCTGCCGCAGAAGCATCGCCGCGAGCACGGCCCCAAGGCGATCTCGACCGCACCCAGGCTGGACAAGCTGATCGCCGAGGCGCAGCAGGAGATCATCCTGCAGACACCGTACTTGGTGCTGTCGGATCCGGCGCAGGCGATCTTCCGCGACCTGCGCAAGCGCGCGCAGCCGCCGCAGGTGATCGTGGCCACCAACAGCCTGGCCAGTACCGACAACCCGGTGGTGTATGCGCTGTCGTACAAGTACAAGCGCCGCAACCTGCGCGAGCTGGGCTTCGACATCTACGAATACAAGCCGTTCCCGCTGGACGCGCCGGTGGACTACGCCAACCTGCTGCCGTCGCCGCTGCAACTGCCCGACGCCGGGGAGGCCGGCGGCCGCAATCCGCTGATCGGCGGCAGCGCCGCCGGCAGCAATGCGCGCAGCGGCCGCAGTTCGGTGCTCGGCAGCGGCAGCGGCGGACCCTCCGGCAGCCGCCGTCGCGCCGACGGCAGCCAGGTCGATCGGCGCGTGCTGCGCACCGAGACCCGGCCCTCGTTGCTGAGCTGCCGCGTCGCCAACCGGCCGCTGCCGGTGACCCGCGACGGCGCGCGCATGGGCCTGCACGCCAAGTCGCTGGTGGTAGACCGCCGCGTCGGCGTGATCGGCACCCACAACTTCGACCCGCGCAGCGAGACCTACAACACCGAGGGCGCGGTGATCATCGACGACCCGGCCTTCGCCCAGGCGCTGGCCGCCAGCATCGGCCGCGACATCGAGCCGGAGAACTCGTGGACGGTGGCAGCGCGGGTCAAGCCGCCGCTGCTGTCGGGCCTGAACTACAGCATGGGCAAGGCCTCCGAGGCGTTGCCGGTGCTGGATTTCTGGCCATGGCGCTACGCCACCAACTACGCATTCCAGCCCGGCCCCGAATGCCCGGCGCCGCTGACCCGGCGCGATCCCGGCTTCCACCGCTGCTACAACGCGGTCGGCGACTTCCCCGAGGTCAACGTCGGCCCGAAGTGGCTGCTGGTGCGGATGCTGACGGCGTTCGGCTCGGGCTTGGTGCCGATACTTTGAGAGGCCGGGATTCGGGACTCGCGACCGGGGACTCGGAAAAGCGCGTGGCCCGGGGCTGGGCCGCAAAGGCGCAAGCGCCTGATGCATCGCCTCCGTCGCCGATGCCCGGTTGCGGGCCAGGCTGCCTGAAGCCGGCGTCCCAGGAACCTGGTGGCGGAGCGATTGCCGACGGGCGCACGCGTGCTTGGCGCACCGCATCGCCCGCGGTACCGTTTGACGTTAGGCTGGCGCCCTCCTCGTCCACGGACCCTGCCCGATGACCTTCCGCGAACCCGTCGATCTCGATGCCCTCAACGCCGACGCTCGCGGCACCCTGATCGCGCACCTGGGCATCGTCTTCACCGACGCCGGGCCGGACTGGTTGCGCGCGACGATGCCGGTCGATGCGCGCACGCGACAGCCGTACGGGCTGCTGCACGGCGGCGCCTCGATGGTGCTGGCCGAAACACTGGGCAGCGGCGCCGGCAACCTGTGCGTGGAAGCGGACCAGCTCTGCGTGGGCATGGAGATCAACGCCAACCACCTGCGTTCCGCTCGCACCGGCACGGTCACCGGCACTGCGCGGCCGCTGCACCTCGGCCGCGCCACCCAGGTCTGGGAGATCCGCATCGAGGATGCGGCCGGTAAGCCGGTCTGCGTATCGCGGCTGACCCTGGCGGTGATCGCGGGCAATTAGCGTGCGCTCAGTCGCAACCTTCCTCATGCTGACACAATAGGGCGCTTCCCACCCGGCTTCCGGTATCTTGACCCGAATGAGCGAGTTCTCTTCACCCGCCACGCGCCAACACGGCGCTGCGCTGCGCTGGGTCCGTTACGCTTACCGCATTCCGCTGCTGGCGTTGCACGTGTCGCTGTCGTTGCCGTTGCTGCTGGCATGCGTGGCGCTGTCGCCCGGCCGCGCCGGCGTCGAATCGTTCGGCGACCGCATGGTGTGCTGGTGGTCGACTTGGCTGCTGCGCATCTTCGGCCTGCGCGTGCGCCGGGTCGGCATGCCGCTGCCCAATCCGGTGCTGTTTGTGGCCAACCATGTCAGCTGGATCGACATCGTGATGCTGCACAGCCAGCGCATGATGGGCTTCGTCGCCAAGCGCGAGATCGCCGGCTGGCCGCTGGTCGGCTGGCTGGCCGCGCGCGGCCAGACCATTTTCCACCAGCGCGGCAACACCGAATCGTTGGGCGGGGTGCTGCAGGCGATGCTGGAACGGCTGCGCTCGGGGCGCTCGGTCGGCGTGTTCCCGGAAGGACGCACCCGCGGCGGCCACGATGTCGGCCCGTTCCACGCGCGCATCTTTCAGGCCGCGGTGGAAGCGGAGGTGGCGGTGCAGCCGGTGGCGGTGCGCTACGGCGCCGGCGGCTCGGCGCAGACGGTGATCGCGTTCGGCGCGCACGAGAGCTTCTTCGCCAATTTCCTGCGCCTGCTCGGCGAGCCGGGCCGCGAGGCCGAGGTGCACTTCCTGCAGCCGATCCGGCTGCAGGACGTGGAAGGGCGCCGGGGCATCGCCGAGATCGCGCGCGCGCGCATCGTCGCGGCGATGGCGCAACGCTGAACCATGGAACACCGCGGCCCGGTCGATTTGATCCATTGCTCCACTCGCACGGGGCAAGCTCGCTGCCGATGATGAATGCTGCCGACTACCTTCCCCCGCGTTGGCTGCGCAACCCGCACCTGCAATCGGTGCTGGGCTCCAGCGCCCTGCGCGTGCGCCGCGGCGAACAACTGCTCGCCGCCAGCGGCGCGACCACCACCTCGCACATCCTCGATGGCGGCGACGGCGTGCGCCTGCAGGGTTGGCTCAGCGTGCCGGCCGGCACCGAGCCGCGTGGCACCGTGTTGCTGCTGCACGGCTGGGAAGGCAGCGCCGACTCCGGCTACATGCGCCTGACCGCCGCGCAGCTGCTGGCGCGCGGCTACCAGGTGTTCCGGCTCAACTTCCGCGACCACGGTGGCACCCACCACCTCAACGTGGACCTGTTCCATTCTGAGCGCCTGGACGAAGTGGTCAACGCCGCCGGCGACCTGTGGCGGCGCTTCCCGGCGCCGACGCTGCTGGCCGCCGGCTATTCGCTGGGCGGCAACTTCGCCTTGCGCCTGGCACTGCGCGCGCCGGCCGCTGGTCTGCCGCTGCAGCACGTGGCCGCGGTGTGTCCGCTGCTGGATCCGGCCACGACCATGCAGCGGATCGAGAACGGCCCGCAGTTCTACGACTGGTATTTCCGCCGCAGGTGGCGCGAGTCGCTGCTGCGCAAGCGCGAACTGTTCCCCGAGCGGCACGGTTACGACGACGCCACGCTGGCGCTGGACATGCGCGAGCTGATGGGCTGGCTGGCGCAGCGCCACGCCGGTTTCGCCAGCCTGGACGCGTACTTCGAAAGCTATTCGATCGCCGGCGAGCGCCTGCGCAACCTGAGCGTGCCGGCCGACATCCTGATGGCTGAGGACGACCCGGTGATCCCGCTGGACGATTTCCGCAACCTGCGCCTGCCTGCCCTGGCGCGGCTGGAAATCGCGCGTTGGGGCGGGCATTGCGGCTTCATCGAGAACGCGCGCGGCGACGGGTTCGCCGAACGCTGGGTGGCCGAGCGCCTGACCGACGGCCTGCGCGCCTGAGTCAGCGCCTGTCGTCGGTTCTAGGGCAGGCCGCGCCGGGTGCGCCCGCTACAATGCCGGTTTGCCGCGAGCCGGACCCTCATGCAAGAGCAAATTCTTGACGCCCTGCGCCGCCAGGCCGATGCCGACGCGCTGCGCATCGCTCAGGCCTGGGTGGCCGATGCCGCCGCCGACGCGCAGGCACATCGCTGGCTGGCGCTGGCGCAGCAGCAGAACGACGACACCGCTGCCGCGCTAGACAGCATCGACCAGGCCATCGCGCTGGCGCCGGAAGACGCCGGCCTGCACCTGCTGCGCGCCGGCATGCTGCTCAGCGCCAACGACCTGGCCCAGGCCGAGGACGCACTGGCACGCACCGCTGCGCTGGATCCGAACCAGTTCCTGGCCTACGTGATGCGCGCGCACCTGGCGCTGGGCCGCGGCGATCTGCACGAAGTGGAGCGGCTCAGCCGCACCGCCGCGCGGCTGGATCCGGACCATCCGCAACTGCTGGGCCTGGACGGCATGCTGGCGCTGCGCCGCGGCGATGCCGATCGCGCGCTGGCGCTGCTGTCGCGCGCCAGCAAGGCGCTGCCCGACGATCCGCGGCTGCTGTACGCGCTCGGCTTCGCCTACCTGGATAAGCAGCACCTGGCGTTCGCCGAGACCGCGTTCCGCCGCGTCGCCACGTTGACCCGCGGCAGCAGCGCGTTGATGGCGCTGGTCGCGCAGCTGGCGCACCGCCAGGGTCGCCTCGACGACGCCATCGCGGCACTGGACGCGGTGTTGGCCGATCCGGTCAGCGATACCGCCGGCATGCGCCGGCTGGCGGGCGAATACGCCTTGCAGGCCGGGCGCCCGGCCGATGCGCTGGAGCACCTGCGACGCGCGCTGGGCGCCGCCCCGGCCGATCGCCGCACCCTGCATGCGGCGTTGATCGCCTGGCAGCGGCTGGGGGCGGTCGAGGATGCCCGCGCCACCCTGGAAGCGGCCCTGGCCACCACCACCGATGCGCACGACCTGTGGCTGGTGCGGCTGGCGCTGGAGCCGGTCGGCGGCGCCGAGGCGCGCGCGCTGATCGCACGCTGGCAGGCGGCGATGCCGGGCCACCTGCCGGCGCTGGAAGCGCAACTGCGGGTGCACGACATGGCCGGCGAACGCGATCAGGGCGAGGCCGTGGCGCAGCGCATCGTGGCGCTGGAACCGGGCCGCATCAGCGGCGAGGAACGCCTGGTCGAAGCGCTACTGGAACGCGGCGAGCACGACGCGGCCATCGCACACGTGCGTGACCTGATGCAGCGCATGCCCGAGACCGAGCAGAGCGTGTTGCGGCCGTGGCTGGCCGCGGTGCAGGACCGCGCCGGTCGCCCGGCCGAGGCGCTGGCGATGTGGCTGGCGTTCCAGCAGGAACAGCTGCCGCAGCGCCTGCCGCTGCCGCCGCTGGGCCAGGCCACGGCGCAGTGGCCGGCGCTGGCCGAGATCGATCCGCAGGTGCGGGCGCGGCCGCTGTTCGTGTGGGGCGCGCCGGGCAGCGGCGTGGAGCGGGTGGTCGCGGTGATGGACGCGGCCAGCCAGGTACTGCGCAGCGACCGCTTCGGCGCGCAGCCGCCCACCGACGGCTTCCAGCGCTACCGCAGCGTCACCGAGCTGGACAGCGGCGAACGCGACGGCGCGGCGCTGATCGCCGAGTGGCGCGCGCAGCTGCCGGCGCGCGGCATCGACGACGGCAACATCGTCGACTGGCTGCTGTGGTGGGACAACGCGCTGCTGCGCGCGCTGCGCCCGCAGCTGCCGGAAGGGCGGCTGCTGATCGCGCTGCGCGACCCGCGCGACATGCTG
>NZ_CAPJ01000443.1 GCF_000331775.1 Xanthomonas translucens pv. translucens DSM 18974
CGGCAGTTGCTGCAGGCGTTGCGCGGCGGGTTCGGCCCCGGCCGCGACGCTGCCGGGCATGCCCGCGGCCTGCTGCACCGCGGCCAGGTCCAGCGCCGCCAGGCGGCCCCAGGCGAAGGCCTGCTGGTTCATCGCCACGGCAGCGCCGTTGAGTTCGATCGCGCGCATCAGCGCGGCGTACGACAGCGGCACCAGCCCCTGTTGCCAGGCATAGCCGAGCATGAACAGGTTGCTGGCGATGGCGTCGCCGAGCAGCGCGGTGGCCAGTTGCGTGGCGTCGAGCAGCAACGGCTCGCGTCCGCCCAGGGCCAGGCGCACGCCAGCGACGATGTCGGCAGCCGGGAACTGCATGTCCGGGTGCGTGGTGAAGCTGCCGGGCATCGCTTCGTAGGTGTTGAGCACCACCTGCGAGCGGTCGCCGCGCACCTTGGACAGCGCCCAGTAGTCGTTGACCACGACCATGTCGCAGCCCAGCACCAGGTCGGCCTCGCCGGCGGCGATGCGCACCGCGTGCAGATCCTCGGGCTGGCGCGCCAGGCGGATATGGGTGGTGACCGCGCCGCCCTTCTGCGCCAGCCCGGTCTGGTCGAGCACGCTGGCGCCCTTGCCTTCCAGGTGTCCGGCCATGCCCAGCAGCGCGCCGATGGTGACCACGCCGGTGCCGCCGACGCCGGTGATCAGGATGTTCCAGGGCTGGCTCAGGTCGCTGCGGAAGCTGGGCAGCGGCAGGTCCTGCAGCAGCGTGGCCGCGTCGGCCTTGCCGCCCTTGCGCAGCTGCCCGCCGTGCACGGTGACGAAGCTGGGGCAGAAGCCGGAGACGCAGGAGTAATCCTTGTTGCAGCCGGACTGGTCGATCTGGCGCTTGCGCCCGAACTCGGTCTCCTTCGGCAGCACCGACACGCAGAAGCTCTTCTCGCCGCAATCGCCGCAGCCTTCGCAGACCAGCGAATTGACCAGCACGCGCTTGGCCGGATCGGGCAACTTGCCGCGCTTGCGCCGGCGCCGCTTCTCGGTGGCGCAGGTCTGGTCGTAGATCAGGATGCTGGTGCCCTTGACCTCGCGCAGGCGCTTTTGCACCGCGTCCAGCTCGCCGCGGTCGTGGAACTCGACGTCGCTGGGGAACAGTTCGCGGCGCCGCGTCCACTTGCCGATGTCGTCGCTGACCAGGGCGATGCTGTGCACGCCTTCGGCGCGCATCTGCCAGGCGATGTCGGGCACGCTGAGGCTGCCGTCCACCGGCTGCCCGCCTGTCATCGCCACCGCGTCGTTGTAGAGGATCTTATAGGTGATGTTGACGCCGGCGGCGATCGATTGCCGGATCGCCAGCGAACCGCTGTGGAAATAGGTGCCGTCACCCAGGTTCTGGAACACGTGCGGAGTGTCGGTGAACGGCGCCTGCCCGGCCCAGGTGACGCCTTCGCCGCCCATGTGGGTGAAGGTGTCGGTGGAGCGGTCCATCCACGTCACCATGTAGTGGCAGCCGATCCCGCCCAGCGCGCGCGAGCCTTCCGGCACCACCGTGGAGGTGTTGTGCGGGCAGCCGGAGCAGTAGTGCGGCACGCGCGGGAAATTGGCGCGCGGCAGGGCCATTTCCGCTTCCTTGGCCTCCATCCAGCGCAGCCGCTGCTCGATCGATTCGGTATTGAAGAAGCGCTGGATGCGCTTGCCGATCACCGCGGCGATGGTCGCCGGGGTCAGCTCGCCGGTGGACGGCAGGATCCACTCGCCGGCCTCGTCGTACTTGCCGACGATGCTCGGGCGCGGACCGGCGCTGGCCGGCCAGTTATAGAACTGCTCCTTCATCTGCCGTTCGATGAAGGCCTTCTTCTCCTCCACCACCACGATGTCGTCCAGGCCCTGCGCGAACGCGGCGATGCCGATCGGCTCCAGCGGCCAGGTCATGCCGACCTTGTACACGCGGATGCCGATATCGCGGCAGGCGCGCGCGTCCAGGCCCAGGTATTCCAGCGCCTGCAGCACGTCCAGGTAGCTCTTGCCGGTGGTGACGATGCCCAGCCGCGCGTGCGGCGAATCCATCACCGTGCGATCCACGCCGTTGGCGCGGGCGAAGGCCTGCGCGGCGCGTACCGCGTAACGGTGCAGGCGCATCTCCTGGTCCAGCGGCGGATCCGGCCAGCGGATGTTGAGCCCGCCCGGCGGCAGTTCGAAATCCTCCGGCAGCACGATCTGCTGCGCGAACGGATCCACCTCCACCGAGGCCGAGGATTCCACCGTCTCGGCGATGGTCTTGAAGCCGATCCAGCGCCCGGTGTAGCGGCTCATCGCCCAGCCGAGCAGGCCCAGATCGAGGATGTCCTGCACCCCGGCCGGATTGAGCACCGGCATCATCGCGCTGACGAATTCCTCTTCCGAGCCGTGCGGCAGGGTCGAACTGCGGCAGGCGTGGTCGTCGGCGGCCAGCGCCAGCACGCCGCCGTGGCGCCAGGTGCCGGCGGCGTTGGCGTGCTTGAACACGTCGCCGCAGCGGTCCACGCCCGGGCCCTTGCCGTACCACATCGCGTACACGCCATCCACGCGCGCGCCGGGGAACAGGTTGGTCTGCTGCGTGCCCCACACCATGGTCGCGCCCAGGTCCTCGTTGAGGCCGGGCTGGAACTTCACCCTGGCCGCGTCCAGGTGCTTGCGCGCGCGCCACAGTTCCAGGTCGAAGCCGCCCAGCGGACTGCCGCGGTAGCCGCTGACGAAGCCGCCGGTGTTCAGCCCGGCGGCACGGTCGCGCAGCTGCTGCATCAGCGGCAGGCGCACCAAGGCCTGCACCCCGGACAGGTAGATGCGGCCGTCTGTGCGGGTGTACTTGTGATCCAGCGTATAGCCGCCATCCACGCTGTCGGCGGCCGGTGCGGCGAGGGAAGACGGCAGACGCGGATCGGCAGTGCGGTTCATGGCGTGCCCGGAGATGGAAGGCTGGCGCGTGCGCGGCGCAGGCCAGGCACGATCCCCCGATTGTATCAGCGGCATTTTGTGAGCCAGCCCCTCGCCGCTGGCGGCGGACGTGGTTAGGATGCGGACGGGGGAGGGGACCACCTCCAGGGAATTGTCAGCAGTGAATGCACATAGATACGCACTGGCCGCGATGCTGGCCTGGGTGGGCATGGCCGCGGTCGATGCGCACGCGCAGGCCTTGCCGGCGCCCAAGGAGTTCTATTTCGACAAGGACCGCAGCACTACGCGGCCGGTGGCGGCGATCGCCGGCAGCGGCGAGGCGCTGGTCGATCGTCTCGCCAGCACCGTGCAGCGCGATCCGAACGCGGTCGAGGCGCGCGCGCAGCTGGCGGCGATCGCCATGGCCGGCGGGCGCCGCGCACTGGGCGAAGAGTTGTACCAGACGGCGTTGCACGCACTGAACGCCGGCGCGCCGCGTCGCCAGATCGAGTGGAACTACGGCTGGGACCTGTTGCGCGCCGGTGATCCGGCGCGCGCGTTGGCGCAGTGGAGCGGCCTGGTCAACGGCCGCCCGGCCGCGCCGGACTGGCTGCCGCCGACGCTGGCGTTGGTGCTGTGGCGGCTGGACCGCAAGGACGAGGCGGTGAAGTGGTATGCCGCCGCGGTGCGTACCTGGCCGGACCAGTGGGGGGCCGGCGCCGACTTCGCCAAGCTGCTGCCGGCCTGGCGCGACGACGAACGCGCCACCCTGGCCGAGGTGCAGTCCGCCTGGCAGGCCAAGCCGCCCGCCTGGCCTTGAGCTGCGCTTGCATCCGCGCCGCGGCCTGAGTCGCCGCCACCGCAGCTGGCGATGGCGCGGCTGGGCCACTGCAGCAGGGTCTTCGGCCCCGATGCTGTGCGCGGTCGTCAATTGCAGCGCTGCGTTCGTCGCGACTGAAGTCGCTCCCACAGGGGCCTGCGGGAAGCCGGCTGGGTGCACTGTAGGAGCGGCTTCAGCCGCGACAGTCTCCGTCGCCGTCAGGCCCGCCGCTTCGTCCGTCGCGGCTCAAGCCGCTCCTACAAGAGCCCCGACGCGCGAACGCTGCATGCGTAAGCGCCGCTGCGCCGCGCGCCGCGGTGCATCTGATCGACCGGCCTGCCGGCACGCGCATGCGATGATGCCGACGTACCCGCCAGATTCCCGTTGTGCCGATGGCTTTCGACGCGTTCGCCCTGATCCTGGCCATGTTGGCGCTCGGCAAGCTGTTCGCGCGCCTGCGCGCGCTGCCGCTCAACACCACCGATGTGCTCAACCGCGTGGTGCTGTACCTGTGCCTGCCGGCCTCGGTGCTGATCTACGTGCCGCGCCTGCAGTTGAACCTGTCCCTGCTCGGGCTGATGCTGACCCCGTGGCTGCTGGCCGGTGTCACCGTGCTGGCGGTGCTGGCGCTGCGCCTGCCGCTGCGCCTGCGCCGCGAGGAGCACGCAGCGCTGCTGCTGTGCGTGGGCCTGAGCAATTCCAGCTTCATCGGCTATCCGATGGTGCGTGCGCTGCTCGGCGAGGCGGCGCTGCCGTATGCGGTGGTCTACGACCAGTTCGGCACCTTCGTGCTGCTGTCCAGCTTCGGCCTGTACGTGCTGGCCCGCTACAGCGGCGAGACGCCGCCGACGCCGCGGCAGACGCTGCTGCGCATGGCCCGGTTCCCGCCGCTGTGGGCGCTGGCGTTCGCGCTGACGCTGATGCCCAAGCAGCCGCCGGCATGGATTGCCTCGGGCCTGCAGCACCTGGCCGATGCGATGTTGCCGCTGGTGATGCTGGCCGTCGGCTTCTCGATCCAACTGCGGCTGCCGCGCGAGGAACTGAAGCCGCTCGCCGCCGGCTTGCTGCTGAAGCTGCTGCTGTTGCCGGCGCTGGCCTGGCCGCTGTCGTGGGCGCTAGGCCTGCGCGGGCAGCTGCTGCAGGCCAACGTGCTCGAATCGGCGATGCCGACGATGATCACCGCCGCCGCGCTGGCCATCTCGCACCGGCTGGCGCCGCGGCTGGCGGCGGCGCTGGTCGGCTACGGCATCCTGCTGTCGCTGGTCACCTTGCCGGCCTGGGCGTGGCTGCTGGGGGCGCTTCCGTAAGCAAGGGGTGCAAGCGCGGCCGGGGCGTTACCGGCAATGCCAGGTCGGGATGGAATCCCTCCTGCAAAAACGCGGCTCCTCAATCCGCCGGCACCGTACGCTCGCGCGCCCATTCGCGCATCGCCTGCACCTGTTCGGCCATCATGACCGACAGCGGCCGCGTGCCGCGCGTTCCTGCAGCGGCAGCTCGCTCATGGGCGAGCCGTTGCCGTTGGTCCGCCACGATAGCAACGCGCCGGCCCGCCCGCCACGCGTTGACTATCGGCCAACGTGGGGCCGGTGTACGCTGCGGCCTCTTCTTTCCGGAAGCGAGGCGCGCATGAAGACGATCCTGGTGGCCGGCTCCAAGGGCGGCGTGGGCAAGACCACCATTGCCACGCACCTGGCTGCGTACTACGCGCTGGCCGGCAAACGGACGGTGCTGGCCGATGCCGATCCGCAGGGCTCCTCGACCCGCTGGGCCGAGCGACGCGCCGGCCTGGACAGCGCGGTGCTGCCGATCGACGCCAGCCGCAAACGCAATTGGCGCGCGGCGCTGCCGGACGACACCCAGCGGGTGATCATCGACGGCGCCGCCGGCGCCATGGCCGAGGATCTGTCCCAGTTCCTGGACGAGGCCGATGCGGTGGTGGTGCCGGTGATGCCGTCGGCGCTGGACATCGAGGCCACCGTCGGCTTCCTCAACACCCTGGCCAAGGTGCCGCGGGTGCACCAGCGCAAGTTGCCGGTGGGGTTGGTGATCAACCGCAGCAAGCCGTGGACCCACGCCGCGCAACAGGCGCTGGAAATGCTCGGCGGCTGGCCGTATCCGCTGCTGGCGCAGCTGCGCGACAGCCAGGCCTATGTAGTGCTGGTCGGCCTCGGCCGCAGCCTGTTCGACTACCGTTCTGCCCAGGTGCGCGATCACCAGCAGGACTGGGAACCCTTGCTCAAGTGGCTCAAGAAGGCCTGACCATGACCATCGCCCTGCGTGAAGTGATCCTGCTGCGCCATGCCCATGCCGAACCGGCCGATACCGGCCAGGCAGATGTCGACCGGCCGCTGTCGCCGCACGGCCTGGCCGAGGCCGAAGCCGCCGGGCGCTGGCTGCTGGAGCAGCGGCTGGTGCCCGACCGGGTGCTGTGCTCGCCGGCGCGGCGCGCGCGCGAAACCCTGGAAGCGGTGCTGGAGCTGACCGGCTATGTCGAGCAGTGCCTGGAGCCACGGGCCTACGAGGCCACCTCCGGCACCTTGGCCGCGCTGCTGGACGAACACCGCGACGTCGAGCGGCTGCTGCTGGTCGGCCACAACCCCGGCCTGGAACAGCTGGCGGCGCTGATGCACAGCGGCCAGTCCGGCGACTACCGCGGCATGCCCACCGCCAGCGTGGTGGTGTTGACGGTGCCGCAGGATGCGGCGATCGAACCGGGCGTGGCGCGGTTGACCGCATTCTGGTGGCCCTGAACGCACCGCGCCGGTGCCTGCGCTCGGCGCTGTGCACCGCGCTGCTGTCGCTATGCCTGCTGCCTGGCTGGGGCAGCGCGCAGGCGCCGCCGTCGGCGCCGGGAGAACGCGCCCTCGATCCTGCCCAGTCGCGCTTCGGCTTCGAGATCCGCACCCGCTTCGGGCAGCGCATCGAGGGCTTCTTCCCGCGCTTCGAAGGCACCGTGGAAATGCTGCCCGACGGCCGCCACCAGGTGCGCCTGCGCCTGTTCACCGCCTACGTGCAGATTCCCGGCAAGCCGCGCTACTCCGGCTGGATGCGCGGCGAGGATTTCTTCGACGCCGAACGCTTTCCGACCGTCTCTTTCGATTCGCAGCCGTTCTCCCCGGAGTTGCTGACCACGGGCGGTGCGCTGGTTGGCACCTTGAGCATCCGCGGGGTCGGCCATACCGAGACGCTGACCCTGATGCCGGCGGCCTGCAGCCGCCCAGGCTATGATTGCGATGTGATCAGCCGCGGTACGGTTCTGCGTGGACGTTATGGAATGGATAAGTGGGATCTGGCCTTGAGCGATCGGGTCACCTTCGTGCTGCGCGCACGGCTGACGGCAGCGGACGCTCCGTGACATCGCTGCTGCGGGTCCTGGTGCTGGCGGCGCTGCTGCTCGGCAGCGGTTGCGCGAGCCTGTCGCAGGCCCAGCA
>NZ_CAPJ01000442.1 GCF_000331775.1 Xanthomonas translucens pv. translucens DSM 18974
GCGGTCGGCGTGGTCGCCGGCGCGGCCGCGGGCAAGGGCGTGGCCGAACGCATCGACCCCACGGGCGAAGCCGAGTATTGGCGCGAGGAATACCGCAACCGCGACTACGTGAAGTCCGACTACGACTACGAGCGCGATTACGCGGCTGCCTACGGCCTCGGCCTGCAGGCGCGCGAGCAGTATCCGACCCGTAGCTGGGAAGAGAGCGAAACCGAACTGTCGCGCGACTGGGGTACGCGCCGCGGCGACTCGCGCCTGGAGTGGGAGGATGCGCGCCTGGCGGCACGCGATTCCTGGCAGCGTGCGGACACCACGTATCGCACCTATGAAGACAGCGACCGCTACTACGCCGAGCGCTTCGACAGCGTGGATTACCGCGATGCGGAGGCCGGCTACGACGACTATCGTCCGGCCTACCGCTACGGTGTGCAGGCGCGCAGCCGCCATCAGGGCCGCGACTGGGACGAGCGCCTGGAGACCGATCTGGAAAGCGGCTGGGAACGCGCCAAGGACCGCTCGCGGCTGACCTGGGCGCAGGCCAAGGCAGCGGTGCGCGAGGCCTTCCATTCCGACCGCTACCACGGGTCGGGTCGCAGCACGCCGCCGGATCCGGGGGTCTGAACCGGGCGCATCGCCAGGCCAGGGTACCCATGCCTGATGTCTGGCAATGCGCGCTTTCCGACCTGTGGAGCGGCTTCAGCGGCGACCGGGACTTACCGGTAACGCCCCGGTCGAGGCTGAAGCCGCTCCTACAGACATCGGGGGCCTTGCAGACAAGGCTGTGCTAGTTGCTGCTGGATTCGGACCCGTCCTGCCACTCGAGTGCTGACACGTGCGGGAGCGACTTCAGTAGTGATGCGTAGCGCTGCATGTCAGCAGTCGTGCTCGCATTGCTTAGTCGCTGACGCCGCGCCAGCAAGCAAGCGCTGCCCCATGGCGGAGACGGCGCAGCACATCGCAACAGCGCGATCCGTGGCCGACTCCCCATCAAGCCGCCTGCACGATATGCAGCGCCTTCGGATTGCGCCAGGTCGCCAGCAGCCGTGCTTCGCGCTGCTTGGCTGCGTGCAGGTGCGCTTCCTTGACGTGGCCGTAGCCGCGGATGTGTTCCGGCACGCTGGCGATCTCCACCGCCAGCCCCAGGTTGTCGGCGCCGAGGCGTTCCAGCAGCTCACCCACGGTGCGTTCGTAGTCGGCGATCAGCTGCCGCTCGCCGCGGCGTTCGGCGCTGTAGCCGAACAGGTCGAACGCGCCGCCGCGCAGCACGCGCAGCTTGGCCAGCCACTTGAAGGCGGTGAACATCCACGGCCCGTACTCGCGCTTCAACGCGCGGCCCTGTGCGTCCTTCCTGGCCAGCAGCGGCGGCGCCAGGTGGAAGCGCAGCGAATAGGCGCCGTCGAACTGCTGCTGCAGCTGGCGCTGGAAATCGCCGCTGGTGTACAGCCGCGCCACTTCGTATTCGTCCTTGTACGCCATCAGCTTGAACGCGTAGCGCGCCACCGCCTCGGTCAATGCGGTGGAACCGGCGGCGACGCGCTGCTCGGTCTCGCGCACGCGCTCCACCAGTGCGGCGTAGTGCGCGGCGTAGGCGGCGTCCTGGTAATCGACCAGGAACGCGCGGCGGCGCGCGACCAGTTCGTGCAGCGAGCGCGACAGGCGGGTGTCGTCCAGCGGCGCATGGCCGCGGTCGGCGGCGTCGCCGGCGGCGGGCAGGTCGCGCGCCTGGCGCGCGTT
>NZ_CAPJ01000441.1 GCF_000331775.1 Xanthomonas translucens pv. translucens DSM 18974
CGGCCAGGCCTGAAGCGACCGCGACCGCGGCCGCCCCTGCCGCGCCGGCCGATGCGAAGGCCGCGCCGCTGTCGGCACCGCTGAAACTGCTGCGCCAGGCGATCGAGGAAGCTTCCGACGACCAGGGCTGGGCCGGGCTTGGCAGTGTCGGCAGTTATCTCAACAAGGTGCGCCCGGATTTCGATCCGCGCCTGTACGGGCACAAGAAGCTGAGCGACCTGCTGCGCCGGCTGTCGGCGCAGTTCGAACTCGAGGAGCGCGGCAACGAAGGCAGCGGCAAGCGCATCTTCGTGCGTTCGCGCAGTTGAGCCGTCCGACACCCGGCGCTGCAGCGCGCGCAGCTGAGACATGACGATGACCGACAAACCCTACGCGCCCTCCTGCGAGCGCAATCGCGCGCCAATCCTGCAGGTGCTGCAGCGGCATTTCGCCGATCGCCGGCAGGTGCTGGAGATCGGCAGCGGTACCGGCCAGCATGCGGTGCATTTCGCCGCCGCGCTGCCGCAGTTGACCTGGCAATGCAGCGAGCGCGCCGAGCAGCTGTCCGGCATCGCGCACTGGCTGGACGCGGCGGCATTGCCGAACACGCCGCCGGCCTTGGCGCTGGACGTGCAGCACGGGCCATGGCCAAGCGCCGGCTACGATGCGGTGTTCACCGCCAATACGCTGCATATCATGGGCTGGCCCGCGGTGCAGGCGTTCTTCGCCGGTGTCGGCACGCTGTTGGCCGATCGCGATGACGGCACGCTGGCGGTGTATGGGCCGTTCAACTACGGCGGCACGTTCAGCAGCGACAGCAATCGCGCGTTCGACGCCTGGCTGAAGGCGCGCGATGCCGCCAGCGGGATCCGCGACTTCGAGGCGGTCGCCGCGCTGGCGCAGGCGCAGGGCCTGTTGCTGCAGGAGGATGCGCCAATGCCGGCGAACAATCGCTGCCTGGTGTGGCGGCGCGGCTGAGGCGCGCGCCGCGCGCTTGCAGCCGCCGTCGTTGCGAAGGCGTGACGGGACCCGGGCGCAGCCTCATCGCGCGCTCACCCCGGTGGCACGGGGGATTAACCGCACCTTCGCCACTGTGCGATCACCACGGGCCGATGCAGATGGCCGGTGACCCTTATCACGGCGGAGCGTTCCCATGAGCAGCAGCAACGAAGTGCGCGATCTCAATCGCGATCCCATCTCTGGCACGCCGGGTTCGCATCCGGTCGGGGTCGGCATCGGCGGCGCCGCGGGCGGTGTCGCCGCCGGTGCGCTGGCCGGCACCGTGTTCGGTCCGCTCGGCACGCTGATCGGCGCCGCGGTCGGCGTGG
>NZ_CAPJ01000440.1 GCF_000331775.1 Xanthomonas translucens pv. translucens DSM 18974
GACGTCGGCGCCGCGCCGGTCGAACGGTTCGATCGCGATCGGCGGCGCCACGGCGATGGCGGTGTCGCCGCTGCGTGCAGGCAACGGTGTGCGTGGCGCAGGCGGGAGTGGCGCCGCATCGGTGTCGCGTGGTGGCTTGCGCAGCAGCGTGGCCCGGCCTGCGGGCGTTGCCGCTCGTGCAGGCGCGGTCGTCGACGCAGGAGTGCCTGCAGCCACCGCATTGCCTGCCGGCCGCGCGCCCGGTGCCGGTGCACGCGGCGCATCCACGCTTGGATCGCCGGCCTGTTTGCGCAGCGCGCGCAGGCGCTCGAGGCTGATGCTCATGCGCGTGACGCCGGTACTGCTGCGGGGCCGACATGGACCGCGATCGATGCGTCCTCCGGCACTCCCCATTCCAGCAAAAAACGCGATGCGCACCGACGTTCCAGGCTACCGCTCATACGCGCGGCCCCGGCAACGCGGTGGCATCGGTGGATCGGTTCGATGCGTTGTCGTGCACCGCTCGTTCCGGCGGCAAGCGCAACCTGCACGGATGCCTGAAGCCGACGCTCATGCGCTCCGCTCCGTGGGCGTGTGGAGATCGATGTTGACGGCGCTCGACGCGCTGTCCAGCACCATGCCTTGCGGCAACAGGCACAATGCCCACGGACGCTCTGGGCCGATCCTCATGCGCTCCACTCCGGCAGCGCATCGCATTCGCTGTCGATCGCGGTCGTTTCTTCGTCCAGTGCCGCGCCACCGTCCAGCAACAGGCGCAGCACCTGCAGCGCCAGTGCCTTCGGCGTGGTCGCACTGTCCTCCTGCGCGGCCAGCACCGGGCCGACGCAAGCCGGGCAGCCGGCCACGCAGTCGCAGCGCTGCACCAGTTCGCGCGCGCGCTGCACCAGCTCGGCCTGGCGCTGCCACAGCGGTTCGCTCAGGCCCACGCCGCCGGGGAAGTTGTCGTACAGGTACACGGTGGGCACGAACTGCTGCAGCTCCACGCCGACCGGCTCGCCGTTGTCGCCGCCGCGCAGCTGGCCGCGGCCCTTGGCGTCGGCCATCGCGAACCAGGCGCCATCGCCGTCGCCCACCGCCTTCTGCAGGTCGCGCGCGTCGGCCATCACCGCCACGGTGGCCACCACGTGCAGCGCGTAGGCCGCGCCGAGGAAGCCGTCCAGCGCGTCCTGCTTGGCGGCGAATGCCTTCAGCAGCGTGGCCTGCGGCAGTTGCCACCACACCGCGGTGGTGTGCAGTTCCTGGTCGGGCAGGGTGACCGGGCCGTAGCCGATGTTCTCGTGGGTGTAGTAGCGGATCTTCTTGTAGCCGGCCACGCGCCGCACCACGTGCACCTCGCCGTGGTGGCTGTCGCCGCGCCCGGCCGCGCCGCCGTCGAAGCGGTCCAGCACCTTGAGCTTGGTGAAGTCGATGCTGTCGGTGTAGTAGTCCACGTGGGTACGGGTGACGTAGGCCTTGCGCCCTTCCCAGTCCAGTTTCTCGACCTGGTACGGGGTGCTCTGCACCATGTGGATCGCGCCCTCGTACAGGGTGAGCGCGGCGGCGGAATAGTCCACCTCGGCGATGATCTGCTGCTTGCCGTCGGTCTTGTCCACCACCACGAAATTGCCGTCGGCCACCGAGCGCAGGCTCACCGCGTTGGCCGGGTAGCTGTCGGCGATCCACTCCCAACGGTCGCCTTCCTGGTGCACCACCTCGCTCTCGGCCAGCGCTTCCAGGAACACCGCCGGATCCACCGGGCCGAACGCCTCGCCGGCGACGAAGGTCAGCTCGAACGCGGCGCAGCGGATGTGGTCGAACAGGATCAGCGGCTGGTCCGGGGCGATGCGGGCGTGTTCGGGCGAGGCGTCGGCGAAGAAGTCCGGATGCCGCACCACGTACTGGTCCAGCGGCTGCGAGCTGGCCACCAGCACGCCCAGCGACGGCTGCTGGCGGCGCCCGGCGCGGCCGAAGCGCTGCCAGGTCGCGGCCACGCTGCCGGGGTAGCCGTTGAGCACCACCACGTCCAGGGAGCCGATGTCCACGCCCAGCTCCAGCGCCGAGGTAGAGACGATGCCGTCGATGCTGCCGGCGCGCATCGCGCGCTCGGCCTCGCGGCGTTCGGTGGGCAGGTAGCCGCCGCGGTAGGCGCGGATGCGCGGCGGCTTGCGCGGGTCGTGGTCGAAGATGTCCTTCAGGTACTTGGTCAGCACCTCCACCATCAGCCGGGTCTGCGCGAACACCAGGGTCTTCAGCCCGCTCTTGATCGCGATCCGCGCGATGCGGTTGCTCTGCGAGCGCGCCGACGCGCGCAGCCCCAGGTCGGCGTTGACCACCGGCGGGTTCCACAGCAGCACGTGCTTGTCGCCCGACGGCGCGCCGGATTCGGTGATCGCATGCACGCGCTGCTCGATCAGCGCCTCGGCGTGCGCGCGCGGATTGCCGATGGTGGCCGAGCACAGGATGAACTGCGGGTTCACCCCGTAGAACGCGCAGATGCGCTTGAGCCGGCGCAGCACGTTGGTGACGTGGCTGCCGAACACGCCGCGGTAGGTATGGATCTCGTCGATCACCACGTAGCGCAGGTTCTCGAAGAACTGCGCCCACTTGGTGTGGTGCGGCAGGATCGCCTGGTGCAGCATGTCCGGGTTGCTGACCACGATGTCGCCGTGCAGGCGGATCGCCTGGCGCGCATCGCCCGGGGTGTCGCCGTCGAAGGTGAAGGCCTTCACCCCCAGCTCGCCGGCGCGGTTGAGTTCCAGCAGTTCGGCCACCTGGTCCTGCGCCAGCGCCTTGGTCGGGAACAGGTACAGCGCCTTGGCCTGTGCGGTCATCGCCGCGGCCACCACCGGCAGCGTGTAGCACAGCGACTTGCCCGAGGCGGTCGGGGTGACGATGGCCACGTGCTCGCCGCGCTGCGCCGCGTCCCAGGCCTCGGCCTGATGGCTGTACAGCTGCTCGATGCCGCGCGCCTTCAGCGCCGCGACCAGCGCCGCCGGCACGTCGTCCGGAATCGGCGCATAGCGGCCCGCGCGGCCGGGCAGCATGAAGCTGCCGGTGATGCGGTCGTGGTAGCGCCGCTCCAGCCGCTCGGTCAGCAGCGCGCCGTCGCGCGAGGGCTCGCCGCCGGTGGTGGACAGGGCGCGCTCGGCGTCCTCGGTGCGGCGGGCTAGGGCGTGGGCGGGCATCGGGACTGCTCTCAAAGCGGGACAGGGAAGCGGAACGGCGTCTCAGGGTATGAGACACGACACGGCGGATGCGGATGCACCGACTGACCGCGTTCAGAAGACGCACGAACCGGCAGCATGCGCGCAAGCCATCGCACTGGGCATAGCATGCGCCGGAGCGCACCGATCGAGCGAACCGCCATGAAGACACTGCCCAACCTCCATCCCGGCGACGTCCTGCTGGAGGAATTCCTGATGCCGCTGGGCATCAGCCAGAACGCACTGGCGCGCGCCGCCGGCGTGCCGCCGCGCCGCATCAACGAGATCGTGCCGGGCAAGCGCAGTGTCAGCGCCGACAGCGCGATCCGGCTGGCTGCCGCGCTCGGTACCAGCGAGCGCTTCTGGCTCGGTCTGCAGGCCGACTGACTATGACCTGGAACAGCCACGGCGCGCGCAGACCGACAACGCTGACCTGATCGTCGCGGCAAGCGCGTATCCTGTGCTCCCCCCTAGCGCAGCGGCGCCGTCCCCCGACGCGCCGCAGACTCGCCTTGTCCCTGCCTGCCCCTGCTATCGCCGCTCACTACAAGACCGCCGGCGCCCGCCGCGCCGACCTGATCGTGCATGCCGCCGGCCTGCTGCTGTCCATCGTCGGCGGCGCCATGCTGATCTGGCGCCCCCACGCCAACCACACGCTGCTCCTGGCCACCTGCGTCTATGCGCTGGGGATGCTGGTGATGTTCGCCTGCTCGGCGGCTTACAACTTCGCCCCGCCACAGCGCCAGCCGATCCTGCGCAAGCTCGACCACGCCGGCATCTTCGTGATGATCGCCGGCTCCTACACGCCGCTGTTCGTGCTGGCGCTGTCCGGCGCCTGGGTCTGGTCGATTACCCTGGCGGTGTGGGGCGTGGCGCTGTTCGGCGTGTTCGCCAAACTGTTCCTGCCGGGTATCAGCAAGGGCTTCTGGGTGGCGATCTACCTGCTGCTGGGCTGGGCCGGTATCGTCGCGATCAAGCCGCTCATGGCCAGCCTGGACAGCGCCGTGCTGTGGTGCATCGCCGCCGGCGGCATGTTCTACACCGTTGGCGTGGGCTTCTACGTGCGCAAGTCGATGGTCTACAACCGTGCCATCTGGCACGCACACGTGGTGGGCGGCGCACTGTCGCACTGGTGCGCCATCTGGTTGAGCCTGCAGCCGTTGCAGGCGGCCTGAGCGTCCACGGCGCGGCGCTGGTGACGTTCAGCCGGCAACCGTAAGCTCGGCATCTGCAATGGGTATGCCTGGGAAAGGACCGATCTCGATGAGCAATGCCGTGCGTTCCGTCGTTGCCGCCGCGCTGCTTGGCGTGGTCGGGCAGGCGCATGCCCAGCAGGCCGCCCTCGATCCCGCACCCGTAGCCGCGCCCGCCGCGGCCAGCCCGCCGCCGCAGGACATCCAGACCCTCGACGAAGTGCGCGCGCTGCCGCCGGACCAGGAGCAGCCGCTGGACCTGTACCACTTCAAGAATCCGGTCAGCGCCCAACCCAGCCGCTTCGACAAGGACTGGCGGCCACCGCCCTCGGTGGAGCAGGTCAGCCAGGGCGGAGGCTACCTCGCGCTCGGCGTCTATTACGTTGCCTGCAAGGTCGCCAAGGGCCTGCACACCCTCACCGGCGCGCCGGACCAGGTCCAGCCGGCCATCGCCCGCCCTGCGCCGCTGAGCGACGCGCAGAGCCGTCGTGCGGCGGCGTTCTGCGATGCGCAGAACGCGGAGTGCGCGGGCAAGCCGTGAGCGTGTCCTGGCGGGTGCTGCGGTCGGGTTGAGTGGCTCGCCGGCCGCGCCCCCCATCCCGTGGCCGATCGTGCCGCTGCATTCGGGATTCGGTCCGTGCCCCCCCCCCCGCGTTGCGCTGACCCGGCATCACGCCTTCACCGCCCCGTTGCGCGGCGTGCGCACAGAGCGGGCAGGCACCTGCTGCTTACAGCGCGCAGCGCAAACGGCGGCCGCGGGTGACGAAGGTGTCGGTGCGCGCGTCGTAGCTGCGGTAGCGCTGCTGGCAGGTGTGCACGTGGCGATACCAATCGTCGTGCCGCGACCGGTGCGCGGGGGGATTGCCCGGGCGCGGACCCGACTTGGGATCCCAGCGTCCATAGCGCCTGTCGTCCGGGCGATCGTCCCTGCGGCGGTCGTGGCGGTGGTCGCCGGGCCGATCGTCATGGCGGTTGGCCCGGCGGTTGTCGGCGCGGCGATCGTGGCCGAGTTGGCCCGGCCGCGGCGGGTCGTCGTGGCGGCGGCCATCGTCGTGGCGGTCCTGCGGCGGGACCTGGTCGGCGCCTGCAACGGCGGGAAGGCCGGCGGCCAGGGCGCAAGCGAGCACAACTCCAAGCATCTTGTTCATTCGATTTTCCATGGGCGGGTAACGCACTGCGTGCGATCCGGTGCCGACGCTACGCGCACCGGTACGCTCACGCCGTGATGCCGGCCCCCGCCTGGCGCACGACGCGGCCGCGGCGGGTCATCGCTGCCGCCACGCCTGCTCGGCTTTCAGTCCCGACGGCAACGGCGCTTCCCGGCGCTCGCATGCGCTGAAGCCGGCGGCCGTACCGCTGCCGAACCCCTGCGGCGCCGGCAACGCGTGCCGCAGCGGCCTGTCCACCAGTGCCGGCGGCGGGCACGTCGGGCCATCGTGCCAGTCGCCCAGAGCGATGGCGTATGCGTGGATGGGCTCCCCGCTGCGGATGGCTGCAATCGCGCGCAGACACAACCCTCTATCGACGCCGGGTAATGGCGACGCGCTGAGCGGTGCCGCCGCACGCGCAGACGCGGCGAATGCGCACATGCGCTTACCAGGTCAGCGACGTGCGTACTTTTCCAGCTCGTTGGCGCGTGCGTTGATCCGCTCCAACGCCGCTTCTGCGCGCTGCAAGGCGGCTGCCTTGGCGCCGCCGCCGAGCGCCTTGTCCAGATCTCCCGCCTGCGCATCGGATTGCTGCCAGGTGTACTGCGCGTCCATCAGCTTGGCCCTGTCGCTGCCGCTGAGCCGGTAGCGCAGGGTGTCGTAGGCCCGTGCCATGCGATCTTCCTGCGCTCTGCGTTCGCGTTCGATGCAGCGCTGTTGGTCGTACACCCCGCTGGCCTGCTTGCGGCAGTCCAGGTAGGCGGCGGACAAGCCCTTGGGCGCATCGGGGTTTGCCGACGATTGTTGCTGCTGTTGCAGTTGATGTTGGATCTGTTGCTGTGCTTGATCCTGCTGCGCGCTGGCTTCGGCGCTGGCGGCCGCGGTGGCCAGCAACACGATCCACAACAGCCAGCGGCGCTGGTTTCCCTTGCTTTGCATACGTCCTCCCCGTTCTGCCGATGCTGATCCTGATGTGCACAGCTTTAACAAGCGTGCGGTTAATGTTTTGCTAAGGATAGCGAAGGTCACGGTCAGGTCGGCGTAGGGCGCGCGATCGCAACGGAACACTGTGCACGGCTGCGACGCCTTCGGCCTGCGTCCGCAACCTGGCTTTGGCTGGGTGAATCCTCCCGTGACCGAACGGTTGCTTGTGACGCCAATCCAGACGCTGGCGCCGCGCGACATCCTCAGCCTGTGCCTGCACGGCCCCCGCTGCAGTGCACCGATCCGCCGACCTTTTAATTCGAGCAGGATATGCCGTTGCTGTGCCAGCTGGCTGGCGCCACGCAAGATCCGCAGCCGACGTTCCGCTGAACGCCAGTTGGCAGGCGTCGGCACTTTCCGACATCCGCGCTAGCGTTTGCGCCGGGGAATCGGTAAGGATGCGCCCTCGCCGATGGCTGAGGCTGCCGGCGACCCTTTCCACCGGTGCCTGCACATGCTCGACCCTGTTGCCGCTGTTTCCGACGATCCCATTGCACGGGTGGCCGCGCGCATCGATCGCCTGCCGGCGACGGCCACGCTGTGGCGCCTGGTTGCGCTGCTCGGGCTGGGCGGCTTCTTCGAGCTGTACGACCTGTTCCAGACCGCCTACATCAGCCCGGGCCTGCTGCGTGACGGCATCTTCGCCACTGGCGCGGCGGGCGTGTTCGGCATCGCCGACCAGGCCGCGTTCGCCTCGGCCACGTTCCTGGGCCTGTTTCTCGGCGCCAGCCTGCTCAGTCCGTTCGCCGACCGCTTCGGGCGCCGCCCGGTGTTCACCTTCGCCCTGCTCTGGTACACCGCCGCGACCGTGGCAATGGGGCTGCAGAGCACGGCGCTGGGGGTGATCGGGTGGCGTTTCGTGGTCGGCATCGGTCTGGGCATCGAGCTGGTCACCATCGACACCTACCTGTCCGAGCTGATGCCCAGGCACATGCGCGGGTCGGCATTTGCGTTCGTGTTCTTCGTGCAGTTCCTGGCGGTGCCGGCGGTGGCGGTGAGCGCGTGGGCGCTGGTGCCGCATGCGCCGTTCGGGGTCAGCGGCTGGCGCTGGGTGGTGTTGCTCAGCGGCACGTTCGCGGTGGCGATCTGGTGGCTGCGCCGGCGCCTGCCGGAATCGGCGCGCTGGCTGGCGGCGCAGGGCCGGCATGCCGAGGCCGACGCTGTGCTGTGCGATCTGGAAGCACGCTGCGCGTCCGAGTTGGGCCGCGCGCTGGACACGCCGCAGATCGAACCGCCGCTCGCCTGCGCTGCGACGCAGCCGCGTTTCGCCGCGTTGTGGAAGGCGCCCTACCGGCGCCGCGTGGTCATGCTGGTGGCGTTCCATGTGTTCCAGGCGATCGGCTTCTTCGGCTTCGGCAACTGGTTGCCGACGTTGTTGTCGGCGCAAGGCGCGGACAGCGTGCACGGGCTGGGCTATGCGTTCGCGATCTCGCTGGCGTATCCGCTGGCGCCGCTGCTGTTGCTGCGTGGCGCCCAACGCTGGGAAAACAAGTGGCAGGTGGTATGGTCGGCGCTCGGCGCGGTGCTGTTCGGCACGCTGTTCGCCTGGCAGACCCAGCCGTTGGCGATCATCGCCTGCGGCGCGGCGATCACCTTCTGCAATGCCTGGATGAGCTTCGCCTATCACGGCTACCAGGCCGAGCTGTTCCCGACCGCGCTGCGCGCCCGTGCGGTGGGTTTCTGCTATTCCTTCAGTCGCCTGTCCACCGCTGGCAGCAGCCTGCTGATCGGCCTGCTGCTGGAGCGTACAGGCAGCCACGGGGTGCTTGCCTTCATCGTCGCCAGCCTGCTGGCGGTGGCCGCGATCATCGGCCTCTTCGGCCCGCGCACCCGCAACCGCACGCTGGAGCAGATCGCCGGGTAGGGCAGCGGCGACCGGCCGGGTACGGGCTTTCCCGCGTTCGTCATCTGCCCTCGACAACATTGCGGCGGCGGCCGGTGCATGCTGTGCGCTCCCACGCCACGACTCCTGGCCATGACCTCCAATCTGCCCGTTCCCGCCATGGATGCCGCCGACCACCGCGACTTGGCCCAGGCGCATGCGCTGCTCGAACATCCCGGCTTGGCGGCGAAGATCGCCAATACGGTCGGTGCGCCGATCGAGCATCTGCTCAGCAAGCGCCTGCCCAAGGCGCTGTCCTCGCGTATCGACGCGGTCAGCCAGCGCGCGCTGCGCATCGCCCTGCGCTCGGCGCTGCTGACCCTGCGCACGCAGGCGCCGGGTACGGCGCGGCCGCGCCTGCATGGCATGGCGGTGGCCGCCACCGGCGCAGCCGGCGGTTTCTTCGGCCTGCCCGGATTGCTGGTGGAGCTGCCGCTGACCACCACGCTGATGCTGCGTTCGATCGCCGACATCGCCCGCGCCGAGGGCGAGCGGCTGGACGATCCGGCCACCACCCTGGCCTGCCTGGAAGTGCTGGCGCACGGCGGCCGCAGTGCGCGCGACGATGGCAGCGAATCGGGCTACTTCGCGGTACGCACGGCGATGGCGCAACAGCTCAGCGCCGCCGCGCAATACGTCGCCGCGCACGGCATCGGCAGCAAGGGTGCGCCGGCACTGGTGTCTCTGATGTCGCGGATCGCGGCGAAGTTTTCGATCACGGTCAGCGAAAAACTGGCGGCGCAGGCCGTACCACTGGTCGGCGCGGCCAGCGGCGCGCTGCTCAACACGGTGTTCATGTCCCACTTCCAGGCGATGGCGCGCGGCCACTTCATCGTGCGCCGGCTGGAACGCCGCTACGGCGAGGCCGCGGTGCGGCAGGCCTACGAGGCGTTGCCGGCGTCGGCGTAAGCCAGCGCAGCCGCTCGCTTCCCGCCGCTGCTGTTCAACACCGGCACGCGGGTAGCCGAACGGAGCACTGTCGCCTCCCTCGTTCGCGCCTGGTCGATCTGCGCCGCAAAGCGGAGCTGCATGCAGGGGATGGCATGGGCCATGCGTTCGTCATCGCCCCAGACTGGCCGCCGCTGCCCCGCAGTGGCACAGTGGCAGCTGGCGCCGCAGCGTGCCAGCG
Source organism: Xanthomonas translucens pv. translucens DSM 18974 (assembly GCF_000331775.1). Next base: position 9,519 of record NZ_CAPJ01000440.1, read on the forward strand.
CGGCGCTGCCGCCGCTTTCGTTTCCACGCAGGGCCCCGCCATGAAAACCCGTTCCAGATCCGAGACCGACGACGACCAGCCGCGCCTGGCGGTGCTGATCGATGCCGACAACGCGCAACCGTCGGTGATCGAAGGCTTGCTGGCCGAAGTGGCCAAGTACGGCGTGGCCAGCGTCAAGCGCATCTACGGCGACTTCACCAGCACGCGCATGACCCAGTGGAAGCAGGCGCTGCTGAAGCATTCGATCAGTCCGGTGCAGCAGTTCGCCTACACCAGCGGCAAGAACGCCACCGACAGCTCGCTGATCATCGATGCGATGGACCTGCTGTACACAGGCCGCTTCGACGGCTTCTGCCTGGTCTCCAGCGACAGCGACTTCACCCGCCTGGCGCAGCGCCTGCGCGAGGAGGGGCCGACCGTGTACGGCTTCGGCGAGCGCAAGACTCCGGACGCGTTCGTGCAGGCCTGCGACAAGTTCATCTACACCGAAGTGCTGCGCAGCGAGGCCGCCAGCAGCGAACCGTCCAAGCCGTCCACGCCCGCCGCCAAGCCTGCGCGCAAGGCAAGCAAGGCGCCGCAGGCGGCGCAGGCGGCCAGGCCTGAAGCG
>NZ_CAPJ01000439.1 GCF_000331775.1 Xanthomonas translucens pv. translucens DSM 18974
CGCGGCAGGACGCGGCGGCTACGAGCGCAACGTCGCCCGCTTCGCGGCATCTCACCGCGCCGCAGGCCGCGTCTGCGGCCGCGCCGCTGCCCTGGGCGCAGACGCTGGCTGGGCTGTGGCTGACGGGCGTGCTGCTCGGCGCGCTACGCAGCGGCTACGCCTACCGCGCCAGCCGGCGCCTGGTGCAGGCCAGCACGCCGTGCGCCGACGCCTCCTTGCTCGGCGCCTTGCGCCTGGCCGCCGAGGCGCACGGCCTGCGCCAGCCGCCGCAACTGCGGCTGTCCACGCAGATCGATTCGCCGCAGCTGAGCGGGCCGTGGCGGCCGGTGCTGCTGCTGCCGGCGCGGCGCCTGGCGGCGATGCACGCCGACGATCTGGATATGGCATTGACCCACGAACTGGTGCACCTGCAGCGCCGCGACCTGTGGTGGGGCCTGCTGCCGGCACTGGCGCAACACCTGTTCTTCTTCCATCCGCTGGTGCAGCTGGCGGTGCGCGAATACGCGCTGGCCCGCGAAGCCGCCTGCGATGCGGCAGTGGTGGCCGGGCATCGGCACTGCCGGCACAACTATGCGCGGCTGCTGCTGCAGCTGGGCGTGGCGCCGCGGCCGGCGGCCGGTGTGGCCAGCGCCTCGCCCAGTTTCGTCAGCCTGAAGCGGCGGCTGCTGATGCTGCAGAGCACCGCATCGTTTTCGCGGCTGGGCGCCGGGCTGATCACCGCCGCGATCACGCTGGCCGGGGTGATGCCGCTGCGCCTGGTGGCCAAGCCGGCGCCGGCCAATGCGGCAGCGGTGGCTGCGCCGGTCGCTGCCCCGGTTGTCCCGGCGGTGCCAGCGCCGGCGGTTCCGATCCTGGCGAGCGTACTGGCGCAGCCCGCACCCGCCGTGTCGGCGGCTGCGGCACCGCCAGCCGCACCCGCAGCTCCCGTTGCGCCGCCGCAAGCCGATGCGCCACTGCTCACCCAAGGCCGCATTTCGCTCTCGCAGCACGACGACCAGGACGCCTACGTGCCGGTGCAGGACGGGCACAACCTGATGGATGCCTCGCTGGACGACCTGCGCGACGCGCGTCGCCTGGCCGGCGACGACGGCGAGATCCTGTGGTTCCGTCATGACGGCCATCGTTACGTGGTCCGCGATCCGGCGGCGCTGGCGCGCTTCCAGGCGCTGCACGCACAGACCCTGGACCTGGCCGATGCACAGGCCGAGCTGGGCGACCAGCAGGGCGATCTGGGCGAGCGCCAGGGCGACCTGGGCGAGCGCATGGCGGAATTGAGCGCGCAAATGGCCGAAAGCGCTGCGCGCCAGGCCGAGGCGGCGCTCGCCACCAGCCAGGCGCAGATCGATCGCGTGGCGGCGCAGCGCGCGACCGAGCAGATGCGCCGGCAGGAGCTGGTCAAGAAGATCCAGGATCTGGCCAGGCAACAGGCGCAACTCGGATTGCAGCAGTCCCAACTGGGCAAGCAGCAGGCCGACGCCAGCCTGCGTGCGCGCCAGCAGGCCGAGCAGTTGATCCGCCAGGCCATCGCGCAAGGGCTGGCCATGCCGGTCGACGGCTGAGCGATTCCCCGCAGTGGCGACCGCGCGGATCATCGCCGCGGACGCCGACACGATGGGGCACGGAAGTGCGGGACGCTTTCGTGGCGGACCCTCACCGAAACCCCTCTCCCGGGGGAGAGGGGCTTTGCACGCTGCGCTATGGCGCTTCCGCGAACGGCACCACCTCGCGCTCTTCGGCTTCGGCGTCGACCAGCCGTTGCAGCAGCAGCGCCAGCGTCACCACGTCCTGGTGGTTGTGTGCGGCGACGCGGCGCAGGTTGCGCGCGCTGCCGCCGCGCAGGTAGCTCAGCCATGCGGCCGGTGCTTCGGAGCCGGGCAGGTCGTCCTCGCGCACGATGCGCAGCAGCTGGCGTTCGATGGTGGACAGCTTGCAGTTCTCCCAGGTGCCGCGGTAACGGCGACGGGTGGGATGCAGCAGGTCCACGTGGTCCAGCGCCGACAGCGGGTCGGCGCAGCGCGCCAGCCGGTAGCGGGTCTTCAGCAGCGGGGCGTCGTAGCAACGGCCGTTGTAGCTAGACAGCACCGTGGTCGGCGCCAGCCATGCGCGGAACGCTTCGAGCATGGCTTTTTCCGCGCCCATCGTGGCCATCATCAGCTGGCGGATGCGCAGGCCGGGACCTTCGACGGGATGCAGGGACCAGTCGGCCGCGCCGATCATGAAGGCGCGGGTGCCGGTGCCGCCGGCCAGGCCGGTGGTCTCGGTGTCGAAGAACAGCAGATCCGACGGCTGTACCGCGTCTTCGCGGCGGGCGAAGGCCAGCGAGAGCGCGGCGGCGGGAATCGGCTGCGGCAGGAAGGCTTCGATCAGGTGCAGGCCGGGCGCGATCTCCATGC
>NZ_CAPJ01000438.1 GCF_000331775.1 Xanthomonas translucens pv. translucens DSM 18974
GCAGCAGGGCGCCGTGGGCTTCTTCAAAGCCAACGATCATCGCCTGTTGGAAGGCAAGGGCGAGACGCTGCGCGCGCAGCGCAAGGAGCTGGTCCACGAGAACTACCTCCAGGCAGACAGCACCAAGGCGCTCGGAAAGGACGTCATGGTGCATCGCGGGCTCTACGACTTCCACAAGGGGATCCCGGAAAACTCGATCGCCGCGCTCGATCGCGCCTACGATGAGGGATATCGCACCCTTGAACTGGATGTCCAAGTGACTGCCGACGGGGTGCCGATGATGATGCACGACTTTACCGTAGGGCGGATCCTGGACGATCCGGAGGACCGCCTGGTCGCACAGACGCCGTTCTCCCAGTTGCGCGACCAGCCATTAGTGATCCGCAATCCCGTGGACGGCAATTTCGTGCGCACCGATCAGCGTCTGGCCAGCATCGAGCAGATGCTGAATCACGTGCGCACGACCAAGCCCGGCATGTCGATCGTGCTGGATTGCAAGGAGCAGACCCCCGAGGACGTTGCGCTGTTGTTGATGAAACAGCCGAAACTGGGCGGTATCGCCGCCATCAAGGTGAATTCGGCTTTCTACAAGGGCGGGTTCGATCAGTTCTTCTCCAACATGTGCAAACGCCTGCAGATCAATCCCGAGCATTCGCAGGATGAGCCGCGGCGTCTGAAACTGCGCCGCGATCTGGGCAAGATCAACGTGGTGCCGGTCCTGGACCAGGGGCCGATCGAGGAACCGCAAGTCCGCAAGTTTTTCCCTGGCGGCGGAACCGGGGTGGAAGGGTTGGCCGATACCGCCACCGGCTGGCTGAAAAGCTGGAGCCAGATGCATCCTGTCATCGTCGAGGCGATGGTCTCCAATCCCGATACCGACGCGGGCAAGGCCATGCAGATGGCGCGCGCGCGCGTGCGGCAGCCCGGCTCCGGCATGGACAAGGCCGCCTTGGGCGTCGTCTACCGCTACGAGGATTTCTCGTTGCCGAAGTCGGACGGCAGCCGGGAATACTTCACCTGGGGCATCTTCGGTGAGATCAATCCATTGCCGAAGGTGAAATTCGAGGAAGAGCGCGGGACCACCGGCGCGTTTCGCGATCGCGGCGAAAGTGTACTGACCGATCAGCCCGACGAAGAGTTCCTGGCCTTGCGCGAGAACCGCAGGTTGTCACATGGACATACCGGAATGGAGTTGGACGTGCCGCCGGATACGCAGATCGATAAAAACCGCGATGCCGAGATTGCCGCCCTGCGGAAAAAGCAGTTCATGGAGGCCAAGCAGGGACCCGATGAGGTGCATATCCAGGCGGTGCGCGATGGTGAGAGGCTGGATCAAGGTGCGTCGCTGCAGCTGCCGCCGGCGGCACGGCAGGCCATCGACAAGCACGCAGAAGCGCTGGGCCTGTTGACCGACCTGTATCGTGGCGCGCCGGTGAGCCATTATCTCAACGAGCAGGCCAAGCAGACCGAGCCGAAGGAGTAGCGCCGCGCCGCAGCCGCGGTGCAGGCGAGCGGATCGTCTGTACCGTGCGATGGCGGCTGCAATGTGCAGATCTGCGGGTTGCCGCAGGCGACGGGCTGGCGCAGCCGGCACGTTCGCTTGCGCCGATCGCCCCAGTCGGCGGCAGCTGTTTGCATCATGAAGAGACCGCTGTCGGGCTTCACCAGGGTGGCCGCGGGCTTGGCCAGACGATGGCCTGCCCCGCCAACAACCGCCATCCCTGTCGCGCAGGCAGGGCAATGACCGACGGCCGATTGACTACACATATCGCCAAGGTTAGCTTTGGCGACACGTGTAGTCACTGGGGTGGGCGGATGCGACGCAAATCGATCGGGGACCAGGAACTGGCCCTGCTGCAGTACATCGGCGAACAGGGCGAGGCCAGCGTCGGCGAGGTCGCCGCCGGCTTCGGCGAGACCCGCGGGCTGGCCCGCTCCACCGTGCTGACGATGATGGAGCGGCTGCGCGCCAAGGCCTATCTGCGCCGGCGCCAGGTGCAGGGCGTGTACCGCTACGCCGCCACCGCCGGGCAGGACGACGTGGTGCGCAGCGCGGTCGCCAGCTTCGTCGAGAAGACCCTGCAAGGCTCGGTGTCGCCGTTCGTGGCGTGGATGTCGCAGCGCGCCGAGGTCAGCGACGACGAACTGGCCGAACTCGAAGCATTGGTGGCCAAACTGCAATCGCAGCGGCGGGAGGACTGAGGCATGGACATGATCTTCGGCACGCGCTTGTTCGAGGTCCTGCTGTCGCGGCTGCTGGCGACCAGCGTGCAGGCCGTGGTGCTGGTCGCGGCGATCTGGGCGCTGTGCCGCTGGTTGCCGAGCCTGCCGGCGGCCACGCGTTGCCGCCTGTGGTGGCTGGTTGGGGCGCAGGCCATCCTCGGCCTGGTGTGGGCCGGCG
>NZ_CAPJ01000437.1 GCF_000331775.1 Xanthomonas translucens pv. translucens DSM 18974
ACAGAACGGCGGTGCCGGTTTCTACAAGGCCAACGACCATCGCCTGCTGGGCGACAAGCGCGAGGTGGTGCGCAAGCAGCTGCCCGAGTTCGTGCATGCGAACTATGTCCAGGCAGAAAGCACCAAGGCGCTGGGCAAGGACGTGATGGTGCATCGCGGCTTGTTCGACCCCCATGCCGGCATCCCGGAGAACTCCCTCGCCGCGATCGATCACGCCTATGCCGAGGGCTATCGCACTGTCGAAATGGATGTGCAGGTGAGCACCGAAGGCGTGCCGGTGCTGTTGCACGATTTCGCGATCGGGCGCACCACGGACGACCCCGACAATCGCCTGGCCACGCAGGTGAAATATGCCGAATTGCAGGGCAAGCACCTGGTCATCCGCAATCCGATGGACGGCAATTTCGTCAGTACCAACCAACGCATCGCCGGCATCGAACCGATGTTGGAGAACGTATTGCACACCAAGCCCGGCATGTCGGTGGTGCTGGATTGCAAGGAACACATCCCCGAGAACGTGGCGCTGATGCTGATCCGGCGCCCGCAACTGCGCCCGATCACCGCGGTCAAGTTGTATTCCGTCGCCTACAAGGGCGGTTTCGACGAATTCTTCTCCAATCTTTGCCAGAAGCTGCAGATCAATCCTCTGCATTCGCAAGACCAGCCGCGCCGCGACAAGCTGCGGCGCGATCTGAGCCAGATCAATGTGGTGCCGATACTGAGCGAGGACACGATCAAGGACACCCAGTTGCGCGCGTTCTTCCCCGCTGCCGAGGACGCGAAAGGGCTGGCCGATACAGGCACCCAATGGATGCAGAGCTGGAACAGCATGCATCCGATCGTCGCCGAGGTGACGGTCGCCAATCCCGGCAGCGACGCCGGCAAGGCCATGCAACTGACCAAGGAACGCTTGCAGCAGCCAGGCTCAGGCTACGAGAAGGCGGCCTTCACCGCCGCCTACCGCTACGAGGATTTCTCGATTCCGCGTTCTGGCGGCCAACCCGACTACTACACCTGGGGCGTCTTCGGCGAGATCAATCCGGTTCCCACCAGCGGCTTCGAGCCGCAGCGCGGTATCGCCGGCGCGTTTCGCGAGCACGGCGAAAGCGTGCTCACCGACCAGCCGGACGAAGAAGTGCTGGCGCAGCGCGAGAACCGCACCTTGCCGCGCGGGCATACCGGGCTGGAGTTGGACGTGCCACCTGACGCTCCGCTCGATCGCAATCGCGATGCTGACATTGTCCAGGAACGTCGCAAGCAGTTCATGGAGGCCAAGCAGCCACTCGATGAGGTGCATATCCAGGCGGCGCGCGATGGGGCGAGGCTGGATCAAGGTGCGTCCCTGCAGCTGCCACCGGCGGCACGGCAGGCCATCGACAAGCAGGCCGAAGCGCTGGGCCTGTTGACCGACCGCTATCGTGGCGCGCCGGTGAGCCATTATCTCAACGAGCAGGCCAAGCAGACCGAGCCGGAGGAATAGCGCCGCGCCGCCGCCGCGGTGCAGGCGAGTGAATCGTCTGTACCGCGCGATGGCGGCTGCAACGCGGCGATTTGCGGGCTGCCGCAGGCGGCACATCGCTTTGAGGATGACGCAAGCGTGTCGCGGCGGATGTTGGCGCGGCATGAAGCCCGCTGCACGCGGTGCTGCAAGCTCGCTTCGTGGATGGTACGCGCGGCTTCGCCTCTGCCGTGAATTGTCATATTGCATGCGGTGTATTAGCGGCCCGTCGTTTTGTGAGGTTGCCATGCGCGTTTCGTACCCCCCTGCTGCTGCATC
>NZ_CAPJ01000436.1 GCF_000331775.1 Xanthomonas translucens pv. translucens DSM 18974
AGTGACCGCGGGTCTGGGTGAGTTCGTTCATGGCGTTCTCCGTTTGAGCACAGTGGCCATGCGCCCAAAGCAGGGTTCTGCAAGGGGTGAATAGGCTCGCGTCGGCGTCGGCGTCAGTTTCAGCGTCTGCCGCGGGACTCAGCGCCCGGCGTCCAGCAACCAGATCTCGACGCGCTCGTTGCGCACCTTGGCCGGCGTATCTTCGCCGCCGAGCAGAGGGCGCGCCGCGCCCAGTCCGCGCGCGCGCTTGACCACGATGCCGCGCTGGGACAGATAGGCGGCGACCACGTCGGCGCGGTCGTTGCTGGCGATGGTCGGATACAGGCGGTTGGCCGTATCCGGTGTGGCGAAGCCGATGACCGCCAAGGCCCGGCCGCGCATCGCCGGCCGCTGCATGAAGGCGATCAGCCGGTCCAGGTCCTGCGCGCTGCGCGCCTCGAACATCGAGTTCAGCGACTGCAGGCTGAAACGCAAGGTGGTGGTCAGGCGCTGGGCGCCGGCGCCGGCCTGCAGGTAGGCATCGGCCTGGCGCGCGTCGCCGCGCGCGCCAGGCGGCTGCGTCGGGTCGGGTGCGATGCTCATCGGGATCGGCCCGATCCGGCGCACGACCTGCTGCGCCTGCGCGCCGACCGCATACAGCGCCAGGCTGCGGCCTAGCGCCGACATCATCTGCCCGCCATACAGGCTGTAGCGCTGCACCAGGGGATAGTCCTCGCCACGGATGCTGGCCGGCGTGGGCAGCACGGCGATGCCGCCGTCGGCGATGGCGAGCGCACGGGTGCCGGCCGGGAGCGGCGTGGTCAGCGCGACGATCGCCAGCGCAGCCGGGTGCCCTGCCGCGGCTTGCGCCGTCTCGACCAAGTTGGCATGCAGGCGCTGCGCGGCGGGCTGTGCGCTGCCCGGCAACGACAGGCGTTCGCGTAGAAAATCGCCCAATCCGCTGTGCTCGGCGTTGCGCTGCACTTCGATCGGCAGGTCGGCACCGCCGAGTTGCGACCAGCGCGCCAGCCGCCCGCTCAGGATGTCGCGCAGCTGCGCGACGCTGAGCGAGGTCAACGGATTATCGGCGGCGACCAGCACGCGTATACCATCCAGGGCGACGACGAAGTTCTGGTCCGGCGAGGACAGATCGCCAAGCTGCCAGGCGGTATCGTGTTCGCGCGCATCGGGGACCCGCGCCAGCATCGCCAGTTCGGCGTCGCCGCGGACCAGGTCGGCGAAGCCGGCGGCCGAACCGGTGCTGCCGATTTCGACCACCAGCGGTGCATCGTCGCGCAGCGCGGCGATTTCCAGCGTCGCTGGATCGACGCGGCGGCGCTGGATCTGCCGATAGCCGATGCTATGCAGCCAGGATTCGACCAGGGCCGGCATCAGCTGCGCGCCGACGCTGTTGGAGCCGTGCACGCGCAAGCGTTCGGCCTGCTGCGCAGAGACGGATGGGATGGCGCACAGCGCTGCCACACCTGCCAACAGCAGGCGCACGATGAAACCGGACATCGGATCCCCCCCGGATCTGGACAGGCGGCAGTGTTGGCGACAGCCGTGACATGGCAGTGACTGTGAGCGCGGTCACGCGATGTGGGCGCGGCGTATGACCTGTTGCGATCGCCCGTGCGCTGTCTCTTTTCGCGGCTAGGGCCGACGCTGCTGGCTGTGGCTTCGCGCCAAAGTTGCGACGCGCATTCCCGGTAATGCGCGTCGCGACTGACGTCGCTTCCACAGCGGGCGAATGGCCTAGGGAAATCGCTCGCAGCATCGCTCAGGCAGACGACAACGCCCGCTTCGCCGCCGCCTGCGCCCAGCGTGCGGCGACCAGCGGCGAGGTGATGCAGACCGCGCTGTCGGTCACCGTGGTCACCGCGCGTTCCAGCAGCTGGATGTCCGCCTCGTGCTGGCGCGCCACGTGCGGATCCTCGAAGAAGATCGCGCGTTGGCAGCGCCGTTCCAGTACGCGGTCGGCGATCTGCGCGTCGCCACCCATCGGTCCGCTCTGGTAGCGCTGCACCCAATCCTGGCCCTGCGGCCAGCCGCGGCTCCAGGCCAGTTCGTTGAGGCGCAGGCCGGTGGTGCCGGTGGCCACGCGCTGCTCGAAGCGCGACAGCAGCTCGAAATGCTCGCTGGCGAAGGCCAGCATCTGCGGCTTCATCGCATCGTGCGCGATCAGCGCCAGGGTGTGCTGCTCCAGCGCGTGCAGATCGTCGGCGCCGGCGTCGGCCGCCAGCCCGGCGTGCACGCGCTCCATCTCGATCCAGTCGCGGGCGCTGGCCACGGTGGAGATGAAGGGCTTGCCATGGATCACGCATTGGCGCTTGAGCGCGATCGCCTCGGGAAAGATCGATGAGGGATCCACTGGATCGATGAAGTAGATCGTCCCGTCGAGGGTGCGCTCGGCGCCTTCCAGGCCCACCACTTCGGCGACCAGTTTCATCAGCCCGCCTTCGCGGCCGAACGGATAGTGCTTGAGTTCCGTGTAGCCCGACAGCCAGCCGGCGCGCGCGATCGCCTCGTGGGTGCGGCCGACCGCGTGCAGGCCGAGCTGCAGTTCGCGGATGCCCGCCTCGCAGGCGCGCAGCCAGCGGAACAGTGCGGCGTCCTTGCCCTGGTGGTGCAGTCGGTTGGCGGCCAGGCCCAGGCGCATACGTCGATCCGTGCGGAGAAGGAACGACAGTCTGCGCCGGATCGCGGTACGGACTCAATCGCCGGCTGCCGCCATCGCCCCGTGCCGACAGCGAGCAGCCACACATCGCAGCACGTTCTTCCAGTCGCCAATCCCGGCTAGTCGAGCATCTGTTTCGCCCGCGCCGACAGCACGCCCATCTGCGGCTTGTCGGTACCGTCCGGGTTGGGCCGCAGGCTGAACGCGTAGTCGATCTTCCACCAGGCGCCGGCCGCCCATGCGGTCCAGCCCATCCACACGTCGGCATTGTCGTGCACATAGCCGAGCATGTCGTCCAGCGCGGCCATGCAGGTGGCATTGCTGCTGGCCCCGAATTCGCCGAGGAAGCCCTGGTGGCCGTTGTCGCGCAGCCACTGGGTGAAGCCGCGCAGCTTTTCCGAGCCGATGCTGGCGCTGATGCAATCGGCGCTGGTGCCGCTGTAGTCCTGGTCCAGGTACTGGTGGACTTCGAACACCAGGTTTTCGACCGGATCCTCGATCGACACCATCGATTGCGCGTTGGGCACGCCGTACCAGGTGCTGTTCCAGCTGTGCGCGCCGGTGAACGCGGTGCCCGGCACCATGATCAGGTTGTAGGCGCCGGCGCTGCGGATCGCATCGATCGCCAGTTGCGTCGCGGCGGCCCAGTCACCGGAGGAAATGCCGTTGGGTTCGTTCATCAACCCGAAGATCACCGTGTCGTCGTTGCCGAACGCGATCGCCAGGCGCCGCCACAGATCGGCCAGCACGCTGGCCGGCATGCCCTTGCTGCCGATGCGTACGCCGTTGTACTTGGCGTAGTTGTGCAGATCCAGGATCACGCGCAGGTTGTGGCTTTGGGCGCGGCTCACCGCAGTGCGCAGATAGCCGAGCTGGGCGGCGTCCAGCGCGCCGTTGGCGGTGGGTTGCAGGCGTTCCCACAGGAACGGCAGGCGCACGATATTCATGCCCTGCTCGGCGACGTAGGCGTAGTCGCTGTCGCTGGGATACAGATAGTCGTTGAAGACCACGCCCGGCTTCCTGGCCGAATTGAATTCCGCGCCGGCCAGGTTGACGCCGGCGTAGCGCACGGGATCCTGCGCGATGGCGGTGGATGCGCAGGCGGCCAGTGCCAGGCACAGCGCCCCGCGCAGCAGCCAGCGCGGGGATGCAATGGAAGGGGAAATGCGTCGCATGGGATTGCCTCATGGAGAAGGACGAACGGACGTGGCCGCCGCACTGTGTGGCGGCGGTCGTCCTGATCGGTGCAATCGGCATGCCAGTGGGCTACCGCTCCTCTCCCGAGGTGGTACGTGTGTGGCGCAGCTGCGTCGACAGACGCTGCGGCGCGCCATTGTGCGCGCCACGATCGGCCGCGTTATCGCAGCGCGCGTAGCGAAGGCCGTGTTAGCGCGTGATGCGCTTCGCCCTGGCCGACAGGATCGACATCTGCGGCTTGTCGCGGCCGTCCGCATCGGGCTGCAGGTTGAACGGATAGTGCACGTTCCACCGGGCGCCGCCGGCCCAGGCGGTCCACCCCCACCACAGCCCGCTGTTCTGTTCGATGTAGCCGAGCATGTCGTTCAGCCCTTGCTGGCAAACAGGATGGCGGCTAGCGCCGAATTCGCCTAGGAAGCCGATGTGCTTGGTCTTGAGCAACCAGTTGGTGAAGTCGACCAGGCGTTTTGTAGCGGCTCTGGGACTCACGCAGGCAACGCTGGTCCCGCTGGAATCGGGGTCCAGATACTGATGCACTTCGATGGCGGTGCGCTGCAGCGGGTCGTACAGCGAGGCCAGCGCGGTGGCATTGGATTCGCCGTCGACGGTCGAGTACCAGCTGTTCGCGCCGCTCCACAGTGCACCCGGCACCATGATCAGATTGCGCGCACCGGCGGCGCGGATCCTGTCCACTGCGGACTGCGCGGCTGCAGCCCACAGTCCGGGCGAGATGTCGTGGGGCTCGTTCATCAGCCCGAAGACTACGTTGTCGTCGTCCTTGAACTCCCAGGCCAGACGTTGCCACAGGTCGCTGAAGGTCTTGATCGGCACGGCTGCGCTGCCGATCTTGCGGTCGTAGTAGTTGGCGTAGTTGTGGATATCCAAGATCAGGCGCATGTGATGCGCCCTGGCCTGCAAGGCCGCCGCCTTGATCAACGCCAACTGCGCGATGTCCAGCTGGCCCTGTGGGGTGGGCTGCAGGCGTTCCCACAACACCGGCAGGCGCACGATGTTCATGCCCTTACCGGCGAAATAGGCGTAGTCGGCAGCGCTGGGATAGAAGTAGTCGACGTTGAGCACGCCGGGCTTTTGGCTGGAGCTGATCTCCGCGCCGGACAGATTGACCCCGGCGAATTTCAGCACGCTTTGTGCGTGCAGCTGAGGCAGCACGGCGAGCAGGCAAAGCAGCAGTGCCAGGCGCAGCGCGCCCAGGCAAGAGGGTGAACGAGACATGGGTGGCGTCCTTCTGCATCAGTGGGGGAATCGGCCAAGCACAGCGTGAAACGGCCGAACTGATGGCAAATGGTGTGCTTACGTCCCACCGTAGTGCATTCGTGGCCTCGCCACTACGACCAACCTGCGTGCGTGCGCGGATCTGTGTTGGGCTTTGCAAGGCCAACGCGGACTGGTTCTCTGTCGATCGTCGCCAGCGCGATGCATGTGGCAACCGCCGCAGCGCATGCGCGCTCTGTGTCGCCCATGCTTGCAGCGACGGCGTGCCGGACGTTGCGCCCGGCACGCCTGCCGGCTCACTTCCCGGTGATCTTGCGCGCGTGCTTGGACAGGATCGACATCTGCGGCCTGTCGCTGCCGTCCTTGTTCGGCTGCACGTTGAATGGATAGTCGTTCTTCCACCACGCGCCGGCCGCCCACCAGGTCCAGCCGACGATCACGTCCTTGTTCTGCTCGATGTAGCTGAGCATGCCTTCCAGCGCCTGATTGCAGACGGGGGTATCGGCGGTGGCGAACTCGCCGATGAAGCCGACCTTCTTGTTTTCGCGCAGCCAGCTGACGAAGCCGGCCAGTTTCTCGGCGCCGGCGCCGGCGCTGACGCATTCGCCCTTGGTGCCGCTGTTGTCCTTGTCGAAGTACTGGTGCGCTTCGAAGGCCATGCGATTGCCCGGATCCTTCAGCGGCTGCAGCGCCACCGCATTGGAGGTGCCGTAGTAGGTGCTGCGCCAGCTGTGCGCGCCGGTGTAGGCGGTGCCGGGGACCAGTACCAGGTTCTTGGCGCCGGCCTTGCGGATGGCGTTGATCGCCGCTTGCGCGGCTGCCGCCCAGTCGGTGGAGGAGACCGCGTTGGGCTCATTCATCAGGCCGAAGATCACCGTGTCGTCGTTTTTGAACTCGGTCGCCAGGCGCCGCCACAGGTCGGCGAACACCTCGGCCGGCGCGCCGTCGCTGCCGATCAGCGCGCCGTTGTACTTGGCGTAGTTGTGCGGGTCCAGGATCAGGTGCAGGCCGCTGGCCTTGGCCTGCGCCACCGCCTTCTTGATCTGCGCCAGCTGCGCGGGATCGAACTCGCCCTTGGCGGTGGGCTGCAGGCGTTCCCACAGGAACGGCAGGCGCACGATGTTCATGCCCTTGCCGGCGAAGTAGCTGTAGTCCGCCGGACCCGGATAGGTGTAGTCCTTGTACAGCGTGCCCGGCTTCTTGCCGGAATTGAATTCGGCGCCGGACAGGTTGACGCCCGCGTACTGGAGCACGCTCTTGCCGTCCTTGGCGGATACGCCGAAGGCAAGGGCGAGCAGGAACACGGCGGGAGCGACGGGGCGAAGCCGCGACGACCAGAGAGAGAAAAGCGACATGGGGAAGCGTCCTTGGGGGAGGGGAGGATGCCGTTTTGCCATCGGGGGAAGCAGCCGGCGGTGCAAGGGTGCGCGGATCGCACCCGCGCGGCCAGCCTAGGCGTTCGTGCGTTAGCGCCTCATTCACTCCCGCGAAAAACGGCGTTGCGCTTGCCGCGGTTTAGATGAACTCGCTGCTGCGTTGTGCATGGGGCGGCGGCATGGTTTTGAGTTGCCTGCGGGAGCGGCGACGGTCCCACTGGGCGCTTCTGTAGGAGGGGCTTCAGCCCCGACAAGCGGGCGAAACCGCATGGTTTGCGACTTCGTTCGTCGCGGCTGAAGTCGCTCCCAGAGGGGTCTTCTGCGACGGATAGGTGCACTTGTAGGCGGGGTTTCCGCCCCGATAGCTAGCCGAGACGGCGCGGTTTCGGACTCCGCTCGTCGCGGCTGAAGCCGCTCCTACAGGGGGACCGCGGTGCCTGATGCGTGCACTTGTGGGAGAGGCTTCAGCCCCGACAGGTAGCCGAACCACGCGGGTTCCGATTTTGCTTGTCGCGGCTGAAGCCGCTCCTACAAGGGACCGCGGTGTCTGACGTGTGCACTTGTGGGAGGGGCTTCAGCCCCGACCCGACCATGCCGGCGTCGCTGGGTGCGACTGCTGCCGTGCCCAGCATGAGTGCCGCGGCATCGCCGTCAATCCGCGCAAACCTTCTGCCCGGCCGCGCGCAGCCGGGCATGCAACGACGTCGCTTAGGTGCGCTCGATCTCGCTCAGGCCGCGGCCTGGGTGGTCACCGGCAGGCGGTTGCCGATCCATTCGGCGATGCTGGCGGCCGCGTCGCGGCCTTCGGCTACCGCGGTCACCACCAGGTCCGCGCCGCGCACCGCATCGCCGCCGGCGAACAGCTTCGGGTTGGTGGTCTGGTACGGCAGGCGGCCGCTGCCATCGGGGTCGCTGCCGCCGGCCAGGATGCGGCCGTTGGCGGTGCCTTCCACGCCCTGCGCGGCCAGCCATTCGGGCACGCTCGGCGAGAAGCCGAAGGCGATGATCACCACGTCCGCGTCCAGCAGCGATTCGCTGCCTTCGATCGGCACCGCGGCCTGGCGCCCGCGCGCATCGGGTTCGCCCAAGCGGGTCTGCACCACGCGCACGCCGGCCAGCTTGCCGCTGGCATCGGCTTCCACCGCCAGCGGTTGGCGGTTGAACAGGAAGCGCACGCCTTCCTCGCGCGCGTTGGCCACTTCGCGCGCCGAGCCGGGCATGTTGGCTTCGTCGCGGCGATAGGCGCAGGTGACCTTGGCCGCACCCAGGCGGATCGCGCTGCGCACGCAGTCCATGCCGGTGTCGCCGCCGCCGAGCACCACCACGCGCTTGCCGCTCAGGTCCGGCAGCGCGATGGTGTCTTCCCAGCCGGCGATCGGCCTGCCCCACGGGTCGTTGCCGCCGACGATGCGGCTGTTCTGCACCAGGAACGGCAGCGCCGGCAGCACGCCGGGCAGGTTCTGGCCGGCCAGGCCGCCGTCGGTGTAGCGGTAGGCGCCAGTGCCGAGGAACACCGCGTCGTAGTCGCCGAGCAGTTGCTCCAGGCTCACGTCGCGGCCGATCTCCACGCCCAGGCGGAACTCCACGCCCATGCCTTCGAGCACCTCGCGGCGCTTGCCGATCACGCTCTTGTCGAGCTTGAAGCTGGGGATGCCGAACTGCAGCAGGCCGCCGATCTGTTCGTAGCGGTCGTAGACCACCGCATGGATGCCGGCGCGGGCCAGGCGGTCGGCGCAGCTCAGTCCGGCCGGGCCGGCGCCGATCACCGCCACGCGCTTGCCGGTGGCCTGGACCTGGCTCAGGTCCGGGCGCCAGCCGTTGTAGAGCGCGGTATCGACGATGTACTTCTCCACCGCGCCGATGGTGACCGCGCCGAATTCCTCCAGCGTGCAGCTGCCTTCGCACAGACGGTCCTGCGGGCACACCCGGCCGCACACTTCCGGCAGCGGGTTGGTGCTGTGGCACAGCGCCGCGGCTTCCTCGATGCGGTTCTCCTGCACCAGCTGCAGCCACTGCGGAATCGCGTTGTGCACCGGGCATTTCCAGCTGCAGTACGGATTGCCGCAATCCAGGCAGCGCCCGGCCTGGTACTGCGCGTCGGCCTTGTCGAACTTGCCGTACAGCTCGTTCCAGTCGCCGGACGTGCGCAGCTCCACCGGGATGCGCTGCGGCATCTGTCGGGGCAGGTCGAGGAACTGGAAGGCTTGCTTGCGGCTCATAAAAAATTCCGTGGCGTAATCCCTTCTCCCCCTGGGAGAAGGTGCCCCGAAGGGGCGGATGAGGGTACGGCGCGCGCAGCGCCCTCGCGTCCCCCCTCTCCCAAAACCAGGAGAGGGGAGGCAATCATCAAGCAGCGCGCCGCAACGACTCGGTCAGCGACTCGATGCTCGCCGCTTTCGGCTTGACCAGCCAGAACTTGCCGACGTAGTCGCGGAATTCGTCGAGGATCTGCTGCGCCCAGATGCTGCCGGTCAGTTCGCGGTGGCGGCTGATCAGCTTGTGCAGGTGCTGGCGATGGCTCTCGAAGCCTTCGGCGGAGATGCGATGGATGTCGATCAGCTCGTGGTTGTAGCGGTCGACGAAATCGCGGTCCACGTCGAGCACGTAGGCCAGGCCGCCGGTGAAGCCGGCGCCGAAGTTCAGCCCGACCTTGCCCAGCACCAGCACGATGCCGTCGGTCATGTACTCGCAGCAATGGTCGCCGGCGCCCTCGATCACCGCCAGCGCGCCGGAGTTGCGCACGCCGAAGCGCTCGCCGGCGCGGCCGGCGGCGTACAGCTCGCCGCCGGTGGCGCCGTACAGGCAGGTGTTGCCGATGATCGCGGTGCTGCGCGCCTCGAAGCGCGCGCCGCGCGGCGGACGCACCACCAGGCGGCCGCCGGCCATGCCCTTGCCGACGTAGTCGTTGGCCTCGCCTTCCAGCTCCAGTTGCAGGCCGCCGGCGTTGAACGCGCCGAAGCTCTGCCCGGCCGAGCCGCGGAAACGCAGGCTCAGCGGCGCGTCGTCCATGCCGTGGTTGCCGTGCGCGCGGGCGATGGCGCCTGACAGGCGCGCGCCGATCGAGCGGTCGGTGTTGTGGATCAGGAAGCGGTGGTCGCCCCCGGTCTTGTTGGCGATCGCGTCGGCGAGCAGGCCGTCCATCTGCGTGGCCAGGCTGTCCGGCGATTCGTACAGGCGCTGCGCGGCGCAGTGGCCGCCGTCGTAGTGCACGTTCTCGAGCAGCCGCGACAGGTTCACGCGCACGCCTTCGCGCGGCGACACGTCCAGTTGCTGCAGCAGCTCGGTGCGGCCGATGATCTCGTCCAGCGAACGCGCGCCCAGGTACGACAGCCATTGCCGCACCTCTTCGGACAGCAGCCTGAAGAAATTCTCCACGCGCTCGGGCAGGCCGGTGAAGTAGTTGGCGCGCAGGCGTTCGTCCTGGGTGGCCACGCCGGTGGCGCAGTTGTTGAGGTGGCAGATGCGCAGGTACTTGCAGCCGAGCACGATCATCGGGCCGGTGCCGAAGCCGAAGCTGTCGGCGCCCAGGATCGCGGCCTTGACCACGTCCAGGCCGGTCTTCAGGCCGCCATCGGTCTGCAGGATGGTGCGGTCGCGCAGGTTGTTGGCGACCAGCGCCTGGTGCGACTCGGCCACGCCCAGTTCCCACGGCACGCCGGCATAGCGGATCGAGCTGACCGGGCTGGCGCCGGTGCCGCCGTCGTGGCCGGACACGGTGATCAGGTCGGCGCCGGCCTTGACCACGCCGGCGGCGATGGTGCCCACGCCGGCATGGCTGACCAGCTTCACCGACACCAGCGCGGTCGGATTGACCTGCTTGAGGTCGTAGATCAGCTGCGCGAGGTCCTCGATCGAATAGATGTCGTGGTGCGGCGGCGGCGAGATCAGGCCGATGCCCGGCCTGGCGTAGCGCAGCCGCGCGATCAGCTCGTTGACCTTGTGCCCGGGCAGTTGGCCGCCTTCGCCGGGCTTGGCGCCCTGCGCGACCTTGATCTGCAGCACTTCGGCGTTGACCAGGTACTCCGGGGTGACGCCGAAGCGGCCGGAGGCCACCTGCTTGATCTTGGAGCGCTTCTCGGTGCCGTAGCGGGCCGGGTCTTCGCCGCCTTCGCCGGAGTTGCTGCGCCCGCCGAGGCGGTTCATCGCGATCGCCAGCGCTTCGTGCGCCTCGGGCGACAGCGCGCCCAGGCTGATCGCGGCGGTGTCGAAGCGGCGCAGTAGGTCCGAGGCCGGGGCCACTTCATCCAGCGGGGTCGGTACCTCGGCGCGCTTGAGCTGCAGCAGGTCGCGCAGCGCCGACGGCGGGCGCGCATGCACCGCCTCGGCGTACGCGGCCCAGTCGGCCTGCTCGCCGCTGCGCGTGGCGCGCTGCAGGGTCATGACCACGTCCGGGTTGTACATGTGGTACTCGCCGCCGTGCACGTATTTCAGCAGCCCGCCCACTTCCGGCTTGAGCAGATCGTTCCAGGCGCGTGCGTTCAGCTGCCGCGCCTCGGTGTCCAGCCGCGCCAGGTTCACCCCGCCGATGCGCGAGGCGGTGTCCGGGAAGCACAGCTGGACCACGTCCGGGTCCAGTCCGACGATCTCGAACAGCTGCGCGCCGCGGTAGCTGGCGATGGTGCAGATGCCCATCTTGGAGATGATCTTGGACAGGCCCTTGTAGACGCCCTTGCGGTACTTGCGGCCGATCTGCGCCTGTTCGCCGCCGGTCTTCAGCAGCAGGATGCCGCGCCGGCCCAGGTCGAACAGGGTCTGGTAGGCCAGGTACGGATACACCGCGGTGGCGCCGAACCCGAGCAGGCAGGCCATGTGGTGCGGGTCGCGCGCGGTGCCGGTCTCGATGATCAGGTTGGCGTCGCAGCGCAGGCCGGCGCGCGACAGGTGGTGGTGCACCGCGCCGGTGGCCAGCAGCGCATGCGCCATCGGCCGCTCCGGCACCGGGTAGCGGTCGGTCAGCAGCAGCATGACCTTGCCGTCGCGCACCGCCTGCTCGGCCTGCGCGCAGATCCGCTCCAGGCCGGCCTTGAGGCCTTCCTCGACGCTGTAGGACAGGTCGATCTGCGCGTTGCGGGTCTGGTACTGCTCCATCTTCAGCAGCTGGCGCAGCTTGCGCTGGCTGAGCACCGGCGAGTTGAGGATGACGTGGTTCACCGTCTCCGGGCCGGCGTGGAAGATGTTGGTCTCCTTGCCGAGCTGGGTGGTCAGCGACATCACGCAGTCTTCCCGCAGCGGATCGATCGGCGGGTTGGTGACCTGCGCGAACGCCTGGCGGAAGTAGTCGTACAGCGGCCGGGTGTGGCGGCTGAGCACCGCCATCGGGGTGTCGTCGCCCATCGAGCCGGTGGCTTCCTGCTCGGTCTCGGCCAGCGGCCGCAGCACCTGCTCCACTTCCTCGGTGCTGAGCTGGAACAGCTTGTGGTAGCTGCGCAGGGTGCCCTCGTCGAACGGCTCCTCGACCAGCGAGGGGTCGATCAGTTCGGTCTGCAGGTAGGTCACGCCCTGCTGCAGCCACTGCTTGTACGGGGCGCGGCCGCGGTTGATGCGGTCGATGGCGTCCGAATCGAGCAGATCGCCGCGCTTGAGATCGATCGCCATCATCTCGCCCGGGCCGAGCTTGCCCTTGCGGGTCACGCGCTCGGCCGGCAGTTCCCACACGCCGGCCTCGGAGGCGACCAGGAAATGGCGGTCGGAGGTCAGCATCCAGCGTGCCGGGCGCAGGCCGTTGCGGTCGAGCATGCACGCCGCATAGCGGCCGTCGCAGGCGACGATGCCGGCCGGGCCGTCCCACGGCTCGGTGTTGAGCCCGTAGAACTCGTAGAACGCAGCCAGGTCGGCGTCCTTGAACTCCAGCGACTGGGTCGCCGGCGGTACCAGGATGCGCAGCGCCTGCAGCAGGTCCATGCCGCCGGCGACCAGCAGTTCGAGCATGTTGTCCAGGCTCTGCGAGTCCGAGCCGTGCATTGAGATCACCGGGTCGAACTCGGCGATGTCGAAGCGTGGGGTCTTCCACACCTTGCTGCGCGCCTGCGCCCAGTGCCGGTTGCCCTCGATGGTGTTGATCTCGCCGTTGTGCGCGAGCAGCCGGAACGGGTGCGCCAGCGGCCAGCGCGGCAGCGTGTTGGTCGAGAAGCGCTGGTGGAACACGATGGCGCTGGAGGCCAGGTCGCTGCGCTGCAGGTCCGGGTAGAAGGTGCTGAGCTTGTCCGGCAGCACCATGCCCTTGTAGCTGATGCCGCTGGGCGAGAGCGTGGTGACGTAGAAGTCGGCGATGTCGCGCAGGCGCTGCTCGGCGCGGCGGCGCGCCAGGAACAGGGCCAGGGCGAAGCCGTCCTCGCTGTGCTCGGCGCCGGCATCGACGAACACCTGCTCGATGTGCGGCAAGGTATCCCTGGCCAGCTGCCCGCACACCGAATCGTCGGTGGGGGTGACCCGCCAGCCGCGCGGCTGCGTGCCGGCGCGGCGCAGTTCCTCTTCCAGAACCTGGCGGCAGCGTGCGGCGCCGTCCACGTCGTCGCGCGGCATGAACACCTGGCCGGCGGCGAAGCGCGCGCCCACCGCGATGCCGGCGTCGCGCGCCAGCGCGCGCAGGAACGCATCCGGTTTGCGGATCAGCAGGCCGCAGCCGTCGCCGGTCAGGCCGTCGGCGGCGACGCCACCACGGTGGGTCATCCGTGACAGCGCGGCAATGGCGGTATCCACCAAGGCCCGCGAGGGTTGGTCATCGAGTTGCGCGACCATGCCGAAACCACAGGCATCGCGCTCGTCTTGGGGGTCGTAGAGCCCGTGGCGGTTGCGGGGGGCCATGTCTGCCTCTGAAAAGCGATCCGAAGGAACGCGGCGACACTCGCCCCCGCTCGATCCTGGAGCGCATCTTGAGGTCACCGGAACATCGACTACACCACATGTTGGTGCGGTGCCGCAATACACAGTTGCAGCTGCAACCGTGGTGGCAGCAGCCGCCGTGTCGCCGCCGCCGTGCGCACCGTGCGCAAGTGCCGCCGGACGGGCCTCAGCCGCAGCGGACACCGGTGATCTGGTTCTTGGCATCGACCTCGATGTTGAGCCGTTCGCCGTCGAATTCCATGGTCACCACCTGGTACGGCTTGAGCACGCGCAGGCTCTTGGCGCCGGTGTCGCTGCGCGCCTGGTCCAGCAACGCCTGTTCGGCGGCCTGGCCGACCAGGCCCTGCGCCTGCGAGGCATCGCAACTGCCCACCGGCGGCGGCTCCGGCGCGCTGGCCGGATCCGGCGCGGCGGCCCGTTGCGCGGCGGCCTGGGCCTTGGCCGCCACCTGTTCCTGCTCGTCCGGCGCCGGCGCGGTACACGCGGCCAAGGCCAGCGTCAGACACGCCGTGCCCAACAGGCCGGCACGCGCGGACGCACGAGAAGAAAGGAAAGTGCTCATCGAGGCTCCTGGTGGGTGGAGGGGGGGACAGGTCCAGCATAAGCGCAGAAGAATCGGACAAGTCGCGTTCGCCGCACGTTAACCGGCCGCCGTTGACGCGGCTTAGGCGGTGCGCTGCCGACAATCCCGTCTCCTCACCCGCCGGCATCCCGATGTCCAACGCGTCCCGCACCACCGCCGCCACCGAAGCGGCCCGCGCGCTGCAGGCCAGGCAGGCCGCCTACAGCGCCGGCCTGGTCTATGTCAGCGACGAAGAGCCCGGCATCGCCCGCCGCCGCGCCGGCACCGGCTTCGGCTACCGCCTGCCCGACGGCAGCGCGGTGCGCGATGCGCAGACCTTGCAGCGCATCCGGCAGCTGGCGATCCCACCGGCCTATACCGAGGTATGGATCTGCACCAAGCCCAACGGCCATGTGCAGGCCACCGGCCGCGACGCGCGGCGGCGCAAGCAGTACCGCTACCACGCCGACTGGGCGCAGCTGCGCGGCGACGGCAAGTTCGAGCGGATCATCGCCTTCGGCCAGGCCTTGCCGCGCTTGCGCCGGCGCCTGCGCCGCGACCTGGCGTTGCCCGGCTACCCGCGCGACAAGGTGCTGGCGATGGTGGTGGCGTTGATGGCCGAGACCCTGGTGCGCGTGGGCAATGCCGAATACGCGCGCAGCAACCGCTCCTATGGCCTGACCACCCTGCGCAACCGGCACCTGGAATTCGTCAAGGGCGGCCGCGCGCGGCTGAAGTTCCGCGGCAAGGGCGGGCAGGAGCACGACATCGAGGTCGACGACGCGCATCTGGTCAAGCTGATCCGCGGCTGCCAGCAATTGCCCGGGCAGGCGCTGTTCCAGTACCGCGACGACGACGGCCAGCTGCAGCCGGTGGATTCGGGCGAGGTCAACGACTACCTGCGCGAGGCGATGGGCGAGAGCTTCACCGCCAAGGATTTCCGCACCTGGGGCGGCACCCGCGCCGCGTTGCAGCGGCTGGCGCAGCTGCCCCTGCCCGAACCCGGCAGCGAGCGCGCGCTGAAGCTGGCGCAGAATGCGGTGATCCGCGAGGTGGCCGATGCGTTGGGCAACACTCCGGCGGTGTGCCGCAAGGCCTATATCGACCCATGCGTGTTCGAAGGGTGGCGCTGCGGCGACCTGCACGGCATGTGCGAACGCGTGCGCGGCGAGCGGCAGTGGGATCTGGCGACGCTGAAGTACTTGGCGCGGGCGCGTGCTGCGACCCGCAAGAGCGTCAAAACAGCCAAAGCCACAACTTCCAGGCAGGCGGGTCCCGCGGTGGCAATGGCGAAAGCACCCAAGTCGGCATCGCCGCGTCGGCCCGGCAGGCGCGCGCCTGCCGCGCGCCCGCGCAGCTGAGGCAAGCGCGGACAGCGCTGCGTGCGGCA
>NZ_CAPJ01000435.1 GCF_000331775.1 Xanthomonas translucens pv. translucens DSM 18974
CCGCCCTGGCATTGAAGGACGCGCCCCAACCCGACGATCCCTACAGCCTGCCGGCCGATGACCGCGACCGTCCCAGCCTGACCCCGGCCAACTGGATGCGCGATGCTGCCGACGGCCCGATCGAAGACCTCCAGCGCGGCGCCGATGGCGTGGACCGTCTCGCGGCCATCACCAGCACAGAGGACATCCAGCAGGCGCTGCACCAGGGGTGCCTTTGCTATATTCCGCCTGAAAAATCGCTCCCAACATGGACGGCCATGCAATGTTGAATTTCCTCAATGCCCATTTGCTCCGGAAGAAATCCGGCGAGCCTTGGCCGCTGCGGTTCGATAGTTATTCGTTTGGGGCGCGTTGCTACCATGTCTTGCGGTGCAGCATTGTCTTTGCCAAGCAGGAACATTCTAATTATTGGGATAAGCCTTCTGGTGCTCCCTATGCCCCTGACTGGAAAGACGATTGGACCGGCGGCTTCGGCAGCACCGAGGAGTTCGAGACGCGTGGCTTCCCGAGCACGGTCGATATCCGCTGGACCGCTATGGATGGGGTGGGGCGTTACGTCGAGATCGACTTGGAGAAGGTCTTCCCGGGCCATTTGATCCTGCATCGCGTTCCGAAAGAGGAAGTCTTTGAATACTGGGCTGAAAAGAAAAGAAAAATTGCAGAGATCCTTCTGGAAGTGAATGATCGAACGATCAATGTGTATATGAGGGCGTGGATACTTACCAATCGCCTGCAATCACCCGATGATCCAAACTTAAAGGTGAGTCGGGATGACCTGATTCTTGCCTGGACAAAGACCTACTGAAGGAGCGCTGGTAGTGGCAAAGAAGATCATCCTGCCGTTGGGTGAAGATGGATTGCCCCTTGATGACGTGTCGCACTACGCTGCCGGCCCGGAGCACTTGGGTACCTACGAACACGCCGCAGAAGACCTGTACCGGTTCAAGGTGCCACAGCTACTGGATCGCGCCGATCCACATTCGTACCTGCTGGTGGGCTTGATGGATGGCACCGGCAACGATATCAATGCCGATCCATTGCATGCCACCAATGTTGCTAAATTTCGCCAGCAAGTTATAGATTTCAGAGAGTCTGGCATAAAACAAATCGACTACGAATACATCGAAGGCGCCGGCACCCAGGACGATTTTCTTGGAAAGTCGCTCGACGGCGCGACCGGGCGTACTAGCCTGTTCCGTGCCGAGGAAATGTATGAGCGCCTGAAAAGCCAGTCCCAGAAAATATTTAAAACCGACCCGGAAGCCAGGATCGCGTTCCACCTGGAAGGCTTCAGCCGCGGCGCCAGCCAGGTGCCGTTGCTGGCGCGCATGATCGACCAGCGCGGCATACCCGATGATAGAAGCT
>NZ_CAPJ01000434.1 GCF_000331775.1 Xanthomonas translucens pv. translucens DSM 18974
AGATGATGTGTCGCACTACGTTGCTGGTCAGGAGCACTTGCGCACCTACGAACACGCAGCAGAAGACCTTTACCGGTTCAAGGTGCCGCAACTCCTGGATCACGCCGATCCACACTCGTACCTGCTGGTGGGCTTGATGGATGGCACCGGCAACGATATGAATGCCGATCCGTTGCACGCCACAAATGTCGCTAAATTTCTTGATCAAATCGAAAAGTTGCGAGAGTCGGGCGTCCAGGGAATCAATTTTGAATACATCGAAGGCGCCGGCACCCAGGACGATTTCCTTACAAAAGCGCTCGACGGCGCAACCGGGCGGACCAGCCTGTTCCGTGCCGAGGAAATGTACGAACAGTTGAATAAGCAATCCCAACGCATCTTCCAGAATGATCCAAATGCCAAAATCGCCTACCACCTGGAAGGCTTCAGCCGCGGCGCCAGCCAGGTGCCATTACTGGCGCGGATGATCGACGAACGCGGCATTCCCGATCCGGATGGCGGCATCCGTGGCATCGACGAGAAAGGCCTGCCCCTCTACAACCGCTACCACCAAGCCCCCGGCCTCACCCCGATCAGCGTGGGCCTGTACGACCCGGTGCCGACCGGCTACATGGAACTGTTTGACCGCCG
>NZ_CAPJ01000433.1 GCF_000331775.1 Xanthomonas translucens pv. translucens DSM 18974
TTAGCGCGGTGGCGTGCGTGGGCGCAATCCGCGATATTGCCGCGCATGACCCCGGCCGTTTCCTCCACCCGCTACATGGCGCTGCTGCTCGCCGGCCTGGCGATGTTCGGCCCGTTCGCGATCGACACCATCTTCCCGGCGTTCCCGCAGCTGGCGCAGCGCCTGCGCGCCGATCCGGTGGCGATCCAGCAGACGGTCAGCGTCTATCTGCTGGCCTATGCGTTGATGGGCCTGGCACACGGGCCGCTGTCCGACGCCTGGGGCCGCAAGCCGGTGATCGTCGGCGGGCTGGTGGTGTTCGTGCTGGCCTCGGCCGGCTGCGCGCTGTCGCGCGACCTGGGGACGCTGCTGGCGTTCCGCGCGCTGCAGGGATTTTCCGCCGGCGTGGGCATGATCGTCGGCCGCGCGGTGATCCGCGATCTGTACCAGGGCCACGACGCGCAGCGGCTGATGAGCCAGGTGTCGACGATCTTCGGCATCGCCCCGGCGATCGCGCCGATCATCGGCGGCTGGCTGCTGGCCACCGGCGCCGGCTGGCCGCTGATCTTCTGGTTCCTGGTCGGGTTCTCGCTGCTGTTGCTGGCGGCCACGCTGCGCTGGATGCCGGAGACGCATCCGTTGGAAGCGCGCACCCCACTGGCACCGCGCACGCTGCTGCGCGACTACATTGCGATCGCATTCAATGCGCGCTTCCAGCGTCTGGCCGCCGCCAGCGCGTTCAACTTCGCCGGCGTGTTCCTGTACATCGCCTCGGCGCCGGTGTTCATCATCGACCTGCTGCACCGCACCGAGCGCGATTTCGCCTGGCTGTTCATTCCGACCATCGGCGGCATGACCCTGGGCTCGTTCCTGTCCGGGCGCATGGCCGGGCGCATCGGGCCGCTGCGGCAGGTGCGCATCGGCTTCATCTGCTGCGGCGCGTCGGTGCTCGGCAACATCGCCTATACCGCGATCGCGCCGCA
The DNA here is from genome assembly GCF_000331775.1 of Xanthomonas translucens pv. translucens DSM 18974. The sequence continues at coordinate 963 of NZ_CAPJ01000433.1, forward strand.
GATCGCGCTGCCGTGGGCGGTGCTGCCGATCTTCGTGGCCGGCCTGGGCATGGCGTTGATCTTCCCGATCCTGGCGCTGGCGGTGCTGGACATGTACCCGCGCCAGCGCGGGCTGGCCTCGTCGCTGCAGGCCTTCACCCAGCTGATCCTCAACACCGTGGTGGCCGGGGCGCTGTCGCCGCTGCTCAGCGGCCGGCCGATGCATCTGGCGCTGGGCTCGGGCGCGTTGTTCCTGATCGGTTGGGGCTTCTGGCGCTGGGAGCGGCGCAGCGGCAAGCGCCTGCCGCGGCCCGGCAGCCAGGTGCCGCAACTGGAACCGGCCGATCCGGTGTGACGCCGACGCCGCGGTTGGGCTATCGTCGCCGGGTCATCGTTGAGGAAACCGCATGTCCATCCAGTCCAAGCAGCGCCGCGACGTGCGCAAGAAGCTTGCCGAACGCCTGCGCCACCGCAGCGATGCCGCCGCCGCCACCTCGATCGAGCCGCACGCGGAGTTGCGCGACCAGCAGCGCACGCTGCTGGCCGGCATCGTGCGCCGCGATGGCGAGTGGGTGCTGGGCATGGACGGGCGCATCGCCGGACACAGCGAGAGCGCCGCGCAGGTGCTGTCGCTGATCATGCAGGCCGCGGAATTGCACGAGCGCGCCGGCACGCCGGTGCGGCTGGTGTATTCGGATGCGCTGAAGGACGCCGCGCAGGCCGATGCGCAGGCGCAGGGGCTGAGTTTCGACGAGTTCAAGGACCGCCACGCGCAGGCCATGCAGCGCGGCGCCGGCACGGCGCCACCGGGCTGAGACCATGGGCCAGAGCGCGAGCCAGGCCGCCGACGCCGTCGTGTCGCTGGCGCGGGTGCGGCGCCGCGACGGTCTCGCGCTGATCCAGGCGCACCGCGCCAGCACCGCCCTGCATCATCCGTGGACGTATCCGTTCACCGACGTGCCCGGCTTCAACGCCTGGTACGCGCAGACCCTGGACGGCAGCAACGTTGCGCTGCTGGCGCGCGCGCGCGACAGCGGCGAGCTCGCTGGCCTGTTCACCTTCAGCCAGGTGGTCGGCGGCTGCTTCCAGAGCGCCTACCTGGGCTACCACGCAATGGCCGGCTGCGAAGGCCGCGGGCTGATGACCCACGCGCTGCGGCTGTGCGTGGCCTACGCGTTCTCCGAACTGGGCCTGCATCGCGTGGAGGCCAACATCCAGCCGGACAACGCACGTTCGCTGGCGCTGGTGCGGCGCGCCGGCTTCCGCCACGAAGGCTATTCGCCGCGCTACCTGCGCATCGGCGGGGTGTGGCGCGACCACGAGCGTTGGGCGCGGTTGGCCGACGATTGACTGCCTATTGGGGCGAAACTCTCGCGGGTAGAACGGCAACGCGAGGAAACGCTCTACCGCTAACGCATTGTGGGAACCGAACTGCAACCCGAATGGCGCGAGGCGATCGAGCTGGCGGCGCAGCGTACGCGCGAGTTGCGAGCGCTTTCGGGCGATGGCGCGGTGCAGTTGCGGTGCGGGCCAGTCAGTCGGCGTGTACGGCGCCGACAGCCTGATCGAACACCCTCAGCGCGGTGCCGATGGCGTGGACCGTATCGCGGCCATCACCAGCACCGAGGACATCCAGCAGGCGTTGCGTCAGGGGTGCCTTTGTTATATTTCGCCTGAAACATCGCTCCCAACATGGACGGCCATGCAATGTTGAATTTCCTCAATGCCCATTTGCTCCGGAAGAAATCCGGCGAGCCTTGGCCGCTGCGATTCGATAGTTATTCGTTTGGGGCGCGCTGCTACCACACCTTGCGCTGCAGCATTATCTTTAGTCGAAAAGAACATTCTTTGCATGTGGACGAACCATCGGGTGCCCCCTATGCCCCTGACTGGAAAGACCGCTGGACCGGCGGTTTCGGCAGCACCGAGGAGTTCGAGACGCGTGGCTTCCCGAGCACGGTCGATATCCGCTGGACCGCGAT
>NZ_CAPJ01000432.1 GCF_000331775.1 Xanthomonas translucens pv. translucens DSM 18974
CGGCCGGGGATGCCGGTGCAACTGCGCTTCGATGCGCTGCCTTACCAGCACTACGGGCAGTTCGCCGGCCGCGTGGTCGCGGTGGCGCGGATGCCGGAGCCGGCCGCGGCTGGGGTGGGAGCGGCGGCCGAGCCGCTGTACCGGGTCCGCGTGCGCCTTGCCGAAGGCGCTGCCGTCCGCGCCCGGCTTGGCGCCGTGCTGCGGCCAGGCATGCCCGTGCAGGGCACGCTCAAGCTGGAGTGGCGGCGCTTTGCGCAGTGGGCGTTCGAACCGCTCGCCGATCTGCGCGGCGGCGCGCGATGAGCGTGTGGCTGCAGCAGCTGCGCAGACTGGCCGGTGCGCGCCGCATGCCGATCGTCCTGCAGGGCCAGGTGGGCGAATGCGGGCTGGCGGCGGTGGCGATGGTCGCCCACTACCACGGCTGCCACGTCGGCCTTGCCGCGCTGCGGCGGCGTTTCCTGCTGTCGCGGCAGGGCACCACGCTGGCCAGCCTGGTGGCGATCGCGCAGGCGCTCGGCCTGCAGGCGCGGGCGCTGCGCCTGGAGATGGAGGCGCTCGAGGACCTGCAGCTGCCGTGCATCCTGCATTGGGATCTCAATCATTTCGTGGTGCTCAAGCGGGTCGGCGCGCGCTACATCGAGATCAACGATCCGGCCAATGGCCCGCGTCGTCTGCAGCCGGCCGAGTTCGCCAAGCATTTCACCGGGATCGCGCTGGAACTGGCGCCGGCGGCGGACTTCCGCCCGCAGCCCGCGCCGCCGCCGTTGGCCTGGTCCTCGCTGATCGGCCGCGTGCATGGATTGAAACGCGCGGTCTGGCAGATAGTGGCGTTGGCGCTGGCATTGGAACTGGTCAGCCTGGGCATGCCGTTCCAGTTGCAATGGATCGTGGACCAGGCATTGCCGTCGGCCGATATCGGCTTGATCGACGCGCTGGGCATCGGATTTTTGCTGCTGGTGCTGCTGCAGGCCGCGATCGGCCTGCTGCGCGGCTGGTTGATCACCACGTTTTCGGCGCAACTGGCGTTCCAATGGATGGGGCAGGTCTTCGCGCATCTGCTCGCGCTGCCGTTGGCGTATTTCGAGAAACGCCACCTCGGCGGCATCCAGTCGCGGTTCGACTCCATCCAGCGGATTCAGCGCACCTTGACCACCGGGTTCATGCAGACCATGGTCGATGGCGTGCTGGTGATCGGCACGTTGTGCCTGATGCTGGCCTACAGCCCGGGCCTGAGCGCGATCACCTTGCTGGCGGTGGCCGCCTATGCGGGCATGCGCGCGCTGTGGCTGGGCAGGTTGCGCGATGCGGCGGCCGAGGAAGTGCTGTGGGATGCCCGCCAGCACACCCATTTCCTGGAAAGCGTGCGCGGCGTGCAGGCCATCCGCTTGTTCGGACGGCAGCAGCAGCGGCGGATGGACTGGACCCATCTGCTGGCCGAACAGACCAATGCGCACTTGCGGCTGAACCGCGGCGAGGTCTCGCTGGCGTCGATGAAACTGCTGCTGTTCGGTGCCGAGCGCGTGCTGGTGGTGTGGCTGGCGGCCTTCGCGGTGCTGCGCAATCAGCTCTCGCTCGGCATGCTGCTGGCGTTTCTCGCCTATCGCGAACAGTTTGCGCTGCGGCTGAGCGGGCTGATCGACCGGCTTGCCGAATTCCGTCTGCTGCGGATCCACCTGGAGCGCGTCGCCGATATCGTCCATCACCCGCGCGAACAGGCCGGCCAACAGGCCGACCCGGGGCGCTGGCACGACACCGGCATCGAGCTGCGCGGGCTTGGCTTCCGTTATGCGGACGATGCGGCGCCGGTGCTGGATCAGGTGAACCTGCAGATCCGCGCCGGCGAATGCGTCGCCATCACCGGCGTGTCCGGGTGCGGCAAGACCACGCTGGTCAAGCTGATGCTGGGCCTGCTCGAGCCGACCGAGGGCGAGATCCGGATTGGCGGCCGGCTCCTGACCGGCGCGCTGTTGGCGCAGTACCGCGCCAACGTCGGCACGGTGATGCAGGACGACATGCTGTTCACCGGATCGGTGGCCGACAACATCACCTTCTTCGATCCGGAGCCGGATTATGAACGCATGCGCGATTGCGCGCGCATGGCAGCGGTGCACGAGGACGTGGAGCGGATGCCGCTGGGCTACGACTCGGCGTTGAGCGAGGCCGGCGCCGGGCTGTCCGGCGGACAGCGGCAACGCCTGCTGCTGGCGCGCGCGCTGTACAAATCGCCGCGGATCCTGGTCCTGGACGAGGCGACCAGCCACCTGGACGTGATGAACGAAAGCCGCGTCAATGCCGCGATCCAGGCCCTGCAACTGACCCGGATCATCGTCGCGCACCGCCGCGAAACCCTGCGCATGGCGGCACGGGTCATCACCCTGGAGCACGGCCGCGTGGTCGGCGACCACCCGATC
>NZ_CAPJ01000431.1 GCF_000331775.1 Xanthomonas translucens pv. translucens DSM 18974
GCCGAGCGCGCCCGCGCGCGCATCCACCAGCTCGAACGCCTGGCGCATATCGCCGGGCAGCTGTCGCTGATGGAATACGGCTTCCTCTACGATCCGGCGCGGCGGCTGCTGGCGATCGGCTACAACGTCGACGAGCGGCGCCTGGATCAGGGCTATTACGACTTGCTGGCATCGGAGGCGCGGCTGTGCAGCTTCGTCGCCATCGCCCAGGGCCAGCTGCCGCAGGAAAGCTGGTTCGCGCTCGGCCGCCAGCTCACCGAGGTCGATGGCGAAGCGACGCTGCTGTCGTGGAGCGGCTCGATGTTCGAATACCTGATGCCGCAGCTGGTGATGCCCAGCTATGCCGACACCTTGCTCGACCAGACCGCGGTGCATGCGGTCAATGCGCAGATCGCGCACGGCGCGCGGCACGCGGTGCCGTGGGGCGTGTCCGAGTCCGGCTACAACGCGGTCGATGCGCGGATGAACTACCAGTACCGCGCGTTCGGCGTGCCCGGGCTGGGACTCAAGCGCGGCCTCGGCGACGATCTGGTGATCGCGCCATACGCCAGCATGATGGCGCTGATGGTGGCCCCGGAAGCGGCCTGCGCCAACCTGCAGCGGCTGACCGAGGCCGGTTTCGGCGGCCGCTTCGGCCTGCACGAGGCGATCGACTACACCCCCAGCCGGGTGCCGCCCGGCCAGGAGTACGCGCTGATCCGCTCGTACATGGCGCATCACCAGGGCATGGGCCTGCTGGCGCTGGACCATCTGCTGCGCGAGCAGCCGATGCAGCGGCGCTTCGCCGCCGATGCCGAATTCCAGGCCACCCTGCTGTTACTGCAGGAGCGGATCCCGCGGGTGGGCGTGTTCCACCCGCAGGAGGCCGACGGCACCGCACGCAGTCCGCAGGATCCGCGCGAGCACGAGACCCAGCTGCGCGTGTTCCGCGATCCGGGCGCGCCGCGGCCAGCGGTGCAACTGCTCTCCAACGGCCGTTACCACGGCCTGCTGACCAGTGCCGGCGGCGGCTACAGCCGCATGCGCGACATGGCCATCACCCGCTGGCGCGAGGACGGCACCCGCGACCACTGGGGCAGTTTCTGCTACCTGCGCGACGTGGACAGCGGCGACTACTGGTCGGCCTCCTACCAGCCCACCGCGGTGAAAGTGGACCATTACGAAGCGATCTTCTCCGATGCCAAGGCCGAGTTCCGCGGCCGCAAGCGCGGCTTCGACACGCACCTGGAAGTGGCGATCTCCGCCGAGGACGACATCGAGCTGCGCCGCCTGCGGGTCAGCAACCGTTCGCGGCAGCCGCGCACCATCGAGATCACCACCTATGCCGAAGTGGTGCTGGCGCCGGCCATCGCCGACGAACTGCATCCGGCCTTCAGCAACCTGTTCGTGCAGACCGAGATCGCCCGCGACACCCAGGCGCTGCTGTGCACGCGGCGCACCCGCGCGCACGGCGAGGTGGCGCCGTGGATGTTCCATCTGGTGGCGGTGCACGATGCGCACATCGGCGCGATTTCCTACGAAACCGACCGCGCGCGCTTCCTCGGCCGCGGCAATACCGCGCGCACCCCGCGCGCGCTGAGCCACGATGCGGTGCTGTCCGATACCGCCGGTTCGGTGCTCGACCCGGTGGTCGCGATCCGCTGCCGGATCGTGCTGGCGCCGGAGCAGACCGCGATGATCGACATGGTCTACGGCGTCGGCGGCGACCGCGCTGCGTGCATGGCGCTGATCGAAAAGTACCGCGACCGGCGCCTGGCCGACCGCGTGTTCGACCTGGCCTGGACCCACAGCCAGGTGGTGCGCCGCCAGATCAACGCCTCGCAGGCCGATGCGCAGCTGTACGAACGCCTGGCCGGTCTGATGGTGTACGTGCATCCGGCGCTGCGCGCCGACAGCGAACTGCTGCTGCAGAACCGGCGCGGCCAGTCCGGGCTGTGGGGCCATGCGATCTCCGGCGATCTGCCGATCGCGCTGCTGCAGATCGGCGATGCCGACAACATCGAACTGGTGCGGCAGATGGTGCAGGCGCACGCGTACTGGCGGCTCAAGGGCCTGCATGCGGACCTGGTGATCTGGAACGAGAGCCAGAGCGGCTACCGGCAGCAGCTGCAGGAGCAGATCCTGGGCATGGTCGCGGCCGATCCGGACGCCAGCGTGCTGGAGCGCCCCGGCGGCATATTCGTGCGCCCGGTGCAGAACATCTCGCAGGAGGACCGCATCCTGCTGCAGGTGGTGGCGCGGGTCATCGTCAGCGACCAGCGCGGCACCCTGGCCGCACAGATCGGCCGGCATCTGCCGCCGCCGCGCGGCGTGCCCGAGCTGGTGCCGCTGGCGGCCGCCGCACTGGCCGAGGCGCAGGCCCTGGCAGTGCCTGTGCATGCGGGCGGCGATGCGCACGAGGATCCGTGGCCGTTCGCGCCGGCGCATGCCGAGGTGCTGTTCGACAACGGCACCGGCGCCTTTGCTGCCGACGGCCGCGAATACCTGGTCGCGCTGCGCGAGGGTGCGCCGACCCCGGCGCCGTGGTCCAACGTGCTGGCCAATGCGCAGCTGGGCACGGTGCTCAGCGAAAGTGCCGCCGGCTACACCTGGTTCGAGAACGCGCACGAGTTCCGCCTGTCGCCGTGGCACAACGACCCGGTCGGCGACGCCTGCGGCGAAGCGTTCTACCTGCGCGACGAAGACAGCGGGCGGGTATGGTCGCCGCAGGCGCTGCCGCGCCGCGGCGAGGGCGATTACCGCACCCGCCATGGCTTCGGCTACAGCGTCTACGAACACGTGCAGGACGGCATCGCCAGCGAGCTGTGGGTATACGTGGCGCTGCACGAGGCGGTGAAGTTCTCGGTGCTGAAGCTGCGCAACCTGTCCGGCCGCAGCCGGCGCCTGTCGGCGACCGGCTATGTGGAATGGGTGCTGGGCGATCTGCGGGTGAAGTCGCAGATGCACGTGGTCACCGAGCAGGACGGCGTGCACGGCGCACTGCTGGCGCGCAACCCGTACAACGCCGAGTTCGCCGCGCGCACCGCGTTCTTCGACGTGGACGCGGACACCCGCAGTTGCAGCGGCGACCGTACCGAGTTCCTCGGCCGCAACGGTGACATGGCCGACCCGCAGGCGCTGCGCCGCGAACGCCTGTCCGGACGCCTCGGCGCCGGGCTGGATCCGTGCGCGGCGCTCCAGGTGCCGCTGACCCTGGCCGCCGGCGCCGACTGCGAGACCGTGTTCCGGCTCGGCGCCGGCAAGGACCACGATGCGGCTGTGGAACTGGCGCGGCGCATGCGCGGCCGCGGTGCCGCGCACGACGCGCTGGACGCGGTGCGCATCCACTGGCGGCAACTGCTAGGCGGTTTGCAGGTGAAAACCCCCGATCCTAGCGTGGATCTGCTGGTCAACGGCTGGCTGCCGTACCAGACCCTGGCCTGCCGCTACCTGGCGCGCAGCGGCTACTACCAGTCCGGCGGCGCGTTCGGTTTCCGCGATCAGCTGCAGGACATGATGGCGCTGGTCCATGCCACGCCGGAACTGGCGCGCGAGCACCTGCTGGCCAGCGCCGCGCACCAGTTCCCGCAGGGCGACGTGCTGCACTGGTGGCATCCGCCGCAGGACCGCGGCGTGCGCACGCGCTGTTCGGACGATTACCTGTGGCTGCCGCTGGCGGCGTGCCGCTACCTGCAGGTCACCGGCGACCGCAGCGTGCTCGACGAGGAGGTGCGCTACATCGAAGGCCGCGCCGTCGGCGCCGACGAGGAGTCGTACTACGACCTGCCGGTGCCGTCGAACCAGCGTGCGCCGCTGTACGCGCACTGCGTGCAGGCGCTGCGCCGCGGCATGGCCCTGCTCGGCGAACGCGGCCTGCCGCTGATCGGCACCGGCGACTGGAACGACGGCATGAACCGGGTGGGCGAGGGCGGCAAGGGCGAGAGCGTGTGGCTGGGCTTCTTCCTTTACCACGTGCTGCAGCAGTTCGCGGCGCTGGCGCGCGGCCGCGACGATGCGGCCTTCGCCGACGAGTGCGATGCGGCGGCACATGCGCTGCGCGGCAATCTGGAAGCACATGCCTGGGATGGCGGCTGGTACCGGCGCGCGTGGTTCGACGACGGCACTGCGCTGGGTTCGGCGCAAAACACCGAATGCCGCATCGACTCGATCTCGCAGAGCTGGTCGGTGCTGTCCGGCGCGGCCGAGCCGGCGCGCGCGCAGCAGGCGATGGCGGCGCTGGACCAGCATCTGGTCAAGCGCGATGCCGGCCTGATCCAGCTGCTGGAACCGCCATTCGACCGCATCGCGCACGACCCCGGCTACATCCGCGGCTACGTGCCGGGCGTGCGCGAGAACGGCGGGCAGTACACGCATGCGGCGGTGTGGGCGGCGATGGCCTTCGCCCACCTCGGCGACGGCGAACGCGCCTGGGAGCTGGCGCGGATGATCAACCCGATCCAGCACAGCCTGGATGCGGCGGCCAGCGAGCGCTACAAGGTCGAGCCCTACGTGCTCGCCGCCGACGTCTACGGCGTGGCGCCGCACGTGGGCCGCGGCGGCTGGACCTGGTACACCGGCTCGGCCGGCTGGATGTACCGGCTGCTGCTCGAATCGCTGCTCGGCCTGCAGCGCGAAGGCGATAGCCTGCGCCTGCGGCCTTGCCTGCCGGCCGACTGGGAACGCTGCGAACTGCAGTACCGTCACCGCAGCAGCACGTACCACATCAAATTGCTGCAGTCGGCTGCCGCTGAGGCGGACGCCGGTGCGGATGCCGCCGACAGCAGCGGGCTGTTCGTGGACGGCTTGCGCCAGCAGGACGCGCGCATCGCGTTGGTCGACGACGGCCAGACGCATCGTGTGCAATGGCGGCAGCCGCGCGCGCCGACATGAACACGCGCGCGCAGACGCAGGCGGCATTGGCGCATATGGCGGCGATGCTGCCGGAGTGGACCGCGCATCTGCGCCATCCGGCGGAGTTCTGGCCGCAGTTCAGCGTGCTCGCGCAGGAGCTGCTGGACGCGGCGGACCCAGGCGATCGGGCGCAGGCGCGGCAGGCGTTGGCGGCGATGCTCGCCGAGCATGCGATCGATACGCGGCTGTTGCCGCACTGAGTCGCGTCATCGCGTCACGAGCGCACGCCGTCGTGCGGATCGCCCGGCACTCGATGGCACGCCTCAGCGCTGCGGTGTCTGGCGCTGCGTCGATCCCGCCACACTGGCCTCACGGCATGGTCACCCGGGTTGCACGTCGCCTGCGGCAACACTGCAATCCACGCCGTCGCAACAGGACTCCATCCGATGCAAGCTCTCACCTATCACGGCACCAAGGACGTGCGCGTGGAAACCGTTCCCGATCCGGTGCTGATCGATGCCGACGACATCGTGCTGCGCGTCATCGCCACCGCGATCTGCGGCTCCGACCTGCACCTGTATCGCGGCAAGATCCCCGACCTGCACAGCGGCGACGTGCTCGGCCACGAATTCATGGGCGTGGTCGAAGACGTCGGCCCGGAGGTGACGCGGGTGAAGAAGGGCGACCGCGTGGTGATTCCGTTCGTGATCGCCTGCGGCGAGTGCTTCCACTGTCGCCTGACCGAATACGCCGCCTGCGAGACCACCAATACCGGCAAGGGCGCCGCGCTGAATCAGAAAGGCATCCGCCCGCCGGCGGCGCTGTTCGGCTACAGCCATCTGTACGGCGGCGTGGCCGGCGGCCAGGCCGAATACGTGCGCGTGCCCAAGGCCAACGTCGGCCCGCTGGTGGTGCCGGACGCGCTGCACGATGAGCAGGTGCTGTTCCTGTCCGACATCCTGCCCACCGGCTACCAGGCCGCGCTCAACGCCGGCGTTGGCCAGGGCAGCACCGTGGCGATCTTCGGCGCCGGCCCGGTCGGGCTGATGACTGCCGCCTGCTGCCGCATGCTCGGCGCCGAGCGCATCTTCATGGTCGACCGGTACCAGTACCGGCTGGATTTCGCGCAGAAGACCTACGGCGTGATCCCGCTCAATTTCGAGCAGATCGACGATCCGGCCGAGATCATCATCGGCCAGACCGACGGCCGCGGCGTGGACGCGAGCATCGATGCAGTCGGTTTCGAAGCCAAGGGCAGCACCATGGAAACGGTGATGGCCACGCTGAAGCTGGAAAGCAGCAGCGGCACCGCACTGCGCCAGTGCATCGCCGCCACGCGCCGTGGCGGCACGGTCAGCGTGCCCGGCGTGTATGCCGGCTTCATTCATGGCTTCCTGTTCGGCGACGCCTTCGACAAGGGCCTGACCTTCAAAATGGGCCAGACCCACGTGCAGCGTCTGCTGCCGGAGCTGCTCGAGCACATCGGCGAAGGCCGGCTCAAGCCGAACGAGATCATCACCCATCGGATGCGCCTGGCGCAGGCCGCCGACGGCTACGCGATCTTCGACACGAAGGAACAGGACTGCCGCAAGGTGATCCTGACCCCGTAAGCCTGCGTATCGCCGCGTCGCCGTCGCGCTGCATGGCGTCGGCGTCGGCCTGGACAGGCACGGCAGATGAACTCTTTATCGATGTGTACGCCGCTATGTCGCTTGCACACGCTGCGTGGGCGCAGCGCCTGTTTTGATCGCGCCAACGCAGCGCCAACGCAGCGCCAACCCAGCGCCGCCGCATCCCGCGCAACACAGCGCGGACAGCGCAGGCGCTGCTTCTCTCCGCTGCAGAGACACTTCCTTGACCGATCTGCTTTCCCCTACCGCATTGGGTGACGCCTGCGATCTGCGCCGCGCCGCCTTGCGCGTGCTCGAACGCTATCCGCAGCTGCCGCTGCCCGGCGCCGGCAACACCCTGGACCGCTGGCGGATCCTGGCCGAGATCGCCGCGGCCGACGTGTGCCTGGCCAAGGTGCTGGAGGCGCACTACGACGCGCAGGCGATCCTGGCCGAACTCGGCGCCGCGGCGCCGCCGCCTGGACAGCTGTTCGCGGTGTGGGCTGCCGAAGCGCCGGATGCGCGTCTGGCCTATCGCAACAACGCCGAGCGTGGCGAAGTGCACGGCCGCAAGGCCTGGTGTTCGGGTGCCGGCATGGTCGATGGCGCCTGCTCACCGCGCATGAAGAAGATCGCCAGCAACTGGTGCAGGTGCAGTTGCGCCAGCCCGGCATCGTCATCGACACGCAGGCCTGGGCGGCGGTGGGCATGGCGCGGGTGGTCAGCGGGCCGGTGACGTTCGATGCCGTGCCGGCCAGCGCGATCGGTGCGCCGGGCCAGTATCTGGCGCGTCCGGGGTTCTGGCACGGCGGCGCCGGCATCGCCGCTTGCTGGTTCGGCGCGGCGGCCGCGGTGGCCGAGCGCCTGCGCGCGCATCCCAAGCTGCAGCGCGATGCGCATGCGGCGATGCACCTGGGCGCGATCGACCAGCAACTCGGCGCGGCGCGCGCGCTGCTGCGCGAACTGGCCGCGGCGATCGACGCGGCGCCCGCACACGATCACCGGCATGCGGTGGTCCGGCTGCGTTCGTTCGTGGAGCGTGCCGCCAGCGACGTGCTCGATCGCGTCGGCCGCGCGCTGGGACCGGCACCGCTGTGCAGCGATCGCGAACACGGCCTGCGCTGCGCCGACCTGGCCGTGTTCGTGCGCCAGAGCCATGCCGAGCACGATTGGGCGGCGCTGGGCCAGGCGCTGGCCGAACAGGTGCAGCCATGGCGGCTGTGAGCGCGGCGCAGATCCACGGCGACGGCACGCCGGAGTCGGCGTGGCAGCGCTCGCCGTGGCTGGCGGCCTTGCCGCAGCGCCGGATCGAAGACCTGCTCGCCGGCGCAGTCCGCGTGGTGGTGGTGTCGCCGCATCCGGACGACGAAGCGCTGGGCTGCGGCGGCGCGGTCGCCTGTGCGCGGCGGCTGCGCGTGCCGGTGTGCCTGATCGCAGTGACCGATGGCGAAGCCTGCTATCCGGACGATCCGTACTGGACGCCGCAACGCCTGCGCGATGTGCGCCGCGCCGAACTGGCCGCCGCCGCGCAGTGCCTGGGCGTGGACGCCGATGCGATCTGCCATCTGCGCATCGCCGACGGCCAGGTCGGCCAGCGCGAGTTCGTTGTCGCCGAACGCATCCACGCGCAGCTGCATGACGGCGATCTGGTGCTGACCACCTGGCGCCACGACGGCCATCCCGACCACGAAGCTACCGCGCGCGCGGTGCGGCGCGCCGTCGCCGCCTGCGCTGCGCGCATGGCCGAATTCCCGGTCTGGGCCTGGCACTGGATGGATGCCGGCGCGCCGCAGCAGGCGCTGCCTGGCGCGGTCCGCTACGTGCTGGACGATGCCGATTGGCAGGCAAAGCAACAGGCGCTGCGCTGCTTCGCCTCGCAGCTGGGTACCGCGCAACCGGCGGTCCCGGCGCCGATCCTACCGCCGCAGGTGCTGGAACGTTTCGCGCGCCGCTTCGAGGTCTTTATCGCATGAGCGCGGTGCAGCAGTATTTCGGCGCCATCTACCGCGACGACGATCCGTTCGGCTATCGCGAACGCTGGTACGAGGCGCGCAAGCGCGACCTGTTGCTGGCCAGCCTGCCACGCGCGCGCTTCGCGCACGCCTGGGAACTGGGCTGCTCCAACGGCGAACTGACCGCGGCGCTGGCGCCGCGCTGCGACGCGCTGCTGGCCACCGACCTGTCCGAGCGCGCGGTGGCCCTGGCCGTGCAGCGCAATGCGCACTCCGCGCACGTGCAGGTGCAGCAGGCCGAGCATCCGCGCAGCTGGCCGCCGGGCCGTTTCGATCTGATCGTGTTCAGTGAAGTCGGTTACTACCTGCCGTTGCCGCAGTTGCAGGACTGCACCCAACGCCTGCGCGCATCGCTGACCGAGCACGGCGTGCTGGTCGCCTGCCACTGGCTGCATCCGTTCGCGCAGGCGTGCATGGACGGACGCGCGGTGCATGCCTGCCTGGCGCAGACCCTGCAGCTGCCGCGCCTGCTGCGCTACGAGGACGACGACGTGCTGCTCGAAGCCTGGAGCGCCACCCCGTATTCGGTCGCGGCCGCGGAGCGACTGCGGTGATCGCGGTGCTGATTCCGGCGCACGACGAGGAACTGCTGATCGGCGCCTGCCTGCGCTCGGTGGCGCTGGCGGCGCACTGCGCCGGCCTGCGCGGCGAGGCGGTGCAGGTATTTGTCGCCCTGGACCGCTGCAGCGACGGCACCGCCGGCATCGTCGCCGCGCACGGCGCGCAGGCCATCGTGCTGCAGGCCGGCAATGTCGGCAGCGCCCGCGCCGCAGCGGCGCAGGCCGCGTTGGATGCCGGCGCGCGCTGGCTGGCCTGCACCGACGCCGATTCGGTAGTGCCGGCGAACTGGCTGTCGGCGGAACTGGACTGCGCCAGCGACGCGTTCTGCGGCATCGTCACGGTCGGTGACTGGGACGACTACGACAGTGCGATGCGCGATGCCTACCGCGCCGGCGAATGCCGCCGCGACGACCACCCGCACGTGCACGGCGCCAACCTGGGCCTCAGCGCCGCGCTGTACCGGCGCTGCGGCGGCTTCCTGCCACTGACCGCGCACGAGGACGTGGCCCTGGTCGAAGCGATGGTGCGTGTGGATGCGCGGATCGCACGCCGCGCGCAGCCGGTGGTGGTCACCAGCGCCCGACGCGTGGCGCGGGCGCGCGGTGGTTTCAGCGATTATCTGAAGCAGATGGAACGCAGTCTGGCCGAATCGCTGCGGCATACGCCGGGTGGGGACGTGTTGGCTTGAGCTTGCGCGAAGCGTCTCGCGGAGTTCAAGCGCACAAGGCTGTCCGTCCCCCCAACTCCACGCCCATGTCCGTCTCATGACGGCGACCACCCAGCTGCCTGCACAGGGTACGACCCCTCCCAGGGCAACGCGCATTCAGCCAATAACGGGGAACCGTGCCCGCAGCGGCCACGCCTCGGGATAAGTTTTGTCCCGGGTTTGTTGCGGGACAGCAGCCGGCCCGGCCGTGGATCCGGGTTTGTCAATAAGCGCTCAGCGGTTTCTTAGATTTTTCAATGGCTTGCCCAATGTCCTCTGCTGCGCCGGCAAGCGCGAGGTTGTCCACAAGGGGTGTGGATGACTTCTGCATAAGGGTGTGGATAAGCCCATCGCGGCCCCGTGCCACAAGACTGTCAAGAGACATGGCGAAAAATTAGACAGGACCATTTCCTGCGCTCGCGTCGGTCGCCATCCGCAGGTCGGCGCAGCCAACGCTGCGATCCGTTGCATCGGCCGCCTGCACAGCAAAACCGCGCCATGCGCAGGCAGGACGCGGTCCGGGCAGGGAGCGCTGACGACGCAGGCTCAGGCGAGCATGCGCAGTTTCGGTTCGCGGTCCCACTGGCGGGTCTTGGCCGCCTCGATGAAGCCCTTACCGTTACCCGCATCCAGCACGCCGGCGTCCTTCACCACGTTGCCAGCCTTCAGCAGCGGCTGCGCCCCGGCATCGGCGGCGATCGCCTTCAGGTGCGCGAAGGCGTTGCTGACGAAATCGACCGCCGCCGACTCCTTGCTCAGTTGCTTGCCGGCCTCGGCCGACAGCACCACCGCCACCGCGTCGAACACGAACGACGGGGTGCCGGCCAGCTGCCCGTCCGCGGCCAGCTTCTTGCCGTCGCTGAGCTTGGCGCCACCGACCTTCGGCGCGACGATCTTGACCGTGGCGCCGGCGTCGCGCGCCGCCTTCTGCAAGGCTTTCACCGTCGCCGCGTCGGACCCGTCGTGGACCAGGATGCCGATCGCGCGCCCCTGCAAGGTGTGCTTCATCTTGCCGATCAGTTGCAGCGCCGGCGATGGCGGCATGTCCTGCGGCGCGACGGCGGCCGGCGGTGCCGGCGGCAACGCGTCCATGCCCAGGCCGTCGGCCACGCGCTGCGCCAGCGCCGGATCGATGTGGCGCAGGTGCCCGACCACCGCCGCACGCACATGGACGGCCTCCACCTTGGACAACTCGAACACCAGCGCCGAGGCCAGATGCGCCTGTTCGGGCTTGCTCTGGCTGCGGAAGAACAGCCGCGCCTGGCTGTAGTGGTCGGCGAAGCTCGCAGCGCGCACGCGGCCCTTGCCGCCGTCCTCGCTCGGCGTGGCGTGGCTGGGGAAGCCGCGTGCGCTTTCGCGCGGGGTATCGTCCTGCAGCGAGCTGGGCTCGTAGGCGACGCGGCCCTTGGGCACGCCCATCTGCATGTGGCCGTCGCGCTGCAGGTTGGCGAACGGGCACTTCGGCGCGTTGATCGGGATCTGGTGGAAGTTCGGCCCGCCCAGGCGGCTGAGCTGGGTGTCCAGGTAGGAGAACAGGCGGCCCTGCAGCAGCGGATCGTTGGAGAAGTCGATGCCGGGGGCGATGTTGGCCGGGCAATACGCCACCTGCTCGGTCTCGGCGAAAAAGTTGTCCGGCCAGCGGTCCAGCACCATGCGCCCGACGATCTTCAGCGGCACCAGTTCTTCCGGGATCAGCTTGGTGGAATCGAGATGGTCGAACGGGAATTTGTCGGCTTCCTCCTCGGTGAACAGCTGCACGCCCAGCTCCCATTCCGGGAAATCGCCTTGCTGGATCGCTTCGAACAGATCGCGGCGATGGAAGTCCGGGTCGGCGCCGGCCAGCTTCACCGCCTCATCCCAGACCGTGGACTGCAGGCCGAGCTTGGGCCGCCAGTGGAACTTGACGAAGGTGCTGTTGCCGTTGCCGTCGAGCAGGCGGAAGCTGTGGATGCCGAAGCCTTCGATCATGCGCAGCGAACGCGGAATGGTGCGATCGCTCATCGCCCACATGATCATGTGCAGCGACTCGGGGGTCAGCGAAATGAAATCCCAGAACGTGTCGTGGGCGCTGGCCGCCTGCGGGAAGCCGCGGTCCGGCTCCATCTTCACCGCGTGGATCAGGTCCGGGAACTTGATCGCATCCTGGATGAAGAACACCGGGATATTGTTGCCGACCAGGTCCCAGTTGCCTTCCTTGGTATAGAACTTGACCGCGAAGCCGCGCACGTCGCGCGGCGTGTCCACCGAACCGGCGCCGCCGGCGACGGTGGAGAAGCGGGTGAACACCGGCGTCTTCACCCCGACCTCGGTGAGGATCTTGGCGGTGGTGTACTTGTGCAGCGAGGCGGTCAGCTCGAAATAGCCGTGCGCAGCGCTGCCGCGCGCGTGCACGATGCGCTCGGGAATGCGTTCGTGGTCGAAGTGGGTGATCTTCTCGCGCAGGATGAAGTCTTCCAGGAGTGTCGGTCCGCGCGGGGTGGCGCGCAGCGAGTTCTGGTTGTCGGCAATCGGGATGCCCTGGTTGGTGGTCAGCGGCGGATGCGTGCCGCCGGCATGCTGGTGCAGTTCGTCGCCGCGACCGCGCTGGTCGGCGACGGCGTTGATATCGACGGGCGTGCTGGATTTGCTGGGCTTGCGAGGGCTGGCCATGGATGAGCGCTCCGGGGGATGAGGCGGGGACGGCAGAGAGGATGCGCGCTGCGAACGGCTGTGCGATGCGCGACAGAGAAAGGCTGTCAGGGGTCTGACCGATGCTGTGCCGGCAGGCGTTAACGGTCCGTGCAACCTGTCCGAGCATGGCGTGAGGACCGCACTACCGCATGTGTTGCAGTTCGCACAAAGCGTAAACGCGCGCGCGGCGCGTGTTCGCTGCGTACGCGCGCGGCGTGCCGCCGCCTGGCGTCGCCCGTCGGCAGTTGCGGCGAACTGCAGTGCCTACCTGCTGCGGCTGAAACGTGGCAATGCACGCAATCACCAAACGAGTGCAGGCATTGCCGCCAAGCTGGGGTTACAGGAAGGCTGCGCGGCCGATATGGCGTTACGCGCCTATTCTTCCCGTGGGGGCTGCGAGCGCGGGGACAGCGCAGCGGCAGCGGCCGATGCAGTGCAGCATGGCGTGCGACGGAGACCGAACGTGTACTTGCCCATCGTCGTGATCGGGATGTTGTTCGCGCATGCGCTTGTCGCGCACGCGGGCGGCAGCGCTACGCCTGCGGCGCAATAATGCGGACTGGCGGTGCAGGCGATGGCGCTGCTGGCGGTGTTGCGTCGGCTGCGGCGTGCGCCGGCGGTGGACCACTGGCCGTGGCGGCTGCTGGGTGGCGTGGTCGGGGTGCAGATGCTGTGGACCGGCTGCAATCTGCTGGCGCTGTTGTTGCCGCAGCACGGTTCGATGCTGCAACTGCTGGGCGTGATGTTTTCCGGCTCGGCGATGATCCCGGCGCTGTACGCGATCGCGTGGCGGCTGCTGGCGACCATCGAGCAGCGGCAGATTCCGCACCCGGCCAGCCCGCTGGGCGTGGTCACGGTCAGCATCGGCATTGCCATCTGTCCGGCCACCGCCTATGCGGCGATCAACCTGCTGCAGCAGGCCGATGCGGCGCTGTACCGCGCCAAGCGCAATGGCCGCAATTGCTGCGCGCATGCGCAGGACGCGGCGGCGGCGCTGCAGGGCGTCGCCGCGCCGGGCCGAGCGTGCGCGGCAAACGCTGCGCGTGCCGCGTGCGTTCCGGTGTCGGTCCACAAAAAACGCCAACCCCGGCATGCGGGGCTGGCGTGGCGAAGCGCGGCGAAGCGGCGGGGCGTTACGCCACCACGTCGTCCTTGTACGCCTCCACCGGGATGCACGCGCACATCACGTGCTTGTCGCCGTAGACGTTGTCCACCCGCGCCACCGGCGGCCAGTATTTGGCCTGCTTGAGCGTGGGCAGCGGGAACGCGGCCAGCTCGCGCGGGTAGGCGTGGGTCCATTCGCCGGCGGTGACCTGCGCGGCGGTGTGCGGGGCGTGCTTGAGCGGGTTGTCCTCGCGGTCCAGGCGGCCGTCCTCGATCGCGGCGATCTCCTCGCGGATCTGGATCATCGCGTCGATGAAGCGGTCCAGCTCGTGCAGCGATTCGCTTTCGGTCGGCTCCACCATCAGCGTGCCGGCGACCGGGAAGCTCAGCGTCGGCGCGTGGAAGCCGAAGTCGATCAGGCGCTTGGCCACGTCCTCGGCGCCGATGCCGGTGCTCTTCTCCAGCGGACGCACGTCGAGGATGCACTCGTGCGCGACCAGGCCGTTGCGGCCGGTGTACAGGGTCTTGTAGTGCGGGGCCAGGCGCTTGGCGATGTAGTTGGCGTTGAGCAGCGCGACCTGGGTCGCCTTGCGCAGCCCGGCGCTGCCCATCATGGTGATGTACATCCAGCTGATCGGCAGGATCGAGGCGCTGCCGAAGCTGGCCGCGCTGACCATGCCGACGTCGCCTTCGCCGCCTAGCGTCTTCGGCAGGTAGGGCGCCAGATGCGACTTCACCGCGCACGGCCCCACGCCCGGGCCGCCGCCGCCGTGCGGGATGCAGAAGGTCTTGTGCAGGTTCAGGTGCGACACGTCCGAGCCCCACTTGCCGGGCTTGGCCACGCCGACCAGCGCGTTCATGTTGGCGCCGTCGGTGTAGACCTGGCCGCCGTGCGCATGCACCGCCTCGCAGATCGCCACCACGTCTTCCTCGAATACGCCGTGGGTGGACGGGTAGGTGATCATCAGCGCGGCCAGGCGCTCGCTGTATTTCTCGGCCTGGGCGCGGATGTCGTCGACATCGACGTTGCCGTTGGCATCGCACTTGGTGACCACGACCTTCATGCCGCACATCTGCGCCGAGGCCGGATTGGTGCCGTGCGCCGATTCGGGGATCAGGCAGATGTCGCGATGCGCTTGCCCGCGCGCACGGTGATAGGCACGGATCGCCAGCAGGCCGGCGTATTCGCCCTGCGCGCCGGAGTTGGGCTGCAGGCTGACCGCGTCGTAGCCGGTGCATTCGACCAGCATGGCTTCCAGTTCGCCGATCAGCTGCGCATAGCCGCTGGATTGCGCGGCCGGCGCCAGCGGATGGATCGCACCGAACTGCGGCCAGGTCACCGGGATCATCTCGGCGGTGGCGTTGAGCTTCATCGTGCAGCTGCCCAGCGGGATCATGGTGCGATCCATCGCCAGGTCCTTGTCGGCCAGCGCGCGCATGTAGCGCAGCAGTTCGTGTTCGCTGTGGTGGGTGTTGAACACCGGGTGCTGCAGGAACGCGCTGCTGCGCTTGAGGTCTTGCGGCAATGCGTCGGCAGTGATTGCATCGAGCGCATCGACATCGGCGCTCGCCCCGAACAGCTGCGCCAGCGCGATCACGTCGGCGCGGGTGGTGGTTTCGTCCAGGCTGATGCCGAGCGCTTCGCTGTCGATCGCGCGCAGGTTGAAGCCGGCCGCGCGCGCCCTGGCGTGGATCGCCTCGGCATCGACCGCCTTGACGTGCAAGGTGTCGAAGAAGCGCTCGCCGACGTTGACGCCTGCATTGCGCAGCGCCGCGGCCAGGATCGCGGCCAGGCGATGGGTGCGCCGCGCGATGCGGGTCAGGCCTTCGGGGCCATGGTAGACCGCGTACATCGAGGCCATCACCGCCAGCAGCACCTGTGCGGTGCAGATGTTGGAGGTGGCCTTCTCGCGGCGGATGTGCTGCTCGCGGGTCTGCAGGGCGAGGCGGTAGGCGGGATTGCCGACGGCATCGATCGACACGCCGATCAGGCGGCCAGGCATCGAGCGCTTGTAGGCATCCCGGCAGGCCATGAACGCGGCATGCGGACCGCCGAAGCCGAACGGCACGCCGAAGCGCTGCGAGTTGCCGACCACGATGTCCGCGCCCCATTCGCCGGGCGCGGCGATCAGGGTCAGCGCCAGCAGGTCGGTGGCCACCGCGACCAGGCCGCCTTTCGCGTGTACAGCGTCGGCCAATGCCTTGTGGTCACCGAGCGTGCCGATCGACAGCTGGCCGAAGCTGTCCGGATACTGCAGCAGCACGCCGAAGCACTCGGCCTGCAGCGCTTCCTCCGGCGTGCCCACGCGCAGCACGATGCCCAGCGGCTCGGCGCGGGTGCGCAGCAGTTCCAGGGTCTGCGGATGCACCGCGTCGTGCACGAAGAAGGTGTCCGATCTGGCCTTGGCCGAGCGCTTGGCCAGGGTCATCGCCTCGGCCGCGGCGGTGGCCTCGTCCAGCAGCGAGGCGTTGGCGATCTCCATGCCGGTCAGGTCCGCGCACATGGTCTGGAAGTTGATCAGCGCTTCCATGCGGCCCTGCGAGATTTCCGCCTGATACGGCGTGTAGGCGGTGTACCAGGCCGGATTCTCCAGGATGTTGCGCAGGATCACCTTCGGCGTGTGGGTGCCGTAGTAGCCCTGGCCGATGAAGCTGCGCAGCACCTGGTTCTTGCCGGCGATGGTGCCGATCTTGGCCAGCGCTTCTTCTTCGGTGACCGCGTCGGGCAGCGCCAGCGGCAGCGGCGACTTGATCTTGCCCGGCACGATGGCGTCGGTCAGCGCCTCCAGCGAAGCGTGGCCGACGGTGCGCAGCATGTGCGCGATCTCGGCGTCGTTCGGGCCGATATGGCGCTCGACGAAGGCGCAGTGGTGTTCGAGGTCGCGTAGCGAGGACGTGGTCTGGGACATGGCGGGCATCCGGAGCAAGAGGGCATGCGAAAGGTCGGAAGCAGCGCCGCCGGCATGGCACGCGCAGTGGCGTGCCGCAACCTGTCGCAGCGAAGGTCTTCCTCGCGCCCCTCTGTCCTTTTGCCTGAGAGTTTAAAAACGCGGCTGCGGCCTTAGCCTGCCTGCGTTTCGTGCCCCTTCGGCGCCGGAGTCAACCGGTCTCTCCAGAGTTGTGATACGGATGGTTTTGGGCCTGAGCGATTACGGGCGTTGCGCCTTCGGCAGCGGCGATGCCGCTTCTCCCACCATGTTGCACCGACAGTATATAGCCAGCGCCGCGCGGAATTGGCGAAGCGCACCCCAACCCGGCACACCCGGCAACGCCCGGGCGAGTTGTCCCGCCCGGGAGCCGGGTCTGTTTACATGTCTGACTTCGCTCCGCCATAGCGCAGCGCAGCCTCGCGCTGCCGATATCGCAGGCAGCGCGCCATTGGGTCAGTGGTGATGCTTCCCAGGCGGGTCGTGCCTATCGTTGGAGTGCGGAGGCGGGTAATCGCCGCCGCCGACCTTCTTCCACAGGGATTCGTCCAGCGGGGCCACGCGCTTGGGCTGCGATTCCGGCTGCAGCGGGCGAAGGCCGGTCGGCTTGCGCTTGTTCAGTAGATGCATTGAATGAATTCCTTGATGGTCCCCTCGGAGACAGAGTCGCCCGGCCCGAAGGGGGATGCCGGACGACCGCCATGCCATGGCCGTGTGTGCGCCGCCGCGCCATCGTTGCGATGCGCGGAGACGGTAGGGCGCATACCTGGACCCGTCTGCGTCGCAAGGTGCGCGGCGGCGGCGGTCTGGGCGGGACGCCATGCGATGGCCTGTGCGCGTACGCGAAGCCGCGGCGCCGCTGTCTGTGGTCTGTGGGCTGGGTCACGGTGCAGCTGCGACGGCCGCCGCTTGCGAAGCGACCGGTTCGCAGATGGATACCGATCTGCGCGGCCGTGCAGGCGCGGCCACGCGCAATGCGCAAGCTGTCGGTCGCCAGCGCGCAGGCCGGACACGCACTGCGGCCGGGCCGAGGCCATGCACCCCATGCCATAAGGACGCGTTACGTTGGACTACCACTTCATCTCCGGCCTGCCTCGCTCCGGATCGTCCTTGCTGGCCGCGTTGCTGCGCCAGAATCCGCGCGTGCATGCCGAGGTCACCTCGCCGCTGGCCAGGCTGTACGCGGCGATGCTGATGGGCATGAGCGAGGAGTACCCCTCCAACGTGCAGCTGGACGATGCCCAGCGCGCGCGCCTGTTGCGTGGGATCTTCGACGCCTTCTACCAGGACCGGCGGCAGGCGCAGTGGGTGTTCGACACCAACCGCGCCTGGTGCAGCCGGCTGCCGGCGCTGGCCACCCTGTTTCCGGACACGCGCATCGTCTGCTGCGTGCGCGAGGTGGGCTGGATCGTGGACAGCTTCGAGCGCCTGGCGCAGGCGCAACCGCTGCGGCTGTCGGCGCTGTTCGGCTACGATCCGGAGGATTCGCTGTCCATGCGCGCCGATCTGCTGACCGGCGCGCGCGGCGTGCTCGGCTATGCGCTGGACGGCCTGCGCCAGGCGGTCTACGGCGACCATGCCGAGCGCCTGCTGCTGCTGCGCTACGAGACGCTGGCACGGCATCCGGCACAGGCGATGGAGCAGGTGTACGCGTTCCTGCAGATGCCCGCCTTCGCCCACGACTATGCCAACCTGGAAGGCGATGCCGAGCGATTCGATGCGGCCCTGCAGACCCCGGGCCTGCATCGCGTCCGCCGCACGGTCGGCTATGTGCCGCGTCGCAGCGTGCTGCCGCCGGAGCTGTTCGAGCGGCTGCAGCAGCTGGCGTTCTGGGAAACCGAGCGCGTGCCTGGCGTGCGCATCGTATGAATGGCGCGGTGCCCGCTGGCCGACCTCGCGTGCACGGCCGCGCCTGAGCATGCTGTTCCGTCGCCAGGCCTTGGATCACCAGCGGCGCGCCGGGCTCGGGCGCATCGTGCTCAGGCACGGGCGCGCGACGCAGCTGGGCGTGCTGGCGGTGACGCTGATCGTGGCCGGACTGGTCGCCGCGTTCTTCTGCCTGGGTTTCGCGCGCAGCCAGACCTTGCAGGGCGTGCTCACCCCGACGCAGGGCACGGTGGCGATCAGCAGTCCCCAGGCCGGCGTGGTGGTCGCGATCCGGGCGGCGGAGGGGCAGGGTGTGGCGGCCGGGCGGGTGCTGTTCGTGCTGTCGGCCGAGCACCGCGACGACCGCCAGCGGCCGACCGCGCGGGCCGCGTCGGTGTTGGCCGAGCGCGAGCGCCTGGCGGTCGAGGCCATGGAGCAGATCCGCACCCAGGGCCGCATGCAGCAGCAGGCGCTGGCGCAGTCCATGACCGGCATGCAGGCCAGGCTGGCGCACCTGGACGGCGAGCTTGCGGTGCTGCGCCGGCGCCAGCAACTGACCGAAGCCATCGAGCAGCGCTACCGCACTGCGATGGCGCGCGGCCTGGTCAGTCCGCAATTCGTCGACGAGAAGATGGCCGAGTCGATGGACCAGCGCGCGCGGACCCTGGACCTGGAGCGCGAGCGCATGGCGCTGGCCGATGCGCTGGCGCAAGCGCGCGAGGACCTGCGCCAGCTACAGCCAGGCCTGCGCGAACAACTGCTCGCCGCCGATGCGACCCTGCAGCAGGCCAGGCGCGAGAGCATCGAGCAGGCCGCGGCCGCGCAATGGGAGGTGCGCGCGCCGTGTGCCGGACGCCTCGCCCTGCGGCCGCTGCTGCGCGGGCAGGCGGTGGCCGCAGGGCAGCGCCTGGCCGACGTGGTGCCGGCCTCCACT
>NZ_CAPJ01000430.1 GCF_000331775.1 Xanthomonas translucens pv. translucens DSM 18974
CTAGCTAGGTGCTGGCCTGGCGGCAGCCGCATGCGCTGTGGGTCGCCGCGCCGATCCTGGCGCTGTGGATCGTCGCCCCGGCGCTGATGGCGTGGATGGGCCATGCCGCCGCGCCGCGCCGCGCGCAGCTGGCGCCGCCGCAACGCGCCTTCCTCGGCCGGCTGTCGCGGCGGACCTGGGCGTTCTTCGAAGTGCACATGCGCGCGCAGGACCATTGGCTGCCGCCGGACAACGTGCAGGAACATCCGCAACTGGTGGTGGCGCGGCGCACCTCGCCGACCAACATCGGCCTGGCCCTGCTCGGCAACCTGGCCGCCTACGACCTGGGTTACCTGCAGCCGGGCGGGGTGATCGAGCGCACCCGGCTGACCCTGGCGACGATGGAAACGCTGCCGCGCCACCGCGGCCATTTCTACAACTGGTACGACACCGAGACCCTGCTGCCGTTGCCGCCAGCCTACCTGTCGACGGTGGACAGCGGCAATCTGGCCGGGCATCTGCTGACCCTGCGCCAGGGCCTGCTGGCGCTGTGCGATGCGCCGTTGCTGAGTGCGGCCACCTTCGACGGCCTGGCCGATACGTTCGGCGTGCTGCGCGAGGCCGCGCACAATAATCCAGCCGCATCCGCGCTGCCGCAGGCGGCGCTGCATGACGTCGATCAGCGTCTGCATGCGCTGCGTGCGGCACCGCCGGCCACGCTGCCGCAGATCTGGCACGCACTGGCTGCACTGGCCCTGCCGGCGGCCTCGATCGCCGAGCGCTGGCCGCCGCCTGCGGCCGGCGCGGAGCAGTCCGCCGACGCCTTGGCGCCGCACTGGCCGCAGGTCCTGCTGGACGCGTGCAACGCCGCGCAGCAGGAACTGCGCCAGTTCGCGCCATGGGCGACGATCACGGATCGCGACGACGCGTGCCTGCCGGTGACCGACGCGCCGCTGCCGACGCTGCGCGCGCTCGGCCGCGCACGACCTGCGACG
>NZ_CAPJ01000429.1 GCF_000331775.1 Xanthomonas translucens pv. translucens DSM 18974
ACCTTGAGTGGTGTTCCATCCAGCAAGCCCAAGAGGCCGGGCGTTATCAATTGCACAACGGGACCGGTGGTGGACGGCCGCACACGCCTGCGCCAATGGAAGCGGATTGCCGCGAGATCCACCAGACCCTCCGGGTGCTGCTGGCAACGATGGGCTACCCCATCTTTGAGCCGCTACGAAAACTGCATGCCTCTGCCGCGGTTCAGAAGCCTCGCTATCACTGTCGTGGTCCAGACACCGAAGGCCTTGGCGAGTACACCACCGAGGGCATGGTGGTCCTGAAAGGCTCTACCGGTCGCTTTGAAACGGTCGCATCAGTCCCTGATCGTATGCTCGCGACGCGTAAGGAGTTGCTGGAGCAGGGGGTGCTATCCGCTCAGGGGGCGCAGATCCGGTTTGAGGTCGACCACCTGTTCCGGTCGCCCAGTGCTGCATCGGGATTGCTGCTGGGTCGCTCGTCCAACGGCTGGGACGATTGGAAAGATGCTTCGGGCCGTTCCTTGGATACGGTTGAGCGCCAGGCAGTGCAGGATGGTGTGGATGCCGTGACCGGCCGCCGTTCGGGCGAAGTCGTTTTTGGGCGACTGGGGCGGTGACTCAAGAGGGGCAAGACAGCGCCGATGAGCCATCCATGTTCTAGGCTGGCTTTAACATAGGCCACTTTGATTTTCTTAGGCAATACTGGCGATCACATGGAGCCGCCCGCGGCGTCTTGGTTAAACTCTTCAGATGATCCGAGTTGATGTCCAACCTGAACTGTTGCGCTGGGCGCGGGACCGCGCGGGTCTGGATGCGCGGGCGTTGACAGTGCGGTTCCCAAAGCTGCCGGAGTGGGAGGCGGGTGATCTGCAGCCAACGCTGCGGCAGCTTGAAAGCTATGCGCGTGCGACGCACGCGCCCGTTGGCTACTTCTTCCTGCCGAGGCCGCCCGAGGAACCGCTTCCCATTCCAGACTTTCGTACCATCGGGGATCGTGCCGTTGCCCGGCCGGGCGCCGACCTGCTGGACACGCTCTATGCCTGCCAAGCTCGACAGGCCTGGTATCGCGATGAGGCGCTAGTCACGGGCCAGCGGCCGTTGCCGTTCATCGGAAGCATGGACCTTTCCATTAGGCCAGAACGTGCCGCCGAGCAGTTGCGGCTGACGCTGGGGTTCAGCGTGCAGGCGCGACGGGAATGTCCCAGCTGGGCTGAGGCGTTGCGCTTGTTCGTTGCTCAGGCCGACGAGCTTGGTGTCTTGGTGATGGTCAGTGGCGTGGTGGGTAGCAACAACAATCGCGGCCTGGACCCTGAGGAGTTCCGCGGATTCGCCTTGGTAGACGCGCTCGCGCCGCTGGTCTTCATTAACGGCGCCGACAGCAAGTCCGCGCAGATGTTCACGCTGGCGCACGAACTGGCGCATCTGTGGCTTGGGCAATCGGCGTTGAGCGATGCTGGCGTCGAGGGAGCCGGCCGGCCGCAACATGGCGCTGACGTTGAACGCTGGTGCAACCAGGTTGCCGCGGAGCTGCTGGTGCCGTTGCCCGTGTTTGTTGCGGCCCTGCGTGATGGCGAGCTGTTGGAAGAAGCGCTGCGCAGGCTCGCGCGGGAGTTCAAGGTCAGCACGTTGGTGGTGCTGCGCAGGATGCTGGATGCCGGCAGGCTGAGCCGCGATGCCTTCTGGCAGGCATTTCGTGCCGAGCAGGCTCGGTTGGCGGCGATCCAGGCAACAAGCAGTGGTGGTGGCGATTTTTATCGCACGACGACCGCGCGGGTGGGCAAGCGTTTTGCCCGTTCCCTGGTGGAGAGCACGCTCGAAGGCCGTACGCTGTATCGCGACGCCTTCCAGATGCTGGGAATCGCGAAGACCGGGACATTCAACGAGCTTGGCCGCTCACTGGGACTGCCGACCTGATGGCTTATCTGCTGGATGCAAATGTCTTTATCCAGGCCAAGAACCTGCAATACGGGTTCGATTTCTGCCCGGCGTTCTGGGATTGGCTGGTGATCAAGCATGCGGCCGGGAATGTTTTCAGCATTCGCCAGGTTGGCGAAGAGCTACAGACCGGTGAGGACGATCTGGCCGTGTGGGCGCACGCGCGCGGCGATGCATTCTTCCTTCCGCCTGACAATGCGGTGTTGGCTGCTGCTGCGCGGGTCAGCGCATGGGTTGCTAGTCAGCAATACGAGCCGGTCGCGGTGAACACCTTTCTGCAGGTCGCCGATTACTGGCTGGTGGCGTTCGCGTTGGCGGCAGGCCACGCTGTGGTGACGCATGAAGTGCCAGCCAATTCAACAAGGAAGATCAAGATTCCCAACGTCTGTGTAGGGCTTGGCGTGCGCTTCTTGACGCCATACCAGATGCTTCGACAGGAACGCGCGCGATTCGTGCTGGGGCCTCCCGCGCTTCCGGCGACGCCGGCACCATTGATTTAAATAAGCAGCAAAGAATGCCAACAGGGGATCGGATGAATCTGCACCAAGAACACCATTTCGAGCGAGAGATCTGCGCGCACCTTGCGGCCAGCGGCTGGCTCCACGAGGAGGGTGATGCGGACTTGTTCGACCGGGCGAGCGGCTTGTTCCTGCCCGATCTGCTGGCATGGATCGAGGCGACGCAACCAGACAGCTTGCAGCGCCTGGTCAAGACGCACGGCCCCGCAACGCCGCAGGTGCTGGCCGAGCGCCTGCGTAAGAACCTCAACGAGCGCGGCACGCTGGACGTGGTGCGCCGCGGCGTGGAGATGCTTGGCCTGCGCGAGCCGCTGGAGTTGGCGCAGTTCAAGCCGGCGTTGGCGATCAACCCGGACATCCAGGCCAGGTATGCGGCAAACCGGCTGCGTGTGGTGCGGCAGGTCCGCCATTCGCCTAACAATCCCGGTGACGAGCTGGATCTGGTGCTGTTCCTCAACGGTATCCCGGTGGCCACCGCCGAGCTGAAGAGTGACTTCACCCAGGGCGTAGACGACGCGGTGGACCAATACCGCTTCGACCGCCATCCCCATCCAAAAGGTGGCGTGCTTGAGCCGTTGCTGGGATTCCCTGGAGGGGCGCTGGTCCACTTTGCGGTTAGCCAGTCCGAAGTGATGATGACAACGCGGCTGGCCGGGACCGACACGGTCTTCCTGCCGTTCAATCGTGGCAACGACGGTGGTGCAGGCAACGCGCCAAACCCCGATGGCTATGCTACGGCCTATCTGTGGGAGGGGGTCTGGACTCGCGAAAGCTGGCTGGACATCCTGCACCGTTACCTGATCGGCAAGCGCGATGACAAGAAGCAGCTGGCCAACGTCATCTTCCCCCGCTATCACCAGCTGGATGCGACGCGACAACTGGTCGCCGATGTGCTGGCCAATGGTGCGGGTGGGCGTTACCTGATCCAGCATTCGGCCGGTTCAGGCAAAACAAACTCCATCGCCTGGACAGCGCACTTCCTGGCCGACCTGCACGACGAACACCACACCAAGCTGTTCGACAGCGTGCTGGTGGTGAGCGATCGCACGGTGCTGGATGCTCAGCTGAAAGAGGCCTTGTTTGACTTCCAGCGCACCACCGGCGTGGTGGCCAGCATTACCAACGAATCCGGCAGCAAGAGCGCGCAGCTGAGCCAGGCATTGAAGGACGGCAAGAAGATCATTGTCTGCACCATCCAGACCTTCCCCTTTGCATTGCAGGCCGTGCAGGAGCTTGCGGCGACCGAGGGCAAGCGTTTCGCAGTGATCGCCGACGAGGCGCACAGCTCGCAAACCGGCGAGGCCGCGGTCAAGCTCAAGCAAGTGCTTTCCGCAGAGGAGTGGGCCCAGCTGCAGGACGGTGGTGAAGTCGATACCGAAGCGCTGATCGCCGCGCAGATGGAAGCACGGGTGGGCGTGAAAGGCCTGACGTACGTGGCCTTCACCGCCACGCCAAAGGCCAAGACGCTGGAGCTGTTCGGCGGCAAAGGCGAAGACGGACTGCCAAAACCCTTCCATGTCTACTCGATGCGGCAGGCGATCGAGGAGAAGTTCATCCTCGATGTGTTGAAGAACTACACCACCTACAACCTGGCCTTCAAGCTTGCGCACAATGGGCAAGAGTACGACCAGCTCCAAGTAGAGCGAAGTTCGGCGTTGAAAGGGATCATGCAGTGGGTGCGCTTGCATCCTTACAACATCGCCAGCAAGGTGCAGGTAGTGGTGGAGCACTTCCGCGAGAACGTGCAGCCGTTGCTGGGTGGGAAAGCCAAGGCGATGGTCGTGGTCGGCAGTCGCAAGGAGGCGGTGCGCTGGCAGAAGGCCATCCGCGGCTATATTGAGCGGCAGCACTATGCATTGGGCGTGCTAGTGGCGTTCTCGGGTGAGGTCAATGATCCGGACAGTTTCCCCGATGCAGTGACTGAATCGAATCAGCTGCTGAACCCGGGCCTGCGTGGGCGTGACATCCGTGAGGTCTTCAAGGAGCCGGACTATCACCTGCTCCTAGTTGCCAATAAGTTCCAGACGGGCTTCGACCAGCCGCTGCTGTGCGGCATGTACGTGGACAAGATGTTGGGCGGGATCCAGGCGGTGCAGACGCTGTCGCGACTCAATCGTTCCTATCCTGGAAAGGACACGACGTACGTGCTCGACTTCGTCAACGATCCTGCCGAGATCCTGAAGGCCTTCAGAACCTACTACAAGACCGTGGAGCTTGCATCGGTCACTGATCCGAATCAGGTGTATGACCTGCGTGCGAAGCTGGATGCAGCAGGTTACTACGATAGCTTTGAGGTCGAGCGCGTAGCGCGTGTTGAAATGGATTATGCAGGCACGCAGAAGCAGCTGGATGCTGCCATTGCGCCTGTGGCCGATCGCCTGCTGAAGCGATACAAGGCCTTGCAGCAGGAGAAGATCGAATCCGAAGCCCAAGATGACCAGAAGAAGGCGAAGGCGGCCAAGGATCAGCTGGACGCTTTGATCCTGTTCAAGAACGACATGGGTGCCTACACGCGTCTTTACGCATTCCTTGGCCAGATCTTCGACTATGGCAACACCGACATCGAAAAGCGCTTTCTGTTCTTCCGGCGTCTGATTCCGTTGCTCGAATTCGGGCGGGAGCGCGATACAGTGGACCTTTCCAAGGTCGTCCTCACGCACCACACGTTGAAGGGCCGCGGCAAGCAGCCGATGGGCCTCAATCAGGACGGCAGTTACAAACTGGCGCCGATGGATGCGGTGGGCAGTGGATCAGTGCAGGAGAAGCAGCAGGCCTACTTGGTGGAAATCATCGAGAAGGTGAATGGCCTTTTCCAAGGTGAGCTGACCGATGATGACCAATTGGTCTACGTTAATGGCGTCATCAAGGGAAAGCTTCTGGAGAACGACACGCTGGTGCAGCAAGCGAGCAGCAACAGCAAGGAGCAGTTCGCCAACTCGCCTGACCTGAAAGATGCGCTGATGCACGCCATCATGGATGCATTCGAAGCACACCAGACGATGAGCACGCAGGCGTTGGACTCTGAGCGCGTTCGCGATGGGCTGAAGGACATCCTTCTCGGTCCGGCGCAGCTGTATGAGGCGCTGCGAGCGCGATCGCTGTCTGGGGAACCGCCCCGACTTCCGTAAGCGAATAGATGGTTGGCTCAAGTTGGCTATTTACCACTTGCTTTCAAACACCTTGACGTTCCCCCACTGCAAGTAGCAATATTACTAAACGGGGCCTAGAAACTCCTCTTACAGCGGGCTACCACCTCCGACAACGGGTGGATCTTCATGCCGTTTGGCGAGAGATGCTATGACCGAGGCCGCCCGTCATCCCGATTCGGAGCCTGGCTATTACCTGCCAGAAGAAGCGCAGTACCGCCTACAGCAGCTGCGCGATCATATGCTGTTCCTAGCGCGACTAGCTCAGCCACGCACTTTGGCCGAAGAACGCGAGGCCGCCAAGAGGGTGCGTGCGGGCGAGCTAGCGGTGTGCATGGAGCTGCTCGCGGAGCAGATGGACATGGTGCTGCGCGAGGTGTCGTGGCCGGCGCAGCGTCAGTCTCCGTATCAGGCACAAGGTCATAGCGCCGATTGGGAGGCGCCATGAACGGTCTTCGGCTGCGTACACCCGTTGTCCAGGCTGGCCTCAGACGTTGCTGCGGATTTGCCTCGGCATGGTGTGGTTGCGGGCGTCTTGGCGGATGGCATCGCTGCCCGGTGTGCAGACCCTCTGCCGGTCCTCCTCCACCCGCTCGCGATAACACAGCGCCGCGATGCGCTCGCGCGGCAGCATGTAGTTGCCGATGCCCGGTTGCAGCCTGCGGGAGAAACCTGGCACCGGCACGCCCATCAGTTCGCCGAAGGTGCGGAAGGCGGAGTTGCTGTTGATGGTGGCGCCGAACAGCTTGAAGCCGTAGTTGGGGTAGTCCAGGTCCTGGGCGTTGAGTTCGGGTACGGCGCGCACCGCGGCATGCCAGCGCGCCAGGATTTCGTGCTTGTCGCCGCTGGCGGCGGTGCGCGCCGGCTGGCCGTCGCGCAGGTAGCTGGTGCGGTCGGGCTGGGCGCCGATTGCGTTCGCATAGTCCGCGTCGTGCGGGTAGTGCCAGGCGCGCAGCGCGTGCCTGCGTGCGTCGGTGCCGATCGGGATCGGCGTGCCGGTGTGCCGGTCGGTGGCCAGGCCGTGCAGTTCGGCCAGGGCGTTGCCGCGCTCGTCGCGCAGCACCCAGTAGGCGTGGCCGGCGATGCCGGCAATGCAGAGCAATCGTGCTTCGATCGAATGGTCGCGCATAAGGCTCTTCTTTCCGTCCGCTCGAGACTAGCGCGGTGGGGTGGCGATGCAACTGCCCAGCGCGGTCTTGAGGTCCTGCATCGCCTGCGCCACGCCCAGGTCGGCGAAGTAGGCGCCTGCACCCTTGAGGGCGATCCTGGCCTGGCCGGCGCCTTGCGCGCGCTCGATGCGCATGCGGAAGCCGCTGCGGTTGGCTTCTTCGAAGTCGCCCGATTCCAGCACGCCGTTGGCGGCGTCCTTGCGGGTGACCTTGGGCCAGGAACTGCTGGTCTCGGACAATTGGGCGATGCTGGTCTCGGCGCAGTCGAACAGGCGCTGGGTCGGCAGGTCGACGGGGATGGCCATGACGGCTGCAGCGGTGCGCGATTGCCGGGCGGTGTTAGCGCCGCGCGCGCCGCCAGGCGATCAGCGCGGCGACCGCCGCCACGGCGGCAATCGTGCCGACGGCGGCCACTCTGGTCGCCAATTGCGTGCGCTGCGCGCGCCGGCGCAGGTCGCTGTCGGTGCCGCCTGCGGACAGCGGCGACTGGAACACCTCGCTGCGGGTGCCCGGTGCGCCGCGTGCGCGGAGCGCTTTGGCTGGCGCCTTGGCGCCGCGGCCTGCGGCGTCTGCGTGGGCGCCATTGACGCTGTGGAGGGGCGTGGCGGCTGCTGTGGTCATGCTTTTCGTTGTCCTGCGCGCTGCGGTCATGCGTGCGTCTCGCCTGTGCTGTGATGTAGGTACATTTTGCATGCTCCCAAGCGCAACGTTAACGCAGCGCGGGCGAAAAGTAAGAATTCCCCATCGCGGGCGGCGCCATTGCGCCGCGTCGCAGCCGCTGATCCGTTCAGATGCTGGGATGGTGCCTGCTCTGCCGCGCGCCCATCTTGTGCCCATGGACATGTTCGCCCAGCCCGACGACGCGCCGCATTGCCTGGTGCACGATGCCGAGGGCGGGATCCGTTACTGGCCGCGGCTGCTCGATCCGGAGCCGGCGCAGGCCCGGTTCGCCGCCTTGCGCGATGGCGCGCAGTGGCAGCAGCTGCGCCGGCCGATGTACGACCGGGTGGTGGACGTGCCGCGGCGGGTGGCGGCGTACGGCTTGCATGCGCTGTCCGAGGCGCTGCCGTTGCGCGCGCTGCATGCCGCGGTGCAGGCACGGGTGCCGGCGCCGTACACCGATGTGAGCCTGAATCTGTAACGCGACGGCCGCGACAGCGTGGCGATGCATCACGGCACGCTGCATACGCTGCTGGCGCCGCATCCGATCGCGCTGGTGTCGCTGGGCGCGCCGCGGCGCATGAACCTGCGTGCCAACGCCGGCGCGCGCAGGAGCATCGGCGTGGAACTGGTGCCGGGTAGCCTGCTGGCGATGCGCCATGCCTAGCAGCTCACCCACGCGCACGGCATCCCCAAGACCGCCAGGCCGGTGGCGCCGCGGATGAGCGTGGTGTTCCGGGTGCGGCCGGCGCCGGTCTGAACCGTTTGCGCCGCGACGGCGTGCGGATTCCGCAATAATGCGGGTCTGCCCCGTCAGGAAGACCGCATGACCGCTCTCACCGAACGCTATGCGCGTGCCGTGGACTACGCGCGCATCGCCCACGCCGGCCAGTTCCGCAAGGGCGGCACGGTGCCGTATTTCAGCCATGTGCTGGGGGTCTCGACGCTGGTGCTGGAGGCCGGTGGCGACGAGGATCAGGCGATTGCGGCATTGCTGCACGACGTGGTCGAGGACTGCGGCGCCGGCCACGAGGCGGTGATCCGCGCGCAGTTCGGCGATGCGGTGGCGGCGATCGTGATGGGCTGTACCGACGCCAGCGCCGAGCGCAAGGCGGCGCAGGAGGACGTGCCGGTCAGGCGCCGTGCCTGGCGCATCCGCAAGCAGGCGTATCTGGCGCATCTGCGCCAGGCGCCGGATGTAGTGCTGTTGGTGTCGGCCTGCGACAAGCTTTACAACGCGCGCAGTATCGTTGCGGATCTGGAAGATCCCGCGGTGGGTATGCAGGTGTTCGAGCGTTTCACTGCCGGCCGCGAGGGGACTTTGTGGTACTACGGCGCGCTGCATGCGGTGTTCGCCGAGCGCGGCGTGGCGGTGCTGCGGCCGTTCGCGGCGGCGGTGGCGCGGATGCATGCGTTGGCGGGAGGGGTGTTTGCTGCGGACGATGCCGGCGCGCTTGTGGCGCCTTCGTTGGCGTAGTCGCCTGGCGCCGGCAGGCGCGGTCTCCGACGCTGACAGGCGCAGCTTCGTGCGCTTACATCAGCGAGTCGCTTTCGCGCCGGACCCTCACCCCAACCCCTCTTCCGAGGGGAGAGGGGCTTTAGGCGGCTGCCGTTTCTCTCGTGTCGAACGGCCCCAGGTAGTCGAGCTTGCCCACCGCCACGCCTTGCTGGCGCAGGATCGCGTGCGCGGTGGCGACATGGAAGAAGAAGTTAGGCAGGGCGAAGGTCAGCAGGTAGTCGCTGCCGTTGAAGTCGGCCTTCAATTTGCCGGCGCTCAGCGACACCGCGCGGTCCTGCGCACCGTCCAGGGCGGCAGCATCTACGCTGTGCAGGAAGCGCTGGGTGGCGGCGATGCGCTCGCGCAGCTGCGCCAGGGTGGTTTCGTCGTCCGCCATCTTCGGCGGCACGATGTCGCTGAGGCGGCCGATGGTGTTCTTGGCGGTGTCCGAGGCGCGCTGGATCTGCGCGGCGAAGCCGAACATGTCCGGTGCCAGGCGCGCGTCGACCAGCGTCTGCGGATCCAGGCCCTTGTCCTGCGCATGGCGCTCGGCCAGGTCGACGTAACGTTGCAGCACGCCCAGGCCACGCAGCAATACCGGGACGCTAAGGCGGTACATTGAGACGGACATGAGCGGTTCCTTGAGAAAGAAGGGGGGCGGGTAGGCATCGGCATGGGCGGAACAACAACTGGATGGGGCGTTGCGGGTGCGAACACAAGAGCGCTGCGATGGTCGCGGCGCGTGGCGCGCGCCATATCTGCGTGTAGTTGGGGGCCGATTCCGCGCTACGTTTAGCGGCGGGTGACAGCGTCGGGACTGAAGTCCCTCCCGCAGCGTGCCCAGCCGGCTCGCCGCAATTTTCTTGTAAGAGAGGCTTCCGCCTCGACCGTGATGTATCGATATTCCAAGCTGTCTGTCGCGGCTGAAGCCGCTCCTACAGGGCGCCTTGGTTGGGGCCTGTCGGCTCTTGTAGGAGCGGCCTCAGCCGCGACCGGCGAAGCGGTGGACCTGACAGCTTGGGACAGCGCCGAAACTGAAGTTCCTCCTGCAAGAGTGCATGTCGATGGACAGGTGTGCGTGGTCGCGAAGGCGACGCCTCGCCCATCGCGCCAGCGCATACACAGCCGCATCCGCCCGACCCGCTAAGCTTGCGCAAGCTCTCGCCCATTTTCCAGCCAATGCCCAAGCCGCCCGTTTCCCCCGCCTCCGGTTTCGTCCGCGTCCGTGGCGCCCGCGAACACAATCTCAAGGACGTGGACGTGGAACTGCCGCGCGATGCGCTGGTGGTGTTCACCGGTGTGTCCGGTTCCGGCAAATCGTCGCTGGCGTTCGGCACGCTGTTCGCCGAGGCGCAGCGCCGCTATCTGGATTCGATCTCGCCCTACGCGCGGCGCCTGATCGACCAGGCCGGGGTGCCGGACGTGGATTCCATCGAAGGCCTGCCGCCGGCGGTGGCGCTGCAGCAGCATCGCGGTGCGCCGAGCACGCGTTCGTCGGTGGGCAGCGTCACCACCATCTCCAATTCGCTGCGCATGCTGTATTCGCGCGCCGGCGACTATCCGCCGGGGCAGGCCATCATCTACGCCGATGGCTTCTCGCCGAACACGCCTGCCGGCGCCTGTCCCACTTGCCACGGCCTGGGCCGCATCTACGACGCCACCGAGGCGTCGATGGTGCCGGATCGCACGCTGAGCATCCGCGAGCGCGCCGTCGCCGCGTGGCCGCCGGCCTGGCACGGGCAGAACCTGCGCGACATCCTCACCACGCTCGGTCACGACGTCGATGTGCCCTGGGCCAAGCTGCCGAAGAAGACCCGCGACTGGATCCTGTACACCGACGAGCAGCCGACCGTGCCGGTGTATCCGGGCTTCACCCTCGCCGAGACGCAGCGCGCGCTGCGGCGCAAGCAGGAACCAGCTTACATGGGCACCTTCAGCAGCGCGCGCCGTTACGTGTTACACACCTTCGCCAGCACCCAGAGCGCGCTGATCAAGAAGCGCGTGGCGCAGTATCTGCTGAGCACGCCATGCCCGACCTGCGACGGCAAGCGCCTGCGTCGCGAGGCGCTGTCGGTGACCTTCGCCGGGCTGGACATCGGCGCGTTGTCGCAGCGTCCGCTCACGCAGGTGGCCGAACTGCTGCGCCCGGCCGCGGCTGGCCGCACCCGCGACGCCAAGCGTCATCCCGAGCAGGCCATCGCCGCGCAGCGCATCGCGCAGGATCTGCTGGCGCGGATCCAGATCCTGCAGGAGCTGGGCCTGGGCTATCTCACGCTGGAACGCAGCACGCCCACGCTGTCGCCCGGCGAGTTGCAGCGGCTGCGCCTGGCCACGCAGATCCGCTCGCAGCTGTTCGGCGTGGTCTACGTGATGGACGAGCCGTCCGCCGGCCTGCATCCGGCCGACGCGCAGGCGCTGCTGGCCGCGCTGGATCAGCTCAAGGCCGCCGGCAATTCGCTGTTCGTGGTCGAGCACGAGATCGACGTGATCCGCCATGCCGACTGGATCGTCGATGTCGGTCCCGGCGCAGGCGAGCACGGCGGGCAGGTGCTGTACAGCGGACCGCCGGCGGGGCTGGCGCAGGTTGCGGCCTCGTCCACGCGCCGCTATCTGTTCGCCGAGCAGGCGCCGATCGCGCATGCGCCGCGCGCGCCGGGCGCGTGGCTGCAGCTGCGCGGCATCACCCGCAACAACGTCGCTGCGCTGGACGTGGACATCCCGCTGGGCGTGTTCACCACGGTCACCGGCGTGTCCGGTTCCGGGAAATCGTCGCTGGTCAGCCAGGCATTGGTGGAGTTGCTCGGCGCGCATCTTGGTCAGGAGCATGCCGATCCGGAAGAAGGCGTGGATCCGCTGGAACGCAGCACGCAAGCGGCGACCGACGGACGCATCGCCGATGGCCTGCAGCATGTGCGGCGCCTGGTGCAGGTGGACCAGAAGCCGATCGGCCGCACGCCGCGCTCCAACCTGGCCACCTATAGCGGGTTGTTCGACCACGTGCGCAAGCGCTTCGCGGCCACGCCCGCGGCGCGCAAGCGCAAGTACGACGCCGGCCGTTTCTCGTTCAACGTCGCCAAGGGCCGTTGCGCCACCTGCGAAGGCGAGGGCGCGGTGTTCGTGGAATTGTTGTTCATGCCCAGCGTCTACGCGCCATGCCCCAGCTGCCATGGCGCGCGCTACAACGCCAAGACGCTGGAGATCGAACTGCGCGGGCACACCATCGCGCAGGTGCTGCGCATGACTGTGGCGCAGGCGGCGGACTTCTTCGCCGACGACGCGGCGATCGCACGGCCGTTGCAGGTGCTGGGCGAAGTCGGGCTGGGCTACCTGCGGCTGGGCCAGCCAGCGACCGAGCTATCCGGCGGCGAGGCGCAGCGGATCAAGCTGGCCACCGAGCTGCAACGCGCGCAGCGCCGCGACACCGTCTACGTGCTCGACGAACCGACCACCGGCCTGCATCCGGCCGACGTGGACACGCTGCTGCGCCAGTTGCACGGGCTGGTGGAGGCGGGCAATACCGTGGTGGCGGTCGAGCACGACATGCGCGTAGCCGCGGCCAGCGACTGGATCATCGACATGGGGCCAGGCGCCGGCGACGAAGGCGGCAAGGTCGTCGTCGCCGGCCTGGCGCAGGCGGTGGCCCGGCATGCGCGCTCCCGCACCGCGCGGTTCCTGGCGCAGGCGCTGCAGGGTTGAAGCGCTCCGGAGCCGGCACGGCCGTTTCGAAAAGCTAAAGCGCTCGCGGCTCAGCCCAGCAGCTCGAAGCTGGCGGACACGCCGGCCGCTTCGGCCGACGGCGCTACCCACAGGTCGAACACGCCAGGCTCCACCGTCGGCTTGAGCGCCTGCCCGACGAACAGCAGATCCTCGCGGCGCAACGCGAACTCCACGCTGACGCTGCCGCCGGCCGGCACCGCGACCTTGCGGAAATCCTTCAGCTCGCGCACCGGGCGGGTGACACTGGCGCTGCGGTCGTGCACGTACAGCTGCACCACTTCCTCCGCATCGTGCGTGCCGCGGTTGTGGATGCGCGCACTGATCCGCAGCGTGCCGCCAGCGGCGAGCCGCG
This sequence comes from Xanthomonas translucens pv. translucens DSM 18974, assembly GCF_000331775.1. The sequence goes on from NZ_CAPJ01000429.1 coordinate 12,975, forward strand.
CATCGCCCAGCGTCAGGTCGCCGTATTCGATGCGGCCGTAGGTCAGGCCGTGGCCGAACGGGAAAAGCGCCGTGTTGGATGCGGTGCGGTAGTGGGTCTTGAACAGCGTCAGCGCGTCCGGGCGCGGATCGGGCCGGCCGCTGGACTTGTGCGCGTAGCTGTACGGCTCTTGCCCAGAGGCGCGCGGGAAGCTCACCGGCAGGCGCCCGGATGGGCCGTGCGTGCCGAACAGGATGTCGGCCAGTGCCGCACCCGACGCCGAACCCAGAAACCAGCCGACCAGGATCGCCTGCGCGTCCATTACCGGGCCGTCGAGCACCAGGGCGCGGCCGTTGCTGAGCACCACCACCACTGGCGTGCCGGTCGCCGCCACCGCGGCCAGCAGCGATTGCTGCGCCGCCGGAATGACGATGTCGGTCCGCGATTGGGCTTCGCCCGAATAGCGCAGCGGCTCGCCGATCGCCAGCACCGCCACATCGGCGGCGGACGCCGCCGCGACCGCGGCCTGCACCCCGCCGGGCAGGCTGGATTCGAAACCGCAGCCTTCCACCACCTGCAGCGCGTTCGGATCGGCCAGTTGCGCGCGCAGCGCGGTGGCCAGGTCGTTGCCACTGTCGTCGCCGCCGAACAGTATCCACGGACCGGCGTTCTCCACCCAGTTGGCGGCCATCGGCCCGATCAGCGCGATGCGCTGGCCGTGGCGCTTGAGCGGCAGCAGCTCGCCGTCGTTCTTCAGCAGCACCACCGACTTGCGCGCCGCCTCGCGCGCCAGCGCCAGGGTTTCCGGGCGCCGCTGCCGCGCCTGCGCGCGCTCGGGCACGATGCGCAGGAACGGGTCGTCGAACAGGCCGAGCGCTGCCTTGAACTGCAGCACGCGGCGCACCGCGGCGTCCAGTTGCGCCATCGTCACCGCGCCGTCCGCGACCAGACCGGGCAAGTGCTGCAGGTACAGCCCGCTCTGCATGCTGATGTCCACCCCGGCCAGAAACGCCAGCCGCGCCGCGTCGCGCGCATCGGCGGCGAACCCGTGCGCGACCAGCTCCTGGTCGGCGGTGTAGTCGGACACCACCAGTCCGCGGTAATTCCATTCGCCGCGCAGCACGTCGCTCAGCAGCCAGTGGTTGGCCGTTGCGGGAACGCCGGCGATCTCGTTGAACGCGGCCATGGTGGTCACCGCGCCGGCGTCGAACGCGGACCGGAACGGCGGGAAATACACCTCGCGCAGGGTGCGTTCGGAGATGTCCACGGTGTTGTAGTCGAGCCCGGCCTCGACCGCGCCGTAGGCAGCGAAATGCTTGGGGCAGGCGGCCACCGCGTCGGCGTTGCCGATGCCCTGGCCCTGGAAGCCGCGCACCCGCGCCTGGGCGAAGCGGCTGCCGAGCAGCACGTCCTCGCCGCTGCCTTCCACGCCGCGGCCCCAGCGCGCATCGCGGGCGATATCGACCATCGGTGCGAAGGTCCAGTCGATGCCAACCGCGCTGGCTTCCAGCGCCGCGGCGCGCGCGGTGCGCTGCGCCAGTTCCGGCTCGAAGCTGGCGGCCTCTGCCAACGGCACCGGGAACACGGTGGTGAAGCCATGGATCACGTCGGCGGCGAACAGCAGCGGGATCTGCAGCCGGCTCTGCAGCGCGGCCTGCTAAAGTTGCTGGTGCCAACGCACATTGGAGCCGTTGAAGACGCCGGTCAGGCGCCCGGCGCGTGCAGCAGCCAACTGGCCTTCGGCGGTGGGCCGCAGGTTGACCGGATTGGCCGCCGCCGCGGCATCGGTCTGTTGCGCCGAGCCTGACAGGGTCAGTTGCCCGGCTTTCTCTTCCACCGTCATGCGTGCGATCAGCGCATCGACGAAGGCTGGTGTCTTCGCCGCGCCGCGCGGCAGCGCCAACCCCATCGGGACCTGCGACAACAATGCGAACGAACCGGCGCCAAGCAACAACCCGCGCCGTGTGCTGCGAAACGGCATAGATGAAGTCCAGTTTGATGAAGGCGCACACGCTAACGGATCGATCAGGGGAAAAGTTTGATGCGGTGCACAATGAGCGAACGAGGCGCCAGGTTCTTCGCATGACTTCGTGTCCGCCCGCAAGCGTCGCGGTACGCGCGTTCCCTGCTGTCGCAGCTGCGCGCCGTTCCGCCTCGCCGACCTGCTGCGCTCAGGATGGAGACCGCTTCAGGACATCCAGCAAGTGCGCGGTCTGGGCGGCGCTGCCCAGATACGCTGCCAGGGACGCGGCAATGCCCATGCGGGCCGTGGCGAGCAGCGCGTCGCTATCGTCGAACGCGTCCTCGCCCAGTTCTGCCATGGCGTTGGCCAGGGTCGCCAGGCGGCCGGACGAGTTTGCCGACGGCGCCGCTGCCGAGGACCTCGAACGGCACCGTGACAGTGCAGCGCTTGCCGCGATCGCCATCGGTCTGTCGAAGGCGCGTCGTACCGGGGGCAAGACCGGTGCGAAAAAGACGGCGGCCAGGAACAGTGCGCCGCGCAAGCGCGCTACGAAGAAGGCCGCTGCGCGATAGGGCGCAAGCGTCTTGGCGCAGGCTTCTTTCAATTCCTTGTAGGAGCGGGCGTGAGGCAGTGCCGCCGCTGCCGCCGCTACAACTCGGTGTATTTGGTGATGCGGCCCTTGGCGCGGTCCACCGGGTATTTGGCGGCGTTGACCTGCATCTTCTGCCGCGCCGCCTCGATCGGGTCGATGCCCAGCTTGTCGCACAGCTGCAGCAGATACAGCAGCACGTCGGCCACTTCGCTGCCGACCTGGGCCTTCTTGTCGTTCGACAATTGCCAGCTCTGCGCGTCGGTGAGCCATTGGAAATGCTCGAGCAGTTCCGATGCCTCGACCGACAGGGCCGCGGCCAGATTGCGCGGGGTGTGGAACTGGCCCCAATCGCGTGCGTCGGCGAACGCACGCTGGGCGGCTTGCAGGTCGTGGAGGCTGTCGGGCATGGGCGGGCTCGCGTGCGGGAAGCCGCATGGTAGTGCACCGCCGGATCCGGTGGCAGTGCGCTGCAGCGACGGCGCGACCCTCAGTTGCCCGGTTCCCTGCCTCCATCGGTCGCGACAGGCGTTAGCGGTCATGTGCGTCGCGACTGAAGTCGCCACACAGCGCCGTGGATCGCCGATGGAAACGCGTTGGCGCAGGTGCGCCGGTCGCGGCAGCGGCACCGAGATCGCCGCGCCGTCAACGCGCCTTGTAGCCGAACAGCGAAAGGTCGATGGCGTTGGCCCTGCGCGCATAGCCTGCGTCGTTGCGGTGCAGATGATCGCGGGGGATCGCGGCCGGCAGCGATTCGGGGGTATCGTGCATGCGCAGGATCGCGTCGCAGTCGATCGCCGCGGCGAACGTCTTGCCGTCGCGGATGGAGGCGTTCACCGCCTGGCGGGTGGTGGCGGAAACGGGTTCGTAGCGTTCCGATGCGCCGAACGGTGGCAGCGTCGTGCCGATCGTGGCGATGCCGTGCTGGCGCACTGCTGCGCAATCGCGCCACAATCGCGGCGCATCGCGCAGAGCGGCGACGACGCATGCATCGGCACCTGAACGGTATTGGCGCGTCGTGCGTCGACCGCAGCGTCAACCGCAGCGCGGTTGTGTCTCGCGCCGCGCCGCCGGCACGATCGGCAACGACGCGCAGCGCGCTGCCCGCATTCACGCCTGGCGCTGCCGGCGCCTGTTAAGCATGAAGCCAAGCGGGCTCTCTGGCCCCTCTGGATCATCATGGCGTCCCCCTGGCGTGCGTTGCGTAGACGGCTGCTTCCTTATCGGTGCGGCCTCTCCGGCATGCGCGCGCTGTTCCTGCAGCATGGTCGCGGGCAGCCGCTGGCCGAAGAGCCGTTGCGCGCGCAGCTGCTCAGCGCCGAGCAGATGGCCGCGCACGGCGAAGCCCTGGCGCGCAGCCACCGGGTGCGCGGCGGGCGCAGTCCCGAGGTGTTGCTGGCGCGGCTGAAACAGAACGAGGACGTGCTGCGCGACGCCTTGGCGATGCTCGCGGCGATGGTCCGCGACGACATCCGCGTCACCCCCGCCGGCGAGTGGCTGCTGGACAACTTCTACCTGGTCGAAGAACAGATCCTGATCGCGCGGCGCCATCTGCCTGCCGGCTACAGCCGCCAGCTGCCGGCGCTGGGGCAGGGCGCGTCGGCCGGGTTGCCGCGCGTCTATGCGTTGTCGATGGACGCGATCGCACACGGCGACGGCCGCATCGATGCCGACATGGCCAGCCGCTTCATCGCCGCCTACCAGACGGTGACGCCGCTGAAGCTGGGTGAGCTGTGGGCGATTCCGATCATGCTGCGCCTGGGCCTGCTGGAAAACCTGCGCCGGGTCGCGGCGCGGGTGATGCGCGACGGTATCGACCATCGCCTGGCCAGCGACTGGGCCGACCGGCTCAATACCGCCGCCGTGCAGGATCCCAAGAGCGTGGTGCTGGTGGTCGCGGACATGGCGCGCTCGCAGCCGCCGCTGTCCGGCGCGTTCGTGGCCGAACTGGTGCGCGCGCTGCACGGGCGCGGCGGGGTGCTGGCGATGCCGGTGACCTGGGTCGAGCAGTGGCTGGCCGACGGCGGCCAGCGCATCGACGAGATGGTGCACGCGGAAAGCCAGCAGCAGGCGGCCGACCAGGTGTCGATCAGCAACAGCATCGCCAGCCTGCGTTTGCTGGCGACGATGGACTGGCGCGATTTCGTCGAGGAGCTGAGCGCGGTCGAGGCGCATCTGCGCCGCGACCCGCATGGCACCTACGCGCAGATGGACTTCCAGACCCGCGACAGCTACCGGCACAGCGTCGAGCTGCTGGCGCGGCGCAGCGGCGCCAGCGAAGACGCGGTGGCCGCGTGCGTGCTGCAGCTGGCGCAAGCGGCGTCGTTGGACGACCAGCGTCACGTCGGCTACTACCTGGTCGACGATGGCCAGCGCGATCTGCCGGCGGCGATCGCCGCGTTGCCGCGCGCGCGGCGTCGGCCCCACGTGGCGCGGCGCACGCTGCCATTGCCGGCGTACCTGCTGCCGATCGTGGCGATCGCCGCATTCGGCGCCTGGACCTTGCTCGAGCAGTTGCATGCGCTGGTCACGGTGCCGGCATGGCTATGGGCCACGACCGCGCTGCTGGGCACCCTGGTGTTCAGCGAACTGGGCGTGGCGCTGGTCAACTGGGCGGCGACGCTGCTGGTGGCGCCGCGCACGCTGCCGCGGATGGACTTTTCCAAGGGCATTCCGGCCGGCGCACGCACACTGGTGGTAGTGCCGAGCATGCTCAGCGACGCGGCCACGATCGACGAACTGGCCGAGGCGCTGGAAGTGCGGTTCCTGGCCAATCGCGATGCGCAGCTGCATTTCGCGTTGCTCACCGATTTCCTGGACGCCGCGCAGGTCACGCTGCCCGGCGACGCGGCGCTGCTCGCGCATGCGGCGCAGCACATCGTGCGCCTCAACCAGCGCTATGCGCCGGAAAGCGGCGACCGCTTCTTCCTGCTGCACCGCCCGCGCCTGTGGAGCGCCGGCGAACACGCCTGGATCGGCCACGAGCGCAAGCGCGGCAAGCTGGCGGCGCTGAACCGGCTGTTGCGCGGCGGCGCCGCCGATGCCGATTTCAGTGCGCTGATCGGCACCACCACGCTGCTGGCGCAGGTGCGCTACGTGATCACCCTGGACGCGGATACGCGGCTGCCGCGCGATGCGGCGCGCGAGTTCGTCGCCACCCTGGCGCATCCGCTGAACCGCGCGCGCATCGATCCGGCGCTGGGCCGGGTGACCCGCGGCTACGGCATCTTGCAGCCGAGCGTGGGCAGCAGCATGAGCGGCCACCGCATCACCCGTTACGCGCGCCTGTTCGGCAGCGAGCCGGGCATCGATCCGTATACGCGCACCGTGTCGGACGTGTACCAGGACCTGTTCGGCGAAGGTTCGTTCGTCGGCAAGGGCATCTACGACGTGGATGCGTTCGAGCAGGCGCTCGACGGCCGCCTGCCCGACAACCGCATCCTCAGCCACGACCTGCTGGAAGGCTGCTATGCGCGCGCCGGCCTGGTCAGCGACGTGCGGTTGTTCGAGGACTATCCGTCGCGCTATGCGGCCGACGTGAAGCGCCGCGCGCGCTGGATCCGTGGCGACTGGCAGTTGCTGCCCTGGCTGCTGCCGTGGGTGCCGGACGCCACCGGTCGCTACCGGCGCACGCCGCTGTCGCGGCTGTCGCGCGGCAAATTACTGGACAACCTGCGCCGCAGCCTGGTGCCGATCGCCGCCACCGCGTTGCTGGTGCTCGGTTGGCTATGGCTGCCGCGGCCGGCGGCGTGGACCGCCTGGCTGCTGGGCCTGTTCGTGCTGCCGATCGTGGTGCCGGCGCTGCACGATCTGGTCGCCAAGCCATCGGACATGGCCTGGCGCATGCACCTGGGCACGCTGGCCAAGGCGGTGGTCACGCAACTGCAGCGCGCGCTGGTGGCACTGGCCTGCCTGCCGTACGAGGCCGGTTACGCCGCGCTGGCGATCGTGCGCACGCTGTGGCGCATGCTGGTCAGCCGGCGCCACCTGCTGCAATGGCATGCGTCCAGCGACGTAGCGCGCAGCCTCGGCCGCGGCAATGCGGCCGAGCTGGGCGGGATGGCGCCGGCGGCGCTGTGCGCGCTGGCG